>JBJTRF010000101.1:0-31517 GCA_046076025.1 Ilumatobacteraceae bacterium
ATCGACATCCCCGACCACGGGCCGGGATTGGTGTTCTTGTGATGCAGGGCGTGCACCCGCTGATAGATCCACGGCACGTGGATGAGGCGATGGATCGCGTAGAAGTGCACCTCGCGCCAAAGCGGAGTCAGCAGGAACAGCGCCACGATCCAGACGGAGTTGTCGGCCCACGTCATCCACGGGATGTGGCCGTTGGCGAACAGCCACAGCGTGACGGCCTCCCACGCCGTCCAGATCGGCACTCCCACCGCCAGCGTGAGGAACATGTTCTCGCGGGTCTGGCTGCCGAACACGAAGCGCTCGCTCTCGCGAGGCCAGCGCGCGTTGTACTTGAAGCGAGTGTCCTGGGTGCGCCGCATGTAGAGCACGGCGTGGAACAGCCCGTACCAGCCGAGCGTAATGAGCAGGTTGCGCACGAGCACTACGGCGATCCAGCCAACGCCGAACGATGTCATCGACTCCCGGCTGGGCGTCGCCACGGCGTACGCCACTGCGGCGACCGCCAAGTAGAGCGCGTTCCACGGGAACAGGTAGCCGGGGAAGCCGACGAACCACCTGGCGATGCGCAGCGGCTTGGTAGGCCACGCCAGCAGGGGCCCGTAGCTCGCACGACGCGTCGGGGTCCATTCACCTCGAGCATTTCGCGCCCCGAACAGTGCCTCGTCCACCGCTGCTCCTTTGTGCTGACAAATCCCCAATAGCGTGACACTTTGTCCTTACAAAGGCAAGGTGGGACCGACTGGTCCGACCACACGTCGGACCCGGCGACTCGCGTCCGCGCCTAGGGTCGACCACGGCCGACCCGCACCGACCGAAGGAATCTTCGTGCCCACTCCAACCCCTGTCGCCACCCGCCCGCTTCCTCGGCACCGCCACGGCCGGCGGATCGGCGGCGCCCTGGTGCTGCTCGTCGCCGCCACCACCGCCTCCGGAGCAGCGATCGGCGACGCCGCAGCCCCTACAGCCGTCGCCATCGGGGCCGACCCGTACACCAACACCTCGAGCCAGCACGCCACCCAAGTGGAGCCCGACTCGTTCGCGTACGGCAGCACGATCGTCACCGCCGCCCAGACAGGACGCTTCACGAACGGCGGCGCGTCGAACATCTGCTTTTCGACCTCGTCCAACAGCGGCAGCACATGGACGAACGGCTGCCTGCCGGGCATCACCAAGCACCAGAACGCCGCCAATCCGTACGACCGCGTCAGCGATCCCGTTGTCGCCTACGACGCCAAGCACGGTGTGTGGATGATCTCGTCGCTGCCGCTGCTGGAGGCCGGTGGGGTTCGCGGCGCCGGCGTGCTCACCAGCAGGTCAACCGACGGTGGGTTCACGTGGACCGCACCAGTGCTCGTCACCGACAGCAATCTCGGCAATCCCGACAAGAACTGGATCGTCTGCGACAACACCTCCACCAGCCCGTACTACGGCAACTGCTACGCGCAGTGGGACGACAACGGCGACGGCAACCGCCTCTACATGAGCACGTCGACCGACGGCGGCCTCACGTGGGGATCGCGCAAGAAGCCCGCCAACAATGCCACTGGAATCGGCGGACAGCCCGTGGTGCAGCCCAGTGGCCGGGTGATCGTGCCGGTCGACAATGCGAACGAGACGGCGCTGCTGGCATTCAGCTCGACCAACGGCGGTGCGTCGTGGTCGGCAACCACCACGATCACCACGATCAGCCATCACACGGTTGCCGGGTCACTGCGCACCGGACCGCTGCCCTCGGCCGAGATCGATGCAGCTGGCAAGGTGTACGTCGTCTGGCAGGACTGCCGGTTCCGAAAGGGCTGCAAGTCGAACGACATCGTGATGACCACGTCGACCGATGGCGTCACCTGGAGCCGAGTGGTGAGAATTCCCATCGACGCCACCACCAGCAGTGTCGACCACTTCATCCCGGGACTTGCGGTCGACAGCGCGACGTCGGGCAGCACGGCGAAGCTGGCGCTCGCCTACTACTACTACCCGACTGCCAACTGCACGTCGTCGACGTGCAGCCTCCGTATCGGCTTCGTGTCGTCGGCCAACGGTGGTGGCGCTTGGACGGCCCCGATTCAGCTCGGCACGTCGATGTCGCTGAGCTGGCTGCCGAGCACCACGCAGGGCCGGATGGTTGGCGACTACATCTCGACGTCGTATTCCGGCGGCACGGCGTTTCCGGTCTTCATCGTTGCGCTCGCTCCAACCGGCACGCAGTTCGCACAGTTGATGTACTCGATGTCGAGTGGACTGTCATCGGGTGCGGCCGTCGCCACCGCCGGCGGCGACCAGCCCGTGCCGAGCGCCGTGCTGCAGCGGGTGCCGCCGCAGGCGCCGATCCGCGCCGTCTGACGCCAGCCGGACGACCCGCCCTCGGATCGGCTGCGCCCGCCATCGGTACACTCCGCCGCGTGTCCGGTCCGCATCACGCCAGCCAGCGGCCGTGGTGGCGTGACGCGGTCGTGTACCAGCTGTACGTGCGGTCGTTTGCCGACTCGGACGGCGACGGCAAGGGCGACCTGCAGGGCATCATCGACCGGCTCGACCACCTCGAGCGCCTCGGCGTCGATGCCGTGTGGCTGAACCCGTGCTACCCGTCGCCGCAGCTCGACCACGGGTACGACGTCAGCGACTACTTCGACATCGAGCCGGCCTACGGCACGCTCGACACCTTCGATCACCTTGTCGCCGCCGCACGCCAGCGCGGCATCCGGGTGCTGATGGACGTGGTGCCGAACCACTGCAGCGCGCAGCACGCCTGGTTCGTCGCAGCACTACAGGCTGCACCCGGCAGTGCCGAGCGCGAGCACTTCTACTTCCGCGACGGTCGCGGCACCGATGGCAGCGAGCCGCCCAACAACTGGATGTCGGTCTTCGGCGGGCCGGCGTGGACGCGCATCACCGAACCCGACGGACGCCCAGGGCAGTGGTACCTGCACACCTTCGCCCCGGCACAGCCCGACCTGAACTGGGGCAACGACGACGTACGTCGTCACTTCCGAGAGATGCTGACGTTCTGGTTCGATCGCGGCGTCGACGGATTCCGCGTCGACGCGGTCACCGTGGCGGGAAAGCACCCCGACCTTCCCGATGCGCCACCGCCGCCCGACGGCGTCGCCGAGACCGATGCGTGGTCGCACAACCCCTACACGGTGTTCGTCGACTCGGCGCACGATGTATGGCGCGAGTGGCGGGCAGTCGTCGACGAGTACGAGCGCACGCACCCCGGCCGCCAGCTCGTCACGGTGAGCGAGGCGTACACGCCACGACGGCCCGACCTGCTGCTGAAGTTCGTCGAGCACGACCAGTTCCACCAGTCGTTCGGGTTCGACCTGATGCTGAGTCCGTGGAATGCGTCGCTGCTGCGCACTGCCGTGCGCGACATCTACGAGCTGCTCACCGGCGCCGGATCGTCGCTGACGTGGACGCTCAACAACCACGACGTGCAGCGAGCCGTCACTCGATACGGACGGGCCGATGCGTCGTCGCCCGACAGCTGGACCGGCAGCAACCTCGTCTACACGGGAACGCAGGTCGACCTCGGCATCGGCGCACGCCGCGCCCGGGCGATGATCGCCTTCACCGCCGGCCTTCCCGGCTCGCTGTACCTCTATCAGGGCGAGGAGCTCGGCCTGCCCGAGGTGCTCGACATCCCGGCCGATCGCCGCGAGGACCCGATCTTCGCCCAGACCGACGGCCGCGAGATCGGCCGCGACGGATGTCGCGTGCCGCTGCCGTGGACGGCCGACCGCTCGACGGCATTCGGCTTCTCGCCGCATCCCGCCGAGCCCTGGCTGCCGCAGCCCGACGACTGGGGCAACTATGCGATGTCGGCGCAGGACGTCGACCCGACGTCGATGCTCGCCTACTACCGGCGGCTGCTGGCAGCGCGCAGGGACATCGACCAGTCGACGGGGCTGTCGTGGATCGACGTCGACGCATCGGTGTCCGGTGCAGTCGACGTGGTGGCCTACCGGCGCGGCGGCATGATCGTGGCGCTCAACACGGGCGACCGGCCCGTGTCGATGGCGGTGCTGGGCGAGGCTGCACGACACCTGTCGTCGGTGGTGATCTCGTCGGCCGAGGCGGCGACAGCCGGCGCGGTTCCCGACGAACTGCCAGGCGATTCATGCGCCTGGTTCGGCGTCTCCGGCTGAGGCGCGCGTACCGTCCGCAGTCGGAGGTGCGCTATGTATGTGGAAGTGTCGTCTGATGGTGCTCGGGTGCGCGAGCCCGAGACGCTGACCAGCCTGTCGGTTCGCACTGCAGCCGGCCTCGGCCCCGCAGCGGTGGCTGCCGCGCTCGCCGGCCTCGGGCTACTCGACGGCGAGCACGCCTGGCTGGGGATCGAGGCCCTCCGCCGTGCCGCTGGGGCGGCGGTTCCCGACGGCGCCCGAGCGGCGTGGGAGACCGGCTTCGACGGGATGATCGCCTTCGCCACCTCGAAGGGCTGGGTGGCGGACGGCGCCGTGCGGGCCCATCTCGAGTCGACCAGCACCTGACCGGGTCACTCCCCAGACTTGATACGTTTCATATCAAGTTTCCTGTTGCAATGATTGCCTGACTCGGTATCGTGCCGCCATGGCGTTCGACCCAAAGCACTGGACCACGAAGACCAACGAGGCCTTCGCCGCGGCCATCGACCAGGCGAAGTCGCTCAACAACCCCGAACTCACCCCCGACCACGTACTGGCCGCACTCCTCCGCCAGGAGGGAACGATCGTGCCCGACGTGCTCGCCGCCCTCGGCCTCGCCGCCGGCGCCGTGCGCTCGAAGGCCGACGATGCCGTTGCCTCGCTGCCCCGTGCCTTCGGCGGCGGCGAGCCACGCCTGTCGCGCGAACTCGACAACACCCTGCAGAACGCCCAGCGCTACCAGAAGGACCTGCGCGACGACTACCTGTCGGTCGAGCACCTGCTGCTGGCCATGAACCAGCGCCTCGGCGTCGGCAGCGAGGAGCTGCTGGCGGCGCTGAAGGAGGTACGCGGCAGCCACCGCGTCACCAGCCAGAACCCCGAGGACAAGTTCAACGCCCTCGAGAAGTACGGGCAGGACCTCACCCAGCGTGCCCGCGACGGCAAGATCGATCCCGTCATCGGCCGCGACGACGAAATCCGGCGCGTGATCCAGGTGCTCAGCCGCCGCACGAAGAACAACCCGGTGCTGATCGGCGAGCCGGGTGTCGGCAAGACCGCCATCGTCGAGGGCCTCGCCCGGCGCATCGCCGACGGCGACGTGCCCGAGGGCCTGCGCGACAAGCGGCTCGTCTCGCTCGACCTCGGGGCCATGCTCGCCGGCGCCAAGTACCGCGGCGAGTTCGAGGAGCGGCTAAAGGCCGTGCTGAAGGAGATCACCGACGCAGCGGGCGACGTCATCACCTTCGTCGACGAGATCCACACGCTCGTCGGTGCCGGCGGCGCCGAGGGCGCGATGGACGCCGGCAACATGATCAAGCCGATGCTCGCCCGCGGCGAGCTGCGCATGATCGGCGCCACCACCCTCGACGAGTACCGCAAGTACGTCGAGAAGGATCCGGCGCTCGAACGCCGCTTCCAGCAGGTGTACGTGGGCGAGCCCACCGTCGACGACACCATCGGCATCCTCCGCGGCCTGAAGGAGCGCTACGAGGTGCACCACGGCGTGCGCATCCAGGACAGCGCGCTCATCGCCGCCGCAGTGCTCAGCAACCGCTACCTCACCAACCGCTTCCTGCCCGACAAGGCGATCGACCTCGTCGACGAGGCTGCCAGCAAGCTGCGCATCGAGATCGACTCACTGCCCACCGAGATCGACATCGTGCAGCGCCGCATCCTGCAGCTCGAGATCGAGCAGGTGGCACTCGAGAAGGAGACTGACGACGCCTCGCGCGAGCGGCTCGACACGATCGTCGACGAGCTGGCCCTGCTGAACCTGCAGGTGCACGACATGAAGCAGCACTGGGAGAACGAGAAGCAGGCGATCGACGCGATCCGCTCTCTGAAAGAAGAGCTCGAGCAGCTGCGCACCCAGCTGGAGCGGGAGACCGATCTCAACGTCGCGGCCGAGATCCGCTACGGCCGCATTCCCGAACTCGAGCGCCGCATCACCGACGCCACGGCCCATCTCGACGCGCTGCAGTCCGGTGGCCAGCGGATGCTGAAAGAAGAGGTCGACAGCGAGGACATCGCCGAGGTGGTCAGCAAGTGGACCGGCGTGCCGGTGAGCCGCCTCATGGAGACCGAGATGAGCAAGCTGGTGCACCTCGACGACCTGCTGCACCAGCGGGTGATCGGCCAGCACGACGCCGTGCAGGCGGTGGCGAATGCCATCCGCCGCTCGCGCGCCGGGCTCAGCGACCCGAACCGGCCGATCGGCTCGTTCATGTTCCTCGGCCCCACCGGGGTGGGCAAGACCGAGCTCGCCAAGGCCGTCGCCGAGTTCCTCTTCGACGACGAGCGCGCCATGGTGCGCATCGACATGGGCGAGTACATGGAGAAGTTCAGCGTCAGCCGGCTCATCGGCGCGCCCCCCGGCTATGTCGGCTACGACGAGGGCGGCCAGCTCACTGAGGCCGTGCGCCGCCGTCCCTACAGCGTGGTGCTGCTCGACGAGATCGAGAAGGCGCACCCCGACGTGTTCAACGTGCTGCTGCAGGTGCTCGACGACGGCCGCCTCACCGACGGCCAGGGCCGTACCGTCGACTTCACCAATGCCGTGCTGATAATGACCTCGAACCTCGCCGGCGAGCCGATCGAGTACTTCCGGCCCGAGTTCGTCAACCGCATCGACGAGATCATCCGCTTCAAGCCCCTCGAGCCATCCGACCTGCGCCGGATCGTCAGCATCCAGGTGCAGCTGCTCCGCGACCGGATGGCCGACCGGCGCATTGCCCTCGTGGTCACCGAGGCTGCCCTCGACTTCCTCGCCGGAGCAGGCTACGACCCGGCATTCGGTGCCCGCCCGCTGAAGCGGGTCATCCAGCGGCAGGTCAGCGATCCCGTCGCGCTGCTGGTGCTCGAAGGCAAGGTGACCGACGGCGGCACCGTGCACGTCGACGTGCGCGACGGCCGGCTCGACGTCGCCGTCTGACACGGCCCGGTCTCACTTCGACACGGTCGGGGCTCACCGACCACGCCCCGCTCAGCGAGCATGCCCGGGTAGAATTTGCCGTCATCCGATTTCGGGTGACTGCGGAACCATCACCTGGAGCAGCACATGCCGGTCACCGTCGTCGTCGGGGCACAGTGGGGTGACGAGGGCAAGGCCAAGGTCATCGACCTGCTCGCCGCCGACCACACCCACGTCGTGCGCTACCAGGGTGGCCACAACGCCGGGCACACCGTGGTGGTGGGCACCGAGCGCTACGCCCTGCAGTTGATTCCCAGCGGCGTGCTGTATCCGCACATCGTCCCCGTCATCGGCAACGGCGTGGTCGTCGACCTGCCCACCCTGTTCCGCGAGATCGACGCGCTCGAGGGGCGCGGCATCAGCTGCGCACGACTTCGGGTCAGCAGCCAGGCCCACCTCATCTTCCCGTGGCACCAGGCACTCGACGCCCTCTACGAGGCGGGCCTCGGCACCGAGAAGATCGGTACCACCCTGAAGGGCATCGGGCCGGCGTACGCCGACAAGGCACGCCGTATCGGCATCCGCGCCGGCGACGTGCTCGACCCGCCGGCGTTCGCCGACCTGGTCAGGTCGCAATGCCACGCGCACAATGCCGAGATCTCGTCACTCGGCGGAGAGGCCCTGCATGTCGATGGTGTCGTCGCCGAGTTCGCTGCGCTCGGTGCCCGGCTCGCGCCGTACGTGTGCGACACGGTGCAGTTGCTGCACGAGGCCCTCGACCGCGACCACGCGCTGCTGCTCGAGGGAGCGCAGGCCACGTTCCTCGACCTCGACCACGGCACGTATCCGTTCGTCACCTCGTCGAATCCCACGGCGGGGGGTGCGTGCGTCGGCACCGGCATCGGGCCGCGCTACCTCACCCGCATCGTCGGCATCACCAAGGCATACGCCACGAGGGTCGGCAGCGGCCCATTCGCCACCGAGCTCACCGACGAGCTCGGTGACCGACTCGTCGAGATCGGCCGCGAGTTCGGCACCGTCACTGGCCGCCGGCGCCGCACCGGCTGGCTCGACGTGGTGATGCTGCGCAAGGCGGTGCGCATCAACAGCCTCACCGAGCTGGCACTCACGAAGCTCGACGTGCTCGACACGTTTGACGAGGTGAAGGTGTGCACGTCATACGACGCCGACGGCCAGCCGGTGTACGCGGTGCTGCCCGGGTGGCGCACCGACATCAGATCGGTCACCGCGGTCGACGGCCTGCCGCCGGCCGCACGGCAGTTCATCGAGCTCGTCGAGCATGAGGTCGGCATCCCCATCCGCATCGTCGGCACCGGTGCCGAACGCGACAGCTACGTGCGCTGGTCATGATCCCCCGCTACGCGCTGCCCGAGATGCTGGCCATCTTCAGCGACACGGCGCGCTTCGGGCGGTACCTCGAGATCGAGTTGCTCGCCACCGAGGCACACGCCGCACTGGGCATCATCCCCACCGCCGACGCTGCACGGTGCCGCGCTGCGGCGCCGATGGTCGATCGCGACTTTGTCAGCGCTGTCGAGGAGCGCGAGCGGCGCACCGACCACGACGTGGCGGCATTCGTCGATGTGGTGCAGGAGGCGATCGGGCAGCCGGCCGGGGCGTGGATTCACTACGGCCTCACCAGCAGCGACGTCGTCGACACGGCCTGGTGCTGGATGATGCGCGACGCCTGCGACCTGCTCGACGAGACCGCATCGCTGCTGCTCGAGGTGCTGGCTCGACTGGCTCGACAGCACCGCCACACGGTGATGATCGGCCGCACGCACGGAGTGCACGCCGAGCCCACCACCTTCGGGGCCAAGGTGGCCCTGTGGGCACTGCAGGTGCACCGCGACATCGAGCGCATCCGCCAGGCGCGTGCCGCCGTTGCCGTCTGCAAGCTCAGCGGCGCGGTCGGCACCTACAGCAACGTCGACCCGGCGGTCGAGGCCCATGTGGCCGTGGCACTGGGCCTCGACGCGGTTCCCGCCACGCAGGTGATCGCCCGCGACCGCCATGCCCAGTTCCTCTACGCCTGCGCGAGCATCGGCACCACGATGGAGATGGTGGCCGTCGAGTTGCGCCACCTGCAGCGCACCGAGGTACGCGAGGTGCAGGAGGGGTTCAAGTCGGGCCAGAAGGGCTCGAGCGCTATGCCTCACAAGCGCAACCCCATCAGCGCCGAGACGATCACCGGCCTCAGCCGCGTGCTGCGCGGCAACCTGCAGGCGGGCCTGCAGGACGTGGCCCTGTGGCACGAGCGCGACATCTCGCACAGCTCGGTCGAGCGGATCGTGCTGCCCGACAGCGCGCTGCTGGCGTTCTACGTGCTGCGGCGGATGACGCAACTGTTGGAAGGCCTGCAGGTGTTCGCCGATCGGATGCGCGAGAACGTGTGGGCGAGCTTCGGGCTGGTGTTCAGCCAGCCCGCGCTGCTGGCCCTGGTGCGCGGCGGATTGTCGCGCGACGAGGCCTACCGGCTCGTTCAGGAGCTCGCCAGCCGTTCGTGGGACGAACGCGTGTCGTTCCGTGCCCTGCTCGAGGCAGATCCCCGGGTGACGATCGGCGCTGACGCGCTCGACGAGGCATTCGACCTCGAGCGGAGCCTCGAGCACGCCAGCCGCGCCATCGACGCCCTCGACGCCCTCGGTGTGTAGCCACTGGCCGCTCAGGCGGCCGACAGGTCAGCTGCCGCGGCCGATGCCCGCCGACTTCAGCACGGCCGGCGGCACGCCGATCTCGCGCCAGGCGTGGTAGGTGACACCCGTGCGCTCGCTATAGCTGCGCGCCACCTTCACGAACGCCGACTCGATCTTCCTCATGTCGGTGGTGGTGCTCATCGCCTCGAGCTCAGCCTGCAGGTCCATCCGGCGCTGCACGAGCTGCAATTCGCGAACCGGATCAGCCTCCATGATCTCCTTCGACACGGCGGCGAGTTGCGACTTCACGGTGTCAAGCGTGCGCTTGCGGCCTCGCTTGGGCTTGTTTGCCCGAAGCGCTTCCAGGTACTCGCGGACCAGCCGGCCTTCGGTGCGGCCCTTGGCCAATGCGGCCTTGTGCGACTCTGACATTCCCTTTGCCTTGCTCTGCTTGGCTGCAGCCACGGCTATCTCCCTTTCGTGGTCAAGTACACTATTTTGTATCGCATGCGACACTAGTGAACAAATCGGTCAGTGAATTGGCACCGTTCTTTGTCCTTATCCGTATCACCGTGAACAGCGAATTCGCTCGCCACTTCATGTTTCATGTTTCACATCCACATGGCCGCCGGCGAGGCCCGTTCGGCTCCTGAGCACAGCCGACCGGCCAATCGGGCAAGATGGCGGCCATGTCGCTTGACCGTCTCGCCGATCGCATCAACGCCGTCAGCCGCCTGACCGGCACCTTCACCCTGCGGTCGGGCCAGATCGCCACCGAGTACTTCGACAAGTACCGCTTCGAGGCGCTGCCCGACCTGCTCGGCGAGATCGCCGACGCCATGCTGCCGCTGGTGCCAGCTGGCACCGAGGTGCTGGCGGGCCTCGAGATGGGCGGCATCCCCATCGCCACGGCACTGTCGATGCGCACCGGGCTGCCCACCGCCTTCGTCCGCAAGGAGGCCAAGAAGTACGGCACTGCGCAACTGGCCGAAGGTGCCGACGTGGCGGGGCGACAGGTCACGGTGGTCGAGGACGTCATCACCACCGGCGGCCAGGTGGTGATCAGCAGCAACGAACTGCGGGCCCTCGGTGCCCGCGTCGCCCACGTCGTGTGCGTCATCGACCGCAGCGCCGACCGTGGCGCCGCACTTGCCGCAGAGGGTCTTGCTATGCACGCCCTGCTGACTCGGGCGCAGCTCGACGAGGCAGAAGCACGCCGGGGTTGAGCAGCCCGGCCGGGTCGAGGGCGTCCTTCACGGCGCGCAGCACGCCGAGGTGTGCCGGCCCGTGCAGCCGCTCCATCCAGTCCACCTTCGCCACCCCGATGCCGTGCTCGGCGCTGATCGTGCCGCCCAGGTCGATCGCCGACTCGAGCACGGCGGCGCGCACGGCGCTGCGGGCCGGCTCGTCGCCCGGCGCGTCGAGCCCGAGCACGTTGACGTGCAGGTTTCCCTCGGCGAGGTGCCCGAACACCACGAGCCGGGCGCGCGGCGCATGGTCGGCGAGCGCAACGCCGATTCGGCGCACCAGCCGGTCGAGCTCGAGCACCGGCACTGCCACGTCGAGCTTCAGCGGCGTGCCGAGCGCCCCGAGCGCGATCGTGATGTGGTCGCGGATGCGATAGAGCTCGTCGCGCTGCGCACCGACGGCCAGCACGCCATCGAGACGATGCAGCAGGGCAGCCAGCTCATCGGTCGGATCGCTGGATGCGGCGCAGTCGACCATCACGAAGGCACCGGCTGACGCAGGGGCGAGCGGCGGCCGTATGCCGAGGTGGCGGCAGGCGATGTCGAGGGCATCGGGCATCAGCAACTCGACGGCATCGAGCGACTCGAGCGCGCGCAGTGTCGGCAGCAGCGACACCGCGTGCAGCAGCGACTCGCACGGCACCAGTGCGGCGGCGGCATGGCGGTACCACGGCACGAGGCGCAGCCGTGCCGCAGTGACGACCGCGAGCGTTCCCTCGCTGCCGCACAGCAGCGATGGCAGGTGCGGGCCAGCCGTCTGCTTCGGCAGTCCGTGCAGGTCGTCGACGATCGAGCCGTCGGCGAACACTGCCTGCAGGCCCATCACCTGGCTGCGCATCGTGCCGAAGCGCACCACTCGTGAGCCCCCCGCATTCGTGCTCACGGCACCGCCCACCGTTGCCGACGCCCGCGCCCCCCAGTCGACGGCCATGTCGAGCCCAGCGGCGCGCGCGTGCTGCTGCAGGCGTTCGATCGTGACGCCGGCACCGGCGGTGACCTGCCGCGACCGCTCGTCGACTGGCCCGATCTGGTCGAGCCGGCGCGTGCTGAGCAGCACCTCGCCGCCTCGCGGCACGCTGCCGCCCACCAGTCCGGTGTTGCCGCCCTGGGGCACGATCGCTGCGCCGACGGCAGCGCAGGCACGCACCACTGCGGCAGTCTCGTCGGCCGAGCCCGGCCGAACCACCAACCGTGCCTCGCCATGACACTGGCGCAGCCAGTCGGTCTCGTAGCCGGCGCGGAGATCTGCGTCGACCAGCACGTGCTCGTGGCCGACGACGGCACGGAGGCTGTCGGCCAGGTCGCCGGACACCGCGCTGTCGGCCATGGATCAGGTGACGATCTCGGCGCCAGCCGGCAGCTCGCGCAGCAGCGGATCGCTCACCCAGCACCGCGTGAGGTGCAGCGTGCTGTGGATGCGCACTACCCGCTTGGGCTGGTCGAAGGCACGGCCACACATGCTGAGTGCTGCCTTGATGCAGTCGTCGTCGGTGGGCAGCACCATCGGCATGCGGCTGCGGCGCACGCCGGCGATGCCTGCCGTGAAGCAGTTGACGTACGTCTTGTACCAGTCGATCTGGCTGGCCAGCGAGACCGGGATGAAGTCGGCGAAGCCGATGCCGAGCGCATTGCCGGCCGAGATCTCGGTGAGCCCGAGCAGCACGATGGTGCTGACATCGGGCGAGCCCGGCTCGTCGAGGCCGTGCACGTAGAAGCGGCCGGTGACGTTGGGATCGATGGTGGTGCCGCTGATGTCCTTGCCGCCCTTCTCGACGATGAGCACGTCGATCTGGGCGAAGGGCAGGGGGGGCACCAGCTCGCGTGCGCGATCGGTGAGGCGCAGCTCGGTGGAGGCACCGACCTCGGCGCCGCCGAGCGCGTGCACCTCGACCACCTCGCCGCTGGCCGACTCGATCGAGCCGAGCCCGCCCAGCACCCTGCCGGTGGCCGTGAGCGCGACGATGCCGTCGAGGATGCGGTTCCGCATCTCAACCGGCCCGCACGCATGGATCTGCGCCGCGCCCGGCTGCTTGCCGAACCCCACCACCGCCATCTTGGTGATGCCGCTCTCGATCGGTCCCTTGAAGCACGTGTGCGGCTTGATGCGGTTGACGGGAAAGATGAAGTCGGCTGATGCCGCGTGGCGGTCGAGGTAGAGCGGCATTCCCGCTGCCGTGTGCGCCACCTCGACGGTGTCCATCGTCGAGCGAATCTCGGCACCGACCGAGTCCTCGGTGATCCCGAGGCTGGCCAGCATGGCGGCCTGCCCCTCGGCCGTGGCGCCGCCGTGGCTGCCCATCGCCGGCACGACGAACGGCCGCGCACCGACATCGCGCAGTCCGGCGATGGCCCCGCGCAGCAGTTCGACCCTGTTGGTGAGGCCGCGGCTTCCGGCACCGACTGCCACGGTGGCACCCTCGGGCACCGCGCCAGCAAGACGACGCGCCACCGCCTCGCGCGCCGCGAGCTCGGGCTCGACGACGGGTTCGGAGTGCGGTACGGCGAGGCGCACCTCGGTTAGCGCCGGCACCTTCAGGTCGGGGTGAAACGGGAGCCGGACACCCTCGGGGTGCTGCATCAGGTCGTTCCAGAGCACGCAGTCAACGTACCCCACCACCTCGGCGTGCTTCGCGGTGCCACCGCTAGCGTGGCGCGCATGACCACCCGCATCGCTCCCGCCAGTTCCGCGCAGCCGCTACGCCGGGCACGCCGCCGCACCGCGCTCGCACTGCTGGTCGTGGCGGCTGGTGTCGTGGCCGCTGCGTGTGGTGGCAGTGCCTCCACCGCCGACACCGAGGCCAACAGCACGACCGCAACCTCGCCGGCAGCGACCACCGAGCCCGTCCCGGAAACCACTGCGTCATCCGACACCACGGTGGCGGCGCAGGGCGCGTGGGAAACCGTCGAGGCTCCCTCCGACTGCATGTGCAGCGACGGCGCACCGTTCGAGTTCTACGTCCGCGAGGCCGATCCCACCAAGGTGGTGTTCTTCCTCGAAGGAGGTGGTGCCTGCTTCAGCGCCGCCACCTGCGCGCCAGAGAGCAACACGTTCAAGCGCACGGCGCAACTGCCCGACGACCTTGCCAATGGCACAGGCGACGGAATCTGGTCGGAGTCCAACCCCGACAATCCCATCGCCGGATGGAGCGTGGTGTACGTGCCGTACTGCACCGGCGATGTGCACATCGGCAACGCCACCACCGACTACGGCGATGGCCTGGTGATGCAGCACAAGGGCTACGCCAATGCCTCCGCGGCGCTCGGGATGCTGGCGTACCGCTTTCCGAACGCGACCGAGCTGTTGGTGACCGGCGAGAGCGCCGGCTCGGTGCCGTCGCCGATGTATGCGGGCATGGCATCCGACCTGCTGCCCGACGCGCGGATCACCGTGCTGGCCGACGGGTCGGGGGCGTACCCCGATGTGCCCGCCATCAACAACGTCATCGGCAGCCTGTGGGGCACGATGAACGCGGTGCCCGACTGGCCGGTGAACGAGGGCATGACCGTCGAGCGCTGGAGTCTGCCCGGGCTCTTCGTGCAGGCGGCAGCGCACGCGCCCGACATCGTCTTCGCCCGCCACGACTTCGCCTTCGACGAGACCCAGGTGTTCTTCGCCGGCCTCGCCGGCATTCCAGCCGACGACCTCGTGCAGCTCATCGACCGCAACGAGACGCAGGTCGAGGCCGGCGGCATGTCGCTGTGGAGCTTCATCTCGCCCGGCGATGAGCACACCATCCTCCACCGCGCCGACTTCTACACCCACGAGGTGGAGGGGGTTCGCCTCGTCGACTGGGTGCGCGCCCTCCTCGCCGGAGAACCGGTCGTCGACGTGCACTGCGTCGAGTGCACAGTCGGCTGACGCGCGAATGACGCATCCGCTCGACCACGTCGTCGTCGTCGGCGCGTCGCTGGCGGGACTGCGCGCGTGCGAGAGCCTCCGCCACGAGGGGTTCGGCGGGCGGATCACGCTCGTCGGCGCATAGGCCGAAGTTCCCTACGACCGGCCGCCGCTGTCGAAGGCGTTCCTCGCCGGCGAGTGGGACGCTGATCGCATCCGGCTGCGCAAGCCGGATGCCATCGAATCGCTGGGCCTCGACATGCGGCTCGGCGCTGCCGCCACGTCGCTCGACACCGCAGCCCGCAGCATCTCGCTCGCCGACGGCACTGCGCTCGCCTACGACGGGCTCGTCATAGCCACCGGGTGCGCCCCGCGGCGCGTGCCCGACCAGCCCGACGTGCAGGGCGTGCTGTCACTGCGCACCCTCGACGATGCCGTGGCGCTCCGCTCGATGCTGACCGTCGACCGCGGACGCCCGACTCGACTGGCGGTGGTGGGCGCCGGGTTCATCGGGCTGGAGGTCGCGGCCACGGCGCGCCGCCTGGGCTGCGAGGTCACGGTGCTGGAGGGCGGCGCGGTGCCGCTGCAGCACGGGCTCGGCGAAACGATGGGCTCGGCGATCGCGTCGATGCATGCGGCGCACGGCGTCGACGTTCGATGCGGCGTGACGGTGGAGGCCATCGAGCACGACGGCTTCCGCGCCACGGGGGTGCGGATCGCCGACGCAACCGGCTCCTTGGTCATTCCCGCCGATGCAGTCGTGGTGGGTGTCGGGGTGACGCCTGCCGTCGGCTGGCTCGAGGGCAGCGGGCTGTCGCTGCACGACGGCATCGTGTGCGACGAAGCGCTGCGCACGGGCGCGCCGGGTGTCGTTGCGGCAGGCGACTGCGTGCGCTGGCCCAACGCCGTGTTCGAGGGCGACGACGACATGGTGATGCGCGTCGAGCACTGGACGAATGCGTCAGAGCAGGGCGCTGCCGCGGCGCGGACGCTGATGGCGACGGCACGCGGGGACGAACCCGAGCCGTTCGCCTCGGTGCCGTTCTTCTGGAGCGACCAGTACGAGCACCGCGTGCAGTTCGTCGGCCGCGCCCACGGCGGCGACGACGTGCGCGTCGTCACGGGCGAGCCGGGCACGGGCCCGTTCGTGGCCCTCTACGGGTGGCAGGGCCGCCTGCGCGGCGCCCTGGGCCTCAGCATGCCCAAGCTGGTGATGCGCTGCCGCCAGATGGTGGCCGAGCGCCTGCCGCTCGACGACGCCGTCGAGCGCACTGCTGCACTCGCAGCGGGATAGCGGCCGCTGACGGCAGGTCAGTGCGTCGTGGGCGCGGCGCTCTTTGCAGCGGCCGCCGCGGCGCGGCGCTCGCCCGGGATGGCCGGCTCGTGCAAGTGCACGGGTGCCTTCGGCTTGCGCGAGCGGATGTTGAGCACCTCGACCAGCAGGGCGAAGGCCATCGAGAAGTAGACGTAGCCCTTCGGGATCTTCTGGTCGACACCCTCGGCGATCAGCGTCATGCCGATGAGCAGCAGGAACGAGAGCGCCAGCATCTTCACCGTGGGATGGCGGTTGACGAACTCGTAGATGTACTTCGAGGCCAGCAGCATCACCGCCACCGAAGTGAGCACGGCGATGATCATCACCTGCTGGTAGCTCGTCATGCCGACAGCGGTGATGACCGAGTCGATCGAGAACACCAGGTCGAGCAGTAGCACCTGGACGATGACCGCCTTGAAGGTGACGGTGGCCACGCCGCCGTGCGTGTGATCGACGCCCTCGAGACGGTGGTGGATCTCCTTCACGGCCTTGAAGATGAGGAACAGGCCGCCGAGCAGCAGCACGATCGACTTGCCGGTGAACTCGACTCCGGCGAACTCGAACAGCGTGGCTTTCAGCCCGAGGATCACGCCGATGCCCAGCAGGAACAGCACGCGCATGCCGGCCGCCAATAGCAGACCCACCTGGCGGGCCTTCGCCTGCTGCTCGACCGGCAGCTTGTTGGCGAGGATCGAGATGAACACGACGTTGTCGACGCCCAGCACGATCTCGAGCAGCAGCAGCGCCGCCAGCGCCGACCACCCCTCCGCCGACGTGAGCCAACCGGTGTCGAGCAGTGCTGCAATCATGACCAATTACCGTAACTGCTCGGCGCTCCGCACCCGTGACTCGTCGCAGAACGGTGTGCCACGGCGCCGTCCGGTGGCGAGGTGCTGCTCCATTGCCCCTGTTCACGGCCGTCGGCGTCGTCGTACACTTGTGCCATGAGCACCGATTCGCATCTCTCGAACGTCTGGTTCTCGGTCACCCCGCTGAAGGTGAGCCACGGCAAGGGGTGCTGGGTCACCACCACCGACGGCGAGGAGTACCTCGACTTCGCCGGCGGCATCGCCGTCAACTCCACGGGCCACGCCCATCCGAAGGTGGCCGCGGCGATCGCCGAGCAGGCCCAGCGGTTCATCCACGCCCAGGTCAACGTGTTCCAGCACGACCTGCTCGAACCGCTGGCCGCCAAGCTGGCCGAGCTTTCGCCGGGGCGAATCGACACGTTCTTCTTCGCCAACTCGGGCGCCGAGATCACCGAGGCATCGGTGAAGCTCGCCAAGCAGGTCACCAAGCGGCCGCACATCGTCGTGTTCAGCGGCAGCTTCCACGGCCGCACGCACATGGCAATGGCCATGACCACCAGCAAGACCGGCTACCGCGCCGGCCATGCGCCGCTGCCCGCCGGCGTATTCGTCGCCCCGTTCCCCGATCCACTGGCTGCCGACCAGGACGCCGAGGTGGCAAAGGCGCTGAAGGGCTTCGACCACCTGCTGAAGACGATGACGGCACCCGACGAGACGGCGGCGGTGATCCTCGAGCCAGTGCTCGGCGAGGGCGGCTACGTGCCGGCACCGCAGGCATTCGTGCACGGCATCGTCGAGCGCTGCCGCGAGCACGGCATCCTGTTCATCGCCGACGAGGTGCAGAGCGGCTTCGGCCGCACCGGCACGATGTTCGCCGTCGAGCACTACGGCATCGAGCCCGACATCATCTGCATGGCCAAGGGCATCGCCAGCGGCTTCCCGTTCTCGGCGCTCGGCACCCGCCGCGAACTCGACGACAAGTGGACCAAGGGCAGCCACGGCGGCACCTACGGCGGCAACGCCATGGGATGCGCCGCTGCGCTCGCCACCATTGAGATCATGCAGGACCCGTCGTTCCTTGCCAATGTGGTGGACCGCGGCCAGCAGCTCACTGCCGGACTGCTCGAACTGCAGCGCGAGCACCACGGCATCCTGCAGGTGCGCGGCCCCGGCCTGATGGTGGGCACCGAGTTCGACGACCCCGCGCGCGTTGCCGCAATCCAGCAGCACTGCCTCGACGAAGGACACCTCATCCTCATGGACGCCGGCACCTACAGCAAGTGCCTGCGGTGGATGCCCCCGCTCGTGGTGAACGAGGCCGAGATCGACCAGGCGCTCGCTGCATTCGGCGCTGCGCTGAAGGCCACCGCCTGACATCCGGCCACGAGGTCACGGCGGCCGCAGCCGCGTGGCACCACTGGCAATCGACCCGGGGAGATCGACGTGCCGAGACTCGACGCTGAGCGCATCGACCTGTGGCGCCGGCTGTGTGTCATCTCGACGAAGCTGCAGCGCCTTCTCGACCAGCAGCTCACCGAACTGCACAACGTGCCCCTCGCCTGGTACGACGTGCTGACGGTCGTGCGCGATGCGGGTGGCTCGATCAGGGTGCGCGAGCTGTGCCAGGCCCTCGACGAGGTGCCGAGCAGCCTGTCGCGGCGACTCGACCGCATGGAAGAGGACGACCTCATCGAGCGGCGCAGCGCGCCGCGGCCCAACGACCGGCGGGCCGTCGAGGTGCTCGTCACCACCGAGGGCCGGTATGCGTGGCGCGACGCCAACATCACCTACCGGCGGCTGGTGCAGCAGCACTTCGCCAGCTCGCTCACCGATACCGACATCGCCGCCCTGCAGCGCCTGTGGTCGAAGCTGCAGCGCGAGGACCCGGCGCCGGAGCCCGCCGACTGGTAGCCGAGCGGGGCCGCAGCTGCGTCGGCTGACGGTCGGCGGCTGACGGCTGACGGCTAGCGGCTGGCGGCCATGCCCGGCCAAGGTGCCGTCCGACTTCGGGTCGGGCGGCGCCGGGGGGCAGACTTCCGCCCACGACCGTCGGTGGCCGTTGGGGACCGCCGGCATCCACTGTCGAAGGAGCAACCATGCCCACCGCCGTCATCGTCGACGCCATCCGCACACCACTCGGCAAGCGCAACGGGAAGCTGAAGGACTGGCACCCGGTCGACCTCGCCGCCGAGACCCTGAAGGCGCTGCAGCAGCGCACCGGCATCGACCCCGGCATCGTCGACGACGTGGTGATGGGCTGCGTGATGCAGGTGGGCGAGCAGGCCGTCAACGTGGCCCGCAACGCGGTGCTCGCCGCCGGGTGGCCCGAGGACGTGCCCGGCACCACGGTCGACCGCCAGTGCGGATCGAGCCAGCAGGCGGCGCACTTCGCGGCGCAGGGCGTGATCGCCGGCGCATACGACGTAGTGGTGGCCGCCGGCGTCGAGGTGATGACCCGCGTGCCGATGGGCGCGTCGATGGCCGACGGCAAGTACGGCTTCCCGTTCGGTCCCGCCGTGGGCGCCCGCTATGCGCCGGCCGGCGGCCTCGTGCCGCAGGGCATCTCAGCCGAGCTGATCGCCGACAAGTGGGGCCTCACGCGTGACGACCTCGATGCGTTCGGTGCCCGGTCGCAGCAATACGCAGCGCGGGCCACGGCCGAGGGCCGCTTCCAGGCCGAGATCCTGCCGGTGCTGGGTGCCGACGGCGCGATGGTGAGCGTCGACGAGGGCCTGCGCGACACCACGCTCGAGTCACTCGGCAAGCTGAAGCCGTCGTTCCGTCCCGAGGAAGAGGGCGGCCGCGTGACGGCAGGCAACTCGTCGCAGATCACCGACGGTGCAGCCGCACTGCTGATCATGAGCGAGGAGAAGGCAGCGCAACTGGGGCTGACGCCGCGTGCGCGCTTCGTGAACTTCTCGCTGGCCGGCGACGACCCGCGCATGATGCTCACCGCACCGATCCCCGCCACTCGGAAGGTGCTCGCCAAGGCGGGGCTGTCGATCGACGACATCGACCTCGTCGAGATCAACGAGGCGTTCGCCTCGGTGGTGCTGGCGTGGGAGAAGGAGTTCCACCCCGACATGAACCGGGTGAACGTGAACGGCGGGGCGATCGCCCTCGGCCACCCGCTCGGCGCATCGGGTGCCCGCCTGATGACCACGCTGCTGAACGAGCTCGAGCGCACGGGCGGCCGCTACGGCCTGCAGACGATGTGCGAGGGCGGCGGCATGGCCAACGCCACCGTGCTCGAGCGCCTCGGCTGAGCCGCCCGAATCAGCCAGCACGCCACGGCATCGGCCCGACCGGCCTCGGTAGGGTGACGGAGTGCCCGAGTTCTCGACCATCGTGTGGGTCGCCGGCGGCATCCTGCTGGGTGCCTTCCTGTGGAAAACCGGCATCGGCATGCTGCGCAGCATGACCCGGGCCCTGCCCGAGCCGCCGCCGCCCGGCGAGATGCGCAAGGTGAACGTTCGCTACCGCTGCAACGTCTGCGGGCTGGAGATCAAGCTCACCCTGGCACCCGACGAGGATCCGCCGCCCCCGAAGCACTGCCTCGAGGAGATGGTGGTGATGGCGCCGCTCTACGACTGAGCGAACGCCCGTCGTCCACGCCTGCAATCAGGCCGACACGAAGTTGTCCACAGTCTGGGGACAATGGCGGCGGGGAGCATCGCGCCGACGCCCGGCCCCTCTGGCGTCTCGGGAATGGATGGCCTCAGGCCGTCAGTGCCACTTGGTGGCCGTGAACAGGCCGCCGAGCATGAGCACGAGGCCCACCACCACGGGGACGTTGGTGTTGTTCCAGGCAGGGACGACGTAGCGCAGCATGATGCCCACGGCGCCGAGGCCGATCAGGCTGAACATCAGGATGGGCACCCACCGCGGGCTCTCGTAGAACTCGTGCGGCGTCGGCGGCGTGTACCGCGACGATGCCTCGGCGTGTGCCTCGTGATGGGGGGCTTCCCGGGCCATGGATCCCGCCGGCTTGCCGCCCTTGGGAGTCACTCGACCGGTCGATCTGCGCTTCGGAGGTGCCACGGGCGGCAAGTGTAGGCCGCATGGCGCATTCGACACGCCTCTCCCCCGGCAGGCAGGCTGTGGCCATGGCGAAGGTGCTGGTGATCGACAGCTATGACAGTTTCGTCTACAACCTGGTCCAGTACCTGGGCGAGCTCGGCGCACAGCCCGAAGTCGTGCGCAACGACCAGCTCACGCTCGACGAGGCACTCGGCCGCCGTCCCGACCTCGTGCTGCTGTCGCCGGGACCCGGACGGCCCGAGGACGCCGGCATCATCTGCGACGCGATCACGGCATTCGCCGAGCGCGACATCCCGGTGTTCGGCGTGTGCCTCGGGCACCAGGCGATCGGGCACGTGTTCGGTGCCGCCGTGGTGCGGGCCCCGCACCTGATGCACGGAAAGACGTCGCCGATCGAGCACGCCGGTGTCGGGGTGTTCGCCGGGCTGCCCTCGCCGCTGACCGCCACCAGGTACCACAGCCTGGTCATCGATCCGGCCACGATGCCCGACTGCCTCGAGGTGACGGCGCACGCGGCCGACGGCATCGTGATGGGCGTGCGCCATCGCATGCTGCCGGTGGAGGGCGTGCAGTTCCACCCCGAGAGCATTCTCACTGCGGGCGGCCACGACCTGCTCGCCAACTTCCTGCGCCGCGCCGCCTAGCGAGCAGTGGCACGCTGCACGACGACTACGGCAGCGTCGTGGTGGTTGTGGTCGACGACGTCGTGGTGGGCGGCAGCGTGGTGGTGGGCGGCGGCGCCTCGGCCACGGTGATGCGGATCACGGTGCCGGGATCCACCTTCAGGCCCTCGGGCAGGCTCTGCGCCAGCACCTTGCCGATGGTGGGGCTGCCGGCAGCCACCACCTCGTAGCGCACGTCGGCCGACAGGCCGAGTTCGAGCAGCAGCGCACGGGCCTGCGCCTCGGTAAGGCCGACCAGCGGCGGCACCGTGGCCTGCTCGGGGCCACTCGAGACGTAGAGGATGATCGGCGAACCCTTCTGCACGATCGAGCCCGATGGCGGATCAGTGCGGATCGCCGTGCCGGCGGCGATGGTGTCGCTCTTCTCCTCGAGCACGCGCACGTCGAAGGCGTATTCGATACGGGTGAGCGTGGCGAGCGCATCTTCCTGCACCAGCCCGGTGACCGGCGGCACCGACACGTCGTTCGGCCCACCCGACACCACGATGGTGACGACATCGCCCTGCTTCACCTCGGTGCCCGCCGGCGGGTCGGTGCGGATGATGCGACCTTCCTCGATGTCGGCCGACTCCTCGGTGATGATCAGCTCGTTGATGGTGATGCCCACCTTCGACAGCTCGGCCGCGGCCTCCTCGGGCGTGAGCCTGGTGACGTCGGGCAGCGCGAACGGCGTGGTCTCGGGGTTGAAGAACACCGTGACCAGCTGCCCGGCCTGCACGTCGACGCCGGCCGGGGGGTCGGTGCGCACGATGGCACCCTCGGGATACGACGGGTTGGCCTCGATGACCGTGTTGACGATCAGCTCGTACTCGCCGGTGAGCAGGCCGCTGCCCTCCTCGAGCTGCAGGCCCACCACATTGGGCATCGCGAACGGGCCTGACGAGTTGCCCGAGGTGAGCACGTTGAACAGCACGATGCCGCCCACGGCGAGCGCGGCGACGGCGATGAGCGCGATGACGGCGTAGATGGCGACCGGCGGCCGGGGCGGGCGGGCGCTGCCGGGCCGGCCCATGCCGCTGCTGCCGGTGGGATCTCGGCGGTCGTACACGGCGGTGCGCGGATAGGCGCCCGAGTCGGCGGCGCCCATGCCGCGGTCCGCCGGCAGGGTGGGCGACACGGTGGTGGGCGTCGTGCCGGTGGGCGCTCCAGCGGAGCCTGCGCCCGACACAGCGGCAGCGACGCCGAGGGCGCGCACGGCCTCGCCCTGGCGGAAGCGGCGCAGGTCGTCGCGCAGGTCGTCAGCGGTGGCGTAGCGCAGCTCGGGCCGCTTGGCGAGCAACCTCGCCACGATGGCCTCGAAGGCACGGGGCAGGTCGGGCACCAGCTGGTTGAGCGGCGTGGGGTTCTCGTGCACCTGCTTGTAGGCGATGCCCACCGGGTTCTCGCCCTCGAACGGCGGACGGCCGCTGACCATCTCGTACAGCACGACGCCGAGCGAGTAGAGGTCACTGCGCGGATCGGGCTGGGCGCCCTGTGCCTGCTCGGGCGAGAAGTACGTCGCCGTGCCCATCACCGAGCCGTCCTGCGTGAGGTTGCTCTCGGTGGCCGAGTTCATCGCCCGGGCGATGCCGAAGTCGGCCACCTTCACCTGGCCGTTGACGCCGACAAGGATATTGGCGGGCTTGATGTCGCGGTGCACGACACCGTTGCGATGCGCAAATGACAGCGCCGCCGCCACCTCGCTGGCGATCTCGGCCGCCTTCTGCGCGTTGAGGCGAACGTTCTGGCGGAGGATGTCGGCGAGCGTTCGGCCGTCGACGAACTCCATTGCCATGAAGTACGTGGCATCGAACTTGCCCCAGTCGTAGACGCCGACGATGTTGGGGTGGTTGAGGTTGGCCGCAGCCTGCGCCTCGCGACGGAACCGCTCGACGAAGTTCGGGTCGATGGCGAACTCGGGGAACAGCACCTTGATCGCCACGGGCCGGTCGAGCAGCAGGTCGCGCGACAGGAACACGTCGGCCATGCCGCCGCGTCCGATCCGCTTGTGGATTTCGTAGCGCTCGTTCACGACGATGCGCTCGGTGCTGCCGCTCACTGCTGCCCTTCCCGGCAAGGTGTCACGAGAGGATACCGAGGCACCGTGGTGTTGGCCGGTCGCCACTCCCCGTGAGCACCGGCCTTCACGGGTTCACCGACAACGGGTTGGCCATCAGGTAGTCGAGGATCACCTTGGCGATCGGGCCCGCCAGGCGCCCGCCGGTGCCGGCGCTGATCTCGTCAGTCGTGCCCTTCAGCATCACGGCGATCGCATAGCGGGGCGCCGATGCCGGGGCGAAGCCGATGATCCACGCATGCGAGCGCTCGGGCTCGCCTGGACCGTTCAGCTGGGCGGTGCCGGTCTTCGCTGCTGCCTGCACGCCACCGGCGAGCTGCATCGGCGTGCCCGTGCCGTTGTTCACCACGCCCTGCATCAGCTGGTTGAGGATGCTGGCGGTGAGCGGGCTGATCGGCGTGCGCCACAGCTGCGGCTCGGTCTCGTCGAGCACGAGGCCGTCGTGCGAGGTGGTGCGGGCGACCGCGAAGGGCGACATCATCCGGCCGCCGTTCGCGACCGTTGACGCCACCATGCACATGTGCAGCGGCGTCATCGCGTCGTTCGCCTGTCCGAATCCGGCGATGGCCAGCAGCGGGAGGTTCTGCGCGAAGTCGATGGGGTCGTCGCCCGCGAACTCGAAGTTGCTCGACGCCGGCGCCGGCAGGTCGAAGGGGATCCGCTCGCCCACGCCCCACTCGCGCGCACCCGCCACCATGTCGTCGGGGCCAAGAGTGACAGCCATCTTGGCGAACGGGATATTGCAGCTGCGCCAGAACACCTCGGCCATCGCGCCGCCGCACTCCCTGCCGCCGTAGTTCTCGATCGGATCGTCGGTCTGGGGCGGCACCCACGCCTGCTCGACCGGCCACGTGGTGTCGAGGCCCGCCGCCCCGCGCTCGAGCGCGATGCCGGTGGTGATCACCTTGAAGGCCGAGCCCGGCATGTAGCGCTCTTGATAGGCGTTGGCCAGCAGCGGCTTGCCGGCCGCGCTGCCGTACGCCTCGAGTGCGGCCTGCGCTGCCTCGGCATCGGGATCGGCGATCAGGTTGGGGTCGATGCGCGGCGTGCTGACCATGGCGATCACTGCGCCCGTGGCTGGGTCCATCACCACGACCGATCCCTCGCGGTTGCCGAGCGCCTCGGCCGCAACGCGCTGCACGTCGGCGCGCAGCGTGAGCACCACGTTGCCCGAGTTGTCGTCGTTGAGGACGCCGGTGATCTTCTGCGCAGCGGTGTCGCCCATCAGCACCTCGCTGAACCGCTTCTCGATCTGGGTGCTGCCGAAGCCGTAGGTGTAGTAGCCGGTGACGTTGCCGAACAGGTCACCGAGCGGATAGCTGCGCAGGTAGTCGAACTCGTAGCCCTCGAGCGCCTCGCTCTGGGCGACCACCACGCCGTCGGCGGTGACGATCTGGCCGCGCGGGCGGTTGAAGTCGCGGATGTCCTGGCGGTTGTTGTCGGGATGGGTGTCGAGTGCCTCCTTCTCGAACACCTGCGCGCGGTTGAGCATCCCGAACACGGCGAGGTACAGCACGATGAGCCCGGCGGCGAGCCGGCGCAGCTGACGGTTCATCGCTGCCCTCCCCCGCCGGGTGATCCGGTGCCACTGCCGACCGCTTGGCGGCGTCGGGCGCGGGCCGCCGACTCGGATCGCTCGATGCGGCGCTCGCGCAGCAGCTGCCACCGCTCGCCGAGGCTGAGATCGTCGGGCACCTCGTCGCCCTGCCGGGCGACCGTGTCGCTGAGGCGGATCAGCAGCGCGAGGAGGATGTAGTTGGCCAGCAGGCTGCTGCCCCCGTAGCTGACGAACGGCAGCGTGATGCCGGTGAGCGGAATGAGGCGCAGCACGCCCCCGGTGATGATGAACGCCTGCATCCCGATGATGGTGGTGAGTCCGGTGGCGAGCAGCTTGGAGAAGTCGCGGTCGACATGCAGTGCCGCGCTCAGCGGGGCGCGTCCTGCGGTAGCGGGCTGGGCGCTCGCGTCGACAGCATCACGGTCGAACTGCAGGGCGATGCGCAGGCCGGCGCCGATGAGCAGCAAAAAGGCCACCAGCACAGCGGTGGCACCGAGCAGGCCGAGCTCTTCGCCGATCGCCGCGAAGATGTAGTCGGTGCTGGCCGCCGGCACCTTGTTGGGGCTGCCCATGCCGAGGCCAGTGCCACCGGTGCCGCCGCTCGCGAACGAGAACATCGCCTGCGACGCCTGGTAGCCGGTGCCCTCGTACTGCGACCACGGATCCAGCCACACCGACACGCGTGTGCGCACCACGTCGAACAGCTGGTAGGCGATCACCGCTGCGCCGGCGAACAGCACGGTGCCGAGCACGAGAAAGAACCCGCGCTCGGTGGCGATCCACAGCATCACGGTGAAGAGGGTGAAGAACAGCAGGGCCGAGCCGAGGTCCTTCGACGCCACCATCACGGCGACGGCGAATCCCCATGCCGCCGTGATCGGCAGCAGGTAGCGCGGCTCGGGGATCATGAGCGGACCGACACGCCGGTCGCCGCCGCGGATGTCGAGGCGGTTCTCGCTGAGGTAGGCGGCAAAGAACAGCGCCAGCGCGATCTTGGCGAACTCGCCGGGCTGGAAGCTGATCGGACCGACACCCACCCAGATACGCGCGCCGCCGACGCTGCGCCCGAGGCCGGGCACCTGCGGCAGCAACAGCAGCACGACACTGGCCGCGAGGAACGACCACTTGAACCGCAGCAGGTCGGAGACGCGCGGCACCAGCAGCAGCGTGGCCACGAAGGCCCCCACGGCGATGAGTGTCCAGGTGGTCTGCGCGGCGGCGCGCTCGTCGCTGAGGCGGGCGATCATCACGTAGCCGAGCCCGTTCAGCAGCACGGCGATCGGCAGCAGTGCGGGATCAGCGCCGCGTGCGAGTCGCCGCACCGCGACGTGCGCCACTACCAGCAGCGCGATCAGCGCCACGGCGAACGGCACGATGCGCGCCGGCATCTGCGAGTTCTTGCCGAACGCCGCCAGCACGTAGGCACCGCCGGTGATGAATGCGGCGGCAAGCACGAGGCGCAGCTCGGTGCGACGCCGCTGGACAGCGAGCGGGAACTGCTCGGTCATCCACCCAGTACCAGGGCCACGACAGTGGCAATGGCCGCAACCACGACGACCGCCTCCACCGCCGCAACGACGCGACGACGGCGCGTGCCGAGCAGCGCGCGAAGGCGGCCGGGAGGCTCGACCTCGTCGGGCACAACGATGATCTCGGGATTTCCGTGCGGCGGCGGATCGGCATCCACGAGTACAACTTCTGGGCGGAACTCCGGCACGAAGTCGACGGGCGGATCCTCGTCGCCCTCGAGCACGTCGATGACGATGACGCTGGTGTTGTCGTGCCCGCCGTTGTCGTTGGCCTTGGCGACGAGGCGGTCGGCGGCAGCCTGCTGATCGGACTCCTGCTCGAGGATTATCGAGATGTCGAGGTCGTCGACTTCGTCGACGAGACCGTCGCTGCACAACAGATAGCGGTCGCCGCGCACCAGCGGCAGCACCCACGTGTCGACCTTCACCGTCGGCTCGATGCCGAGTGCCCGGGTGACGATGTTGCGCCGCGGATGGGTGCGCGCCTCGTGCTCGGTGATGTGCCCTGTGCTCACCAGTTCCTGCACGTAGCTGTGGTCGACCGAGATCCTCTTCAGGATGCCGTCTCGGAACAGGTAGGCGCGGCTGTCGCACACGTTGGCGAGGACGAGCCGGGTGGGGAATGCGGGGCCGACGAGCGCTGCGAGGGCGACGACCGTGGTGCCCATGCCGCGCTGGCTCGAGTCGGAGTGGGCGGCCTGGAAGATCGCCGCGTTGGCCTCGACCACGGCAGCCACCATCAGGTCGACACTCGCCGCACCGTCCTTCAGCCGTGCACGCAGGCGGTCAGCGGCGATCTCGCTGGCCACCTCGCCGGCTGCGTGGCCGCCCATGCCATCGGCGACAGCGAAGACCATCGGCTCGGCGACGTAGTTGTCCTCGTTGGCCTCGCGCACCATGCCGGTGTGCGTGGCACCCGCAAAGGCGAGCGTGGGACGTCGGTCGTCGGGGACGCTCATCGACGCGCCTCGAACACCGTCTCGCCGATGACGATCCGGTCGCCGTCACTGAGGCGCATCGCCGACAACAGCCGATTCGAGTTCACCATCGTGCCGTTCGTGCTGCCAAGGTCCTCGATCCACACATCGCCGGAGTCGACCCAGATGCGCGTGTGCATCGACGACGCGAACGTGTCGTTCGGCAGTTGGATGCCGCACGTCGACGCACGCCCGATGATGAGGTCGCCCGCGATGGGGTAGGCGGTGCCCTTCCGCTCGGGCGGCTCGAGCACCACGATGCGAGTGGGGATGGTCCGGCCGCCCATGCCGCGGTGCCGGGTGGCCGCCGGACGCTCGTCGCTGCTATCGGTGCCGGCGCCTCGCGCCCGTGCCAGCGCGCCCACCTGTGGACCGGTGACCTCGGTCCACACGGCGCGCAGCACGCGCCAGAAGAACCAGTAGATCACTGCCAACAGCGCGTAGTTGAGGACCGCCAGAATCGAGTCGCTCACGAGGCCTCGAACCGAAGGTGCGTGGTGCCCACGCTGACGGTGTCGCCATCGACCAGCACCTGCTCGCCGTCGATACGCGTGCCGTTTACCCGAGTGCCATTGGTGCTGCCGAGATCGATGACTGTGAACCTGGTGCCGTCTGCACTGATCTCGCAGTGATGTCGACTGACGTTTGGATCATTGATCGGCACCACGCTGTCGGGGTGACGGCCCACCGTGATCACCCGCTGGCCGATGGTGAGGCGACTGCCGTCGGGCAGCACCACGGCACCGGCCCCCTCGCGGATCCGGCTGGAGATGGCGGCCCGGCCGGGCCGGAGGCCATCGTCGATCGACAGGCTGACGCTGACGGGGCCGAGGAAGCTGAAGCCCTCTGCCTTGGCGTACTCGCGGGCCGTCTCACAGAGCTCTTGGAGGAGCTGGTCCTCGATGTCGTGCAGGCTGCCGAGATCGACGCTGCACACCGTGATCGCGAACGAGTTGGGGACCACTCGGCGGCCCCGGGCGTCGACGCTGCGGTGCTCGTCGATCTCGCGCAGGAGCAGGCGGCCGAGGTCGACGGGGCGCACGCGCGGACGCGACCCGCGGGAGAACACGCCCGATACGAGCCGCTCCACGCCCTGTTCGAATGCCTCGAGGCCCATCTCGGCCGCAAGGCTACTGGCAGGCCGCCGGACGGCGGGGGCGCAGGCGTGAGCCCCCTGTTGCGCAGCCTGCTGGCATTGGTAGCCTGCGTCTTCCACTCGGGCGAGTGGCGGAATGGCAGACGCGCTGGCTTCAGGTGCCAGTATTCGAAAGGATGTGGGGGTTCAAGTCCCCCCTCGCCCACTACACAACGGACGTTCGTCCGTGTTTCGGATGATGACCTCCCAGAGGGCCGCAACGGCCCCGGGACGGTCCCTGGAACACCGCACGACGGCGATGGCGACGATGGTGCCGGGCACCCCGCCAGCGGCAATCACCCCATCGATGGGCGCAGCTCGCATCCACTGACGCGCACCCTGCGTGCGTCGATTGCACACCTGCACGCGGTCGAGACCGTGGACGCGGTGACACGGCCGGTCTCATCGATCCACCAGCGCGAGCAGACCCAACTGGCGCGCACCCGGCTCGGGCGGATCGGCACCATGGCCACCGACGCCGGTGCCGCCGGGCGGCACGCCGGCACGCTGCGCTTCCTCGCCCCGCAGCCCGCTGCCGTGACCGGCCGGTTCCCGGTCGGGTGCCGCACCCGCCGGCTCGAGGCCTCGAACCGGATCAAGCTGCAGCTCGGCGAACGCGGCCTCGCCGACCTGCTCGGCTGGGCCGACGGCGCGCTCGACGTCGTGATCGCCGACGGCTGGGCACTCGTCTCCCAACGCCCCGAACAGCAAGCCGCGACGCGTGGCCGCAACAGCGCCTACGCCGCGTTCACGATCGGCGCCGGCGGGGTGGAGCGCATCGGGCTGCGGCCCCGCCACCTCGACCTGCTCGGCGTCGCGGCGGGCGACGAACTGCTCGTCGCCGCGCTGCCCGACCACGGGGCGCTCGTGCTGTGCGACCCCGACCTCATCGCGGCGCTCGCGCCGACCCACATCGCCCGGCTGCTCATCCGGCCGGACGAACCCGCCGCCGGACCCGCCATCGCGGCCGGCAGCACCCTTGCCGAACCCCGTATCGCCCGCACTGGAGGAATCCGATGACCACCCACCCCACCCCTGCACCGCTGCCTGCCAACGGTGGACAAGTACTTGACGACGACGCGGTCGCCCTGCTCGCCCGCCAGCTGGGCCAGGACCCGGACGCACTGCGCGCCCAGCTGCTCGGCACCGCTGCCGCGCCGCTGGTGCGCGACCACATCGACGACTACCTGAAGCGGTGCAGCAAGCGCACGCGCGGCACCTACGCCACGGCGCTGCGGCGCCTGCGCGACGGGGTCGGCGCGGTGTGCGACCAGACGTGCGAACCGTGCCTCGGTGCCGGGTTCACGTGCCGCTGCAACTGTGCCGCGTGCCGTTCCAGCCGGGTGAGCGTCCCTGCGCTCGGTGACCAGCGCGTCTCGGCTGCCTCCTACAGCAGAGCCAATGTGCTCGCCCTCGCCGCCGTGTCGCGGCGCATGGCCGTGAAGAAGGGCATCGTCGACAACCGCCGACGCGCGACCCGCGGCCAGGTCGCGAAGAACGGTGACGGCTACGGCGCCGAGGAGAACGCCGTCGCCGCGTTGCGATCCCTGTTCAAGGACGCCAAGCAGCACACCGGCGGCATCAACCACGCCGAGGACGTCCCCAAGCCGCGGCGCACCGGCAAGGAACGCCGGCCGCTGCACGCGTTCGAGTTCGTCGAGCTGCACTACGTCACGAGCGTCAGCGGCAACGACCCCGAACTCGACAGCATCATCCTCGACTACGGCATCGCCACCGGCGCCCGCCGCGAAGGCGTGCACACGCTCGGCGTCGGCCAGCTGCACCGTGACCGGCAGGTGATCGACCTGCGCGACAAGTACAAGCGCAAACAGCCCACTCCGGTCTCGCGCGAACTGATCGAACGGCTCCTCGCCCACGCGAAGGAGCGCGGCGGCCCGCAGTGCGACCCGGCAAGCCCCCGCTACCGACCCGACGCCCCGGTGTTCTGGTATCGCACCAAGTCCGGATACAGGCCCGTCACCGAACGGCGCATCGACTACCTCAACGAGCGCTGGCAGCGCGAACTGCCATGGGCGAACGCCGAGCAGCTCGGCTTCCACCACATCCGCCACACCATGGCCGCGTTCCTCGCCACCATGTACGGCCCGCAGTACAAGAAGCGCTACCTCCGCCACGCCGACGGATCCGTCACCGACGGCTACGGCGTGTGCACCTTCGAAGAACTCGCCCGCGCCATGTCCGACCTCCTCGACTTCGAACACCCCCTCGTGCACGGCGTCGACGACCGCCGCAAGGAAACCATGCGCCGCCTGGGACTGTCCGATGACGACTGACCACGCTGGAGACGGCCTCCGCGCACAGCGGAGGCCGAGCATCAGGTGGTCAATGCGAACTCAGCCAACGGAAGTTCGGACGACCCAGCCCGAGGCCCCTGGATCACCCGTGTAACAACACTTCTGCCACGCGTCAGACAGCGCCGACGACCGCTTCGCGGTCGTCGTTATGCGCTCCTCGAGGCGGTTGACCGGGTAGCGCCTATCGGCAGATATGCGTGGCCGAGATGAGTTGGAACTAGGGTCGTAAGCGATGTCGCTCGCGTCCCGACTCGCCGGAGTGCCTGGCCTGTACATCGGTACAGGCGACGGCCCCGAGAGCGGTCCCTTCGTGGCGCGGATT
>JBJTRF010000102.1:0-3170 GCA_046076025.1 Ilumatobacteraceae bacterium
GTACGCGCCGGATCAGAAACAGCTGCTCCAGCACCGTGACGTAGCGGTTCACGGTTTTGCCATAGCGGCTGCTGCAGTACGTGGGGCACACGGTGGTCCGCGAGAACCATCTCGGCGACTGGGGCACCCCGTTCGGCATGCTCATCGAGCACCTCGTCGACATCGCCGGCATCGAGGGCGCTGCCGACCTCGAGGTGGCCGACCTCGGCGCCTTCTACAAGGCGGCCCGCGAGAAGTTCGATGCCGACGACACCTTCAAGGAGCGGTCGCGCGAGCGGGTCGTGCTGCTGCAGGGCCGTCAGCATCCCGAGACGGCCCGGCTGTGGCACATCCTTGTCGGCCAGAGCACGGTGCACTTCAACGAGGTGTACCGCAAGCTCGGCGTGCTGCTCACCGACGACGACCTCGCCGGCGAGTCGATGTACCAGCCGCTCATGGACGACGTGCTGCGCCGCCTCGATGCGGCAGGGCTGCTCGACGAGAGCGATGGGGCCAAGGTGGTGTGGGTGCCCGGCTTCACCAACCGCGAGGGCGAGCCGCTGCCGCTCATTGTGCAGGCGCGCACGGGCGGCTTCAACTACGCCACCAGCGACCTGGCCTGCGTGATCGACCGCGTCGAGCGGCTCGGGGCGACGCTGCTGGTGTACGTCGTCGGCTCGCCACAGGCGCAGCACCTGGCGATGGTGTTCTCGGTGGCCGGCCTCGCCGGCTGGATCCGCCCGCCGGCGCAGGCCGTGCACGTGCAGTTCGGAAGTGTGCTCGGAGCCGACCGCAAGATGCTCAAGAGCCGCAGCGGCGATCCCGTGCGGTTCATCGAGCTCATCGACGAGGCGATCGAGCGCGGCACCGCCGCCGTCGCCGAGCGCAGCGGCATCGCCGACGGCGACCAGCGCTCGGCGCTCGGCCGGGCCATCGGCATCGGAGCCCTCAAGTACGCCGAGCTGTCGAGCGATCGCATCAAGGACTACGTGTTCGACTGGGACCGAATGCTGGCCTTCGACGGCAACACCGGCCCGTACCTGCAGTATGCGCATGCCCGCCTGTGCAGCATCTTCCGCAAGGCACTCGACGAGCACGGCATCGAACGGCAGTCGCTGCGCGCCGTGCAGCCCGTCGTGGGCGACCCGCACGAGCGGGCGCTCGCCCTGCGGCTGCTGCAGTTCGACGCTGCGGTGCACGATGCCATCGACCGGTTCAGCCCGCACCGGCTCTGCACCTACCTGTTCGACCTGGCCCAGGCATTCACCGCCTTCTACGAGGCCTGCCCAGTGCTGAAGGCCGACGCGGGCGTGCGCGACTCGCGGCTCGCACTCTGCGACCTGACGGCCCGCGTGCTCGAGCGGGGCCTGTCGCTGCTCGGTATCGAGGCACCGGAGCGGATGTGACGGCGGTTCCCGAGTCGCTGCTGCCCGACACGGCGAGCGTCGCGGCAGACGGGTCGCTGGTCATCGGTGGCTGTCGCGTCGACGACCTCGCCGGCCAGTTCGGCACGCCGCTGTTCGTGTACGACGAGGCGCACCTGCGCAGCCGCTGCCGCGAGGCGGTGGCCGCATTCGGCAGCGGACGCGTCTTCTACGCCACCAAGGCATTCCTGTGCTCGGCGATGGCGCGACTCGCCCACGAGGAGGGCCTCGGCCTCGACGTCGCCAGTGGCGGCGAGCTGTTCGTGGCGCTGCGCGCCGGCGTTCCCGCCGCCGACATCGCCCTGCACGGCAACAACAAGAGCACTGACGAGCTGCGCATGGCGATCGCCGCCGGCGTGGGCCGCATCGTCGTCGACAGCTTCGACGAGATCGACCGGCTCGAGGCACTGTCTGCGGAGGTGCGGTCCAGCGGCTGGCAGCGCCCGCGGCTGCTCGCGCGCGTCACGCCCGGGGTGCACGTGCACACGCACGAGTTCATCGCAACGGGCCAGGACGACAGCAAGTTCGGCTTCAACATCGGCAACGGCGACGCGGCGAGGGCGGTCGAGCGACTCGGCCGCTCGGGTGTCGGCGACCTCGCCGGCGTGCACTGCCACATCGGCAGCAACGTGTTCTCTGCCTCGAACTTCGCGAAGGCGGTCGAGGCAGTGGCGGCGTGCGCCGTGCCGGTCGGGCTGCCCGAGCTCGTGCTCGGCGGCGGGCTCGGCGTGGCCTACACGGAGGGGGAGTCGGCGCCGACGATCACCCAGTGGGCCGAGGTGCTGCTGTCCGCCTGCGCCGCGGCAGGGGTGCGCAGCGCGATCGCCGTCGAGCCGGGCCGCAGCATCGTGGCCTCGGCAGCGGTCACCGTTTACACCGTCGGCACGATGAAGGACATCCCGGGCATCCGCCGCTACGTGAGCGTCGACGGCGGCATGAGCGACAACCCGCGGCCGGTGCTCTATGGCAGCGGCTACGAGGCGTTCCTCGCCAGGTCGGTGCGTGCCCCCCGGCCGCTGCGAGCCCGGGTGGTGGGCAAGCACTGCGAGAGCGGCGACGTGCTCGTGCCCGAGGCCGACCTGCCGGCCGACGTGGTCGTCGGCGACCTGCTGGTCACGCCGGTCACCGGCGCCTACGGCTACGCCATGGCGAGCAACTACAACCGCCTGCCGCGTCCCGCCGTCGTGTTCGCCGGCGACGGTGCCGCCCGACTGGCGGTGCGACGCGAGACCTTCGACGACCTCGTGTCGTGCGACGTGCCCGCCGGCGACTGAGGCGGGGCCTGGCCCGGTCGATGCGGGTCGGGGACGGCGAGATCCGCCGGAGGGTGACGGTATCGCCGCATGGTGTCGAGAATCTCGCCGATCCGGCTGTCATCTTGACCGAATCTTCGTGATGTGACCGCTGTACGTGGCAGACACCGGGGGATACGCTCGCCGTCATGAGCGAGTTCGACGCCATGGCCACGTGCGAGTCCGCTGCCGACGGCGGCCTCGACGGCGCCGTCACCGTCTGGGTCGACGGCGCAGTGTCGAGCTTCGCCGGGCTGGCCGATGGCGACCACCGTCTCGGTGCCGCCGGTGCTGAGGCAGCCTATGCGATCGACGCCGCCGTGTCGTGCGACACCGACCTGCCCACTGCCTCGATCGTGGCTGCCGGCGTGGGCACGGCACCGCTGCCGGCCGCCGTCGAGCCGCAGGCGCTGTCGGCCACCGCGGCCGATGCCGTCGTCGCCGCACCCGCCGCGGTGCAGTTGCCGGCGACCGG
>JBJTRF010000103.1:0-2783 GCA_046076025.1 Ilumatobacteraceae bacterium
CACAGCGTGCCGAAGTATTCCGACGGCAGTTGGGTGCAGCCGCTCGAGTCGGTGGGCACGCAGGAGTACTTCGGTGCGTCGGCGGGTTGCATCCGCGTGCTGCCCGACGACGCGGTGCGCATCTGGGACTGGCTGTCGATCGGCGACCTGGTGCGCGTGATCTCGTGATGCGGGCCCGGCTGGCGTCGCCGGCTCAGTCGGCGATGCCGGCGTCGGGATCGGTGCCGTTGAGGTAGGCCTGGCCCTCGGCGCACGTGTCGCGCAGCGGGCACCAGCGGCACGCCACGCCGACGCGCTTCACCGGCTCGCGCCGGTCGACGACCAGCTCGACGTGGCGGGCGATGCCCTCGAGGGCGCGCACCAGCGCCGCCTCGAGCAGGCCCTCGCTGACGTCCTCGACCTCGGCATCGGCGTAGTCGAGGTAGTACGTGGCGAGCTTGCGCGGCGGCACGGCGCGGCGCAGTGTCTCGAGCAGCGCGTATAAGCGCAGGTCGGGGCGGTGGTGGGGTGACTTGCCCCCGGTCTTGAGGTCGATGATCAGCAGCCGGCTCTCGCTGCCCTCGGGCTGGCCGACGATGAGGTCGGCCTTGCCGCTGAACTCGATCGTGCCGGGCGGCTTCCAGCGCGCCGACGGCTCGAGCACCGGGTGGGCGCCGGCCGGCAGGGGAGGGAAGTCCTGCAGGAACTTCGTGACTCGGTCGACGGCCCGGCTGCGCAGGTCGGCGTAGTCGGCGTCGGTGAGGCCGGCGACATAGCCGCCGCGGTTGCTCGTCTCGTCGCCGAGGCGGGCGATGGCCTCGTCGACGACGATGGCGGGCACGGGCTCGCCGCGCCAGTTGAGCGCCAGCTCGATGGCCTTGTGGGCGACGAAGCCGGCGGCGGTGGACGGACGCCACTCGAACTCGTCGGGTGCCAGGTGCGCCACCTCGCACCCGTGCACGCTGGAGAGGAAACCCTTCGCCACCCACAGCGACTCGCCGCCGAGCCGTGCCGAGAACTCGGCGACCGCGGCCGTTGCCTGCTGCTCGAGGTGCTCGACGAAGGCCGCGTCGAACTGCAGCGGATCGGCGGCGCGCCGGATGAGGGCGAGCAGCCGCTGCTGGGTGGGGGTGAGGGCAGGCCCGTCGGTCATGCGGCGACGCTAGCCAGCGGGCGCGCGAAGGGGCGCGTGACACCCCTCTGGCACCATGCGCTCATGAGCGCCCGACAGACTTCCCTCGACTTCGCCCGTGCCGCCCGAGTGCTGGGCCGCGAGGCACGGTCGCACGGGCTCGTGGCGCCAAGTTTCCGTTGCCCGCCGCGCATCGTCGGGGTGCAGCGGTCGCTGCGCCGCCATCGCACGGGCGCCGTGGTGTCGGTGCAGGTGAAGGAGCGGCCCTGGATGGTGGTGGTGGGCGACATGATCGAGGGCGTGGTGGTGGCCAACCGGCTCACCCCGCCCGAGTCCGACCGCCTGCGCACGGCGCTGTGGGCGGCCGTCGCCGCCGAGGGCGTCGTGGCCGATGCCGGCCCCGCCCGCAAGGTGGCCTGACCGCCCCGGCTACCAGTCGATCGGCGGCACCGGCGGGAACAGCCGGTCGCGTTCGGCCTTCAGCCGGTCGCAGTCCCATGTGTCGTCCACCCGCACCAGCAGGAGCGGGCTCTTGGCGAGGTCGGCGTGCTGCACCCACCCCGATCCGGCGGTGGCGAAAATCGGGTCGCTCGCACCCAGCACCAACTGCTGCGACGTGTCGGTGACGAGCCCCTCGATGCGGTCGGGGGCGACGAGGGCTCCCTCCCACGCGAAGATCTCGAGACGGGCGATGTAGAGCTCGCCGGTCAGTTCGTCAGTCACTCGGATGGTCACGGTGATGCCCGGCTTGCCGTCGCCGTCGGCATCCACCACCTGTGCGTCGGCGGTATCGCTCGGCAGCGAGTCGGTGGCCGGGTCGGCGAGGGTGATGCCCACCGGCGTGGGCGTGGGGGCGCGGCTGATGCGCAGCTGGCCGTCGACCACCTGCGCCTCGAGGGTGGTGCTAGGCGGCGTGATGGCCTGCGTGGCCGCATCCGACAGCGACGTCTCAATCGGCTGGTTGGTGCGCTGCTCGGCGAAGCAGAAGCTGGCCTGGTCGACGATGCGGCCATCGACGACCGAGAAGTCGTTGAAGCCGTAGCTGATGATCTGCGTCTTCAGCACGTCTTCCTCGTAGGCGACGATGTCGAAGTGCGCCCACCGCCCGGCGAGCTCGGCGCCGACCACCGCAGGTGCATCGGTGGTGGAGGTGCCGATCGACTGCGAGGTCGCCGGTGACGTCGCTGCGGTGGATGCCGCCGCAGTTCCGGTGTCATCGTCTGCCGCGGTACCGGCGCACGCGGCGGTGGCGGCGAATGCGGCGGCGAGGAGCAGCGAGTGCGGTGTCCTGCGCATCCGGCGACCGTAGCGCGGCGTCGCTGGTCGCCCCTGTCGCTATGGAAGGGCCGCGGCGAACAGCTCGTCGGTGGCGATCCACTCGGTCACCGACTCGAACCCGGTGGGCGTCTCGCCGACCCGACATCCGATCGCAATCGGTAGGATCCCGAGCAATCCGACAAGATCCCTGGGCAGGGCCAGACCGATCGAATAACCCACCAGAGAGATCGCTACAAGAGCGCTGAATCCGATCAGCTCGCCCACAACCACATGGCGCGGCCGGAAGTTGCGGTTGACCTCTCCGAAGAAACCCGTCAGATAGATCGTGTCATCGAAGGTCGTGGCCAGCCCCGCGGCGAATGCGATCTGCAGTGTCGACCAGATCCAAATCCCG
>JBJTRF010000104.1:0-47936 GCA_046076025.1 Ilumatobacteraceae bacterium
TCGATCGTGACATCCTCATCCGCGATGTGCGCGACGAGGCGGTAGGCCTCGTACCGCTGGAAGGCCTATTCGCCGATGAAGCCATCTCCGAAATCATGGTGAATGGCACGGCACCAATTCACGTTGAGCGCGCGGGAAAAATCGAACAGACCATGCTTGCTTTTTCCAGTGACGAGGCCATTCGCTCAGTAATTGACCGGATCATCACACCCTTGGGTCGTCATGTGGATGAAGGCTCCCCGATGGTCGACGCCCGCCTCGCCGACGGCTCGCGGCTGTGCGTGGCCATCGAACCGATCGCCGTCGACGGACCCTGCCTGGCCATCCGCCGCTTCGCGCCCCGGCAGATCCCGCTGCACCAGTTCGCCGACGCACCAGCAATCGCAGTGCTGCACGAGGCCGTCGCCCAGCGGTGCAACATCGTGGTCAGCGGCGCCACGTCGTCGGGCAAGACCACCCTGCTCGCCGCGCTGGCCGCGGCAATCGAACCCACCTCCCGCCTCGTCGTGCTCGAGGATGTCGCCGAACTGCGGCTCGAGCATCCGCACGTGGTGCGCCTCGAGACGCGCGATGCCACGCCCGACGGCGTCGGCGCGCTCGGCCTCGACGCGCTGCTGCGCACCGCCCTGCGGCTGCGACCCGACCGGCTGGTGGTGGGCGAGATCCGCGGCACCGAGGCGGTGCACCTGCTGCATGCGCTCAACACCGGGCACGACGGATCGATGTCCACCGTACACGCCAACAGCGCGCTCGATGCGCTGGCCCGGCTGGCATCGCTGGTGCTGCAGTCTGCGCCCAACTGGCCGCTTGCCGCCGTGCGCGAGCACGTCGCCCGGGCCATCGACATCGTCGTGCACGTCGAGCGCGGGCCTGATGGCCAGCGGCAGGTGGTGGACATCGCCGAGGTGTGCCCGCCCGATGTCGAGCGCGGCGCAGTACTGGCCACCCGCCCGCTCGTCATGACGGGCGCCGATACCGGCGTCGACGACGGCATGGCGATCACCCGACGGCGCCGGGTGGCACGCGCATGACCGTGGTCGCTGCGCTCGCAGCCGGCGCAGGCGTGCTCGTTGCCGGCGCATCGTGGCGCACCCAGCACACGTCGCCGCGTGCGCCCAACCGGCCGTCGGACGGCACACGACCGCCATCGCGTCGAGCGCGACGGCGCGCGGCCATGCCCACCGCGCACGACTGGGCGGCGTTCCTCGATGCGCTCGCCACCGAGGTGCGCGCCGGCAGCGCCCTCGGCGTGGCGTGGCAGCAATCGCTGCGACGGCATGCAGTGCGCGGCAACGCCGTCTCGCCAGAACGTCCCCTCGACGCCACGCTCAGCCTGACGGCCGGCTCGGGCGACGAGGCCGTCGTGCTGCAGGTGACGGGCGCCGTCGCAGCACTGGGCGGCCCGATGGCGCTCACCATCGACGCCGGGGCAGCGCTGCTGCGCGAGCGCGCCGCCGCACGCGCCGATGCCGTGGCGCACGCCGCACAGGCGCGGCTGAGCGCGCGAGTGCTCACCGTGGTGCCGATCGGCTTCGCCGCGTGGAGTGCGCTCACCAGCGAGTCGTTCCGGGCCGGCATCGGCACGGCTGTGGGCGCAGCCAGCGTGGCCATCGGTGCGGTGCTGAATGCCGTCGGCTGGTCGTGGATGCGATCGCTCGTCGCCCGGGCGGCGCCGTGAGCGCGGCCGTCGCCAGCGGCGCCCTCGCCGCGATCACTATCGGCCTGCTGGGCGTCGCACTACAGCCGGCGCTCCGACGACGACTCGCATCGGATGGCGCAACCGACCCACCGCTCGCTGCGGGCATTCGCGCTGTCGGCACACGACCAGTCGACACCTCCGGCGGAGCAGGTTCGGCACGCATCGCGTCGAGGATCGCCGCCGGGCGGCGGCGACGGCAGGCTGCCAACCGGGCCGCCGCCGACCTGCCTGATGCGCTCGAGCTCATCGTCCTTGCGGTACGCGCCGGTCATCTGCCGGCAGCTGCAATCCGCGCCTCGCTCGCCCACCTGCCGCCCACGGTGCAACCCGCATTCGCCGAGGTAGTGGCGCAGGTCGACGGCGGGCGCCGCTTTGCCGATGCGATCGCCGTGCTCGCCGAGCGTCTCGGCGACGACGCACTGGTGCTGGTCGACTCGTTCGCCGCCGCCGACCGCTACGGGCTGCCGCTCGCTCCCGTGCTCGACCGGCTCGCGGCCGAGGCGCGCCAGCAGCGCGCCCGCCGCACCGCCACGCTCGCCCGGCAGCTGCCCATCCGCCTCGCTGCGCCGCTCGTGACGTGCACGCTCCCCTCGTTCATCCTCCTCGCGGTCGTGCCCCTGCTGCTCGCCGCCCTGTCGTCGCTTCGCTGGTGAGCACCAGCAGGCGGCCACAACCCGATCAGCACCAGGGAGTCGCCATGACACCGTCACCACTCGCCCACCACCTCGCTGCGCCACGACCGCTCGGCCGATGCCGGCGCATGCAGTCGCGCGTGCACGCCGCCATGCTCGCCGCCGCGCCGCCGAACCACCGACACTCGACTGGCGCGGCTCGCGATCGCGGCCAGGCCACCACCGAGTATGCGCTCGTGCTGCTCGGTGCGGCGCTGGTGGCACTGCTGCTGGTGGCGTGGGCCTCGAGCGGCGGATCGGCAGGCCGCATCGGCCGCCTGTTCGACCGCGTCATCGACTCGATCATCCAGAAGCTGTGATCGCAACACGCCACGATCGCGGCCAGGCGGCGGTCGAGCTGGCGCTCGTACTGCCGCTGGTGTGCGCGCTGCTGATGGGCGTGGTGCAGGTAGGCCTCGTCATCCGCAGCCAGCTCGCCGTGCAGGTAGCCGCGCGCGCCGCAGCACGCGCCGCAGCCATCTCGGCCGATGCGAGCGCAGCGGCGGTCGACGGCGCACACGGCGCAGTGCGCCTGCGGCCGCTGGCGGTTGAGGTGGAACTCGCAACGCTGCGCGCCGGCGGCGGCAGCGACAGCCTCGACGAGCGCAGTAACGCTCGGCGCGACGACGACACCAGCACCACCGCTGCGAACGGCCTGGGCGCAGCACGAATCGCCGTCGTGGTCGCCACGGTGCGCTACGTCGATCCCACCGACGTGCCGCTGATCGGCCTGTTCATCCCGGCCATCGAGCTGCGGGCCACGGTGACGATGGCGGTCGAGCCGCCGTGACCGCCCGCCCTGCCACGGCGCCGATCAGTCGGCTCGACGCGGCCGGCGTGCACCCCGTCGGTCGAGCGACTTCTCGCGCGCCCGCTGCTCGTCCTCGATCGCCGCCTCTTCCGCAACGAGCCGCTTCATGCTGTCGAGGCGCCGCACATCGAGCGCGCCAGCGGCCACCGCCTCGTTCACCGCGCAGCCCGGCTCGGTGTCGTGCTTGCAGTCGCGGAACCGGCAGTGATCCATCAGGTCGAACACGTCGGCGAAGGCGCGCTCGATGCCGTGGCCGCTGCTCCACAGGCTGACGGCGCGCACGCCCGGCGTGTCGATCAGCCATCCGCCGCCGCCGAGCGCCACCAGTTCGGCAGCCGTGGTGGTGTGACGGCCGCGCTGGTCGCCCTCGCGCACCACCGCCGTGGCCTGCCGCTGATGGCCCACGAGCGCGTTCACCAACGTGCTCTTGCCCACGCCGCTGGCACCGAGCAGCGCGATCGTCCAGCCACCAGCGGCGAATGCCCGCAGTTGCTCGACGCCGCTGCCGTCGGCCCCGCTCGCAGCCAACACGTCCACACCCGGCGCCACGTCGGCAAGCGACGCCACCGATGCCGCCACCTCGCCCGCATCCACCAGATCCGACTTGGTGAGCACCACCACCGGCCGGGCCCCGCTGTCCCACGCCAGCACCAGCTCGCGTTCGAGGCGGCGCTGGTTGGGCGGCGACGACAGCGAGTGCACCAGCATCACCACGTCGATATTCGCCGCCAGCGTGTGCGACTCCGCCTTCATGCCATCGAACGAGGCGCGGCGCACGAAGGCGCTGTGGCGCCGCAGCACGGTGGCCACCCGCTCGCCGTCGTCGCTCAGCACGGCGAAATCGCCCACGGCGACATCGGCGCCGATGTTGCGAACCCGTGCCGTGGCACCCGTCACGTCGAGCAGCACGGTGCTCCATCCACGGTCGAGGCGGCTCACCCGTCCCACCGGCAGCGGACTGCCGATCTCGCGCCAGTGACCGAGCGGCTCGGGAGGCCAGCCAAGTCCGAGGTCGACAGGAACTTCGATGGGGTCGAACGGTAGCGTTCGAACGGTCCGCATTCCCCCCCCCGACGCGGACGAACGGAGGACCGGGCATGCTCGCCCGCTTGGCTCGATTCAGTTTCCGCCGCCGCCGCCTGATGGTGTTCGGCATCTGGCTGCCCGTGATGCTGGGCCTCGGCGCCGCAGGCGGCTCGGTGGGCGACTACCGCACCGAGTTCTCGCTGCCCAACAGCGAGGCCAAGGAGGTCGTCGACCTGATGGCGTCGGCCGGCCTGCAGGAGTTCGGCGGCGACCGCGCCCAGATCGTGTTCACCGCCCCGCAGGGCACCCAAGACCCCGACGTGCGCGCCGCGATGGAGTCGCTGTTCGCCGAGGTCGATGCCATCGAGGGCATCGACGTGGTGAGCCCGTACGCCGAGGAGGGCGCCTTCTTCAACAGCGCCACTGCTCCCATCTCGTTCGCGCAGCTCGCCTACGAGGTGACCAGCCAGTCCGAGCAGCTTGCGCTCGCCGATCGCATTCAGGGTCTCGGCACCGACATCGACGTGCCGGGCCTGCAGATCGAGTACGGCGGCCAGCTGTTCGCCGAGTTCGAGTTCCCGCCCAGCGAGGCACTCGGCTTCCTCGCCGCCGTCATCATCCTGCTCGTCGCCTTCGGCTCGGTGCTCGCCATGGGCCTGCCGCTCGGCACCGCCGTGTTCGGCCTCATCAGCGGCATCGGCATCATCGGCCTCACGTCCACCGTGTTCCGCATGCCCGAGTTCGCCACGCAGATGGCCGCGATGATCGGCCTCGGCGTCGGCATCGACTACGCCCTCTTCATCGTGTCGCGCTATCGCGACAACCTGCACCGCGGCCTCGGCACCGAGGAGAGCGCCGTGAGCGCCGTCGACACCTCGGGTCGCGCCGTGCTGTTCGCCGGCGTCACGGTGATGATCTCGCTGCTCGGCCTGTTCGTGGTGGGCCTGTCGTTCGTGCGCGGCCTCGCCGTCGCCGGCGCCATCGCGGTGCTGTCGATGATGATCGCCTCCGTCACGCTGCTGCCGGCACTGCTGGGCTTCGCCGGCGAGCGCGTCGAGCGCACCACTCGCGCCGCCGCTGCGGGCGTCGTGGTGTGGGTGGCAGCCTCGGTCGTCGGCGTCATCAGCCACAACTGGGCGCTGCTCGGCGCTGCAGTCGGCCTCGGCGTGCTGGTGTGGCTCACCCGGTTCCTGCCGTTCTCCGGGCCGATGCGCGGACTGCTGCGCGAGCGCACGCCCAAGCCCCGCGAGCAGCAGTTCTGGTATCGCTGGAGCCGCTACGTGCAGCGCCGCCCGTGGCGCGCCTTCATCGGCGGCAGCGCCATCCTCGTCGTGCTCGCCCTGCCGCTGTTCGACATCCGCCTCGGCTTCGGCGACACCGGCAACCTCCCCGCCGACTACACCGCACGCCGCGCCTACGACCTGGTGTCCGACGGCTTCGGCCCCGGGTTCAATGCGCCGCTGCTCCTCGTCACCGACGACCCTGCCGCCGACGAGGCCGGCATCGCCGCCGTCACCGAGGCCATCGCCGCCGACCCGGGCGTGGCACTGCCACCCGTGCCGCAGGCCCTGAACGACACCATCACCATCTGGACGGTGTTCCCCACCTCGAGCGCCCAGGACGAGGCCACCACCGACCTCGTCAACCGACTGCGCAGCGACGTGCTGCCCACCACCGGACTCGACGTGAAGGTGGGCGGCTTCAACGCCGCCTCGGTCGACTTCTCCGGCTACCTCGCTGGACGCCTTCCCTATCTCATCGGCGGCGTGCTGGTGCTGAGCTTCCTCATCCTGATGCTGGTGTTCCGCAGCGTGCTCGTGCCGCTGAAGGCCGTGGTGATGAACCTGCTGTCGGTGGGTGCGGCCTATGGCGTCATCGTCGCCATCTTCCAGTGGGGCTGGGGCCGCGAGCTCATCGGCGTCGGCAAGGCCGGCCCGGTCGAGGCGTGGGCGCCGATGATGCTGTTCGCCATCGTGTTCGGCCTGTCGATGGACTACGAGGTCTTCCTGCTGTCGCGCATGAAGGAAGAGTTCGACCGCACCGGCGACAACGACAGCGCCGTCGCCGACGGCCTCGCCGTGACCGCCCGGGTGATCACCGCCGCCGCCCTCATCATGGTGGCCGTGTTCTCGGCCTTCGTGCTCGGCTACGACCGACAGCTGAAGCTGTTCGGCCTCGGCATGGCCGTGGCGGTCTTCGTGGATGCCACCGTGGTGCGCATGGTGCTGGTGCCGGCCACGATGTCGCTGCTCGGCACCCGCAACTGGTGGCTCCCCGCCTGGATCGAGCGCTGGCTGCCGCACGTGAACGTCGAGGGCTCGCACGCCATCGACCTCGAACTCGCCACCATGGCCGCCGGCACCCCGGCCGCTGACGGCCCGGTTGCCGCCGAGCATGGCCCCGATGCCGTCAGTGACGCCGATGACGACAGCGACCCCGATCCCGACGACCGCCTGGTGCGAGCCTGAGCCACCCGCCAAACCCTTGTGCTGCAAGGGTGACGAGCCGTTCAGCGGTTGTCCACAGCCGTGGGGCTGCTTGACAACGCCGCATCCCATCCCCTAGCGATACGCCGATGTCCCGTCCGCTCGTGATCGTCGAATCGCCCGCCAAGGCGAAGACCATTGCCAAGTTCCTCGGCAATGCGTTCGACGTGCGCGCCTCGGTGGGCCACGTCGCCGACCTGCCCAGCACCGGCCTGCAAATCGACGTCGACAACGGCTTCAAGCCCAACTGGGAGCTCACCGAGCGGGGGCGAGAGGTGGTCCGCGAGCTGCGGGCAGCGATGAAGGACGCCAGCGAGCTGTACCTCGCCACCGACGAGGACCGCGAGGGCGAGGCCATCAGCTGGCACCTCCTCGAGTACCTGAAGCCGAAGATCCCGATGAAGCGGATGGTGTTCCACGAGATCACCAAGGCCGCCATCGACCACGCCGTCAGCAACCCCCGCGGCATCGACTACGGCCTCGTCGACGCCGCCGAGACCCGCCGAGTGCTCGACCGGCTCTACGGCTACGAGGTCTCGCCGGTGCTGTGGCGGCGCGTCAACCGAGGCCTGTCGGCCGGCCGCGTGCAGAGCCCGAGCGTTCGCCTCATCGTCGAGCGCGAACGCGAGCGCATGGCCTTCGTCACCGCCGACTACTGGGACATCGAGCTGCAGACCGGCACTTCGCCCTCGTTCTCAGCCACGCTCGTCGCGCTCGACGGAGTGAAGGTGGCCACCGGCAAGGACTTCGGCAGCGACGGCCGCCCCAAGGACAGCGTCGTGGTGGTGGGCGAGGCACGCGCCCTTGCCCTCACGGCCCGCCTCGCCGATGCCTCCTTCAGCGTGCGCTCGGTCGAGGAGAAGCCGTATCGCAGCAGTGCCAAGGCGCCGTTCATGACGAGCACCCTGCAGCAGGAGGGCGGCCGCAAGCTGCGCCTCGGCGCCGCCCAGGTGATGCGCCTCGCCCAGGGCCTCTACGAGCGCGGCTTCATCACCTACATGCGAACCGACAACGTCGTGCCGAGCGACGAGGCGCGCGCTGCGGTGCGCAGCGAGGTGCAGCGCACGTACGGCGCCAACTTCCTGTCGCCCCAGCCGCGCCAGTTCAGCACCAAGGTGAAGAACGCCCAGGAGGCGCACGAGGCCATCCGCCCCACCACCCCGCTGCGCGCCCCCGACACGGTCGCCGGCGAGATGAACTCGCAGGAGCTCGCCCTCTATCGCCTCATCTGGCAGCGCACCCTCGCGTCGCAGATGGCCGACGCCACCGGCACCACCGTGTCGGTGCGCCTCGGCGCCGAGGTCGACGAGGACGGCCGCCGCACCGACGCCGTGTTCGCTGCCAGCGGCACCACCATTACCTTCGCCGGCTACCGCCAGGTGTACGTCGAGAGCAGCGACGACACGAGCGACGACGAGAAGGAGGCCCTGCTGCCCCCGCTCGCCGCCGGCGACCGCGTGGCCGTGGCGTCGCTCGAGCCGCAGGGCCACACCACCACGCCGCCCGCCCGCTACACCGAGGCATCGCTGGTGAAGAAGCTCGAAGAGCTGGGCATCGGCCGGCCCAGCACGTGGGCATCGATCATCCAGACCGTGCAGGACCGCGGCTACGTGTGGAAGAAGGGCCAGGCGCTGGTGCCCACCTGGACCGCCTTCGCCGTCATCGGGCTGATGGAGCGCCACTTCGACGAGCTCGTCGACTACGCATTCACGGCGCGCATCGAAGAAGACCTCGACGCCATCGCCCGCAACGAGCGACAGAAGCAGGACTGGCTGCAGGACTTCTACTTCGGCGACGACGATGAGGGCCTGCCCGGCCTGAAGCGGCTCGTCGAGGAGAACCTCGACTCGATCGACGCCGCCGAGGTGAACACCTTCCCGATCGGCCTCGACCCCAACGGCGAGCTCGTGGTGGCCAAGCCCGGCAAGTACGGGCCATACGTGAAGCGCGGCGACGACACGGCCGGCGTGCCCGACGACATGTGCCCCGACGAGCTCACCCTCGACGTCGCCCTCGCCTTGCTGGCCGCGCCGAAGGGCGACACGCCGATCGGCGAGTACGAGGGGCTGCCGGTGTTCGCCAAGAACGGCCGATACGGGCCATACGTGCAGTGGGGCACGCCCGACCAGCTGCCACCGGGCCTCGAGAAGCCGAAGATGTCAAGCCTGTTCAAGACAATGGTGCTCGAGCGCACGTCGCTCGCCGAGGCAATCGAGCTGCTGCAGCTGCCGCGCACGGTGGGCATCGACCCCGCCGACGATCAGCCGATCCTCGCCAACAACGGCCGCTACGGCCCGTACATCCAGAAGGGCAAGGACTACCGCACGATCTCGAGCGAGGAGCAGCTGCTCACCATCACGCTCGACGAGGCGCTGGCGATCTTCGCCCAGCCGAAGGTGTTCCGCCGCGGTGGCAGCCCCGCCGCTAAGCCGCCGCTGCGCGAGTTTGGCGCTGATCCCGTCAGCGGCAAGCCGGTGCTCGCCAAGGAGGGCAAGTTCGGCGTCTACGTCACCGACGGCGAGACGAACGCATCGCTCAGCAAGGGCGACCGCCTCGACGCGATGCTGCCCGAGCGCGCCTTCGAGCTGCTGTCGCTGCGCCGCGATGCCCTGATCGAGAAGGGTGGCGCCGCCGGCAAGCGCGCCGCAGCAACGAAGATGGCCGCAGCCAAGAGGGCGGGCACCGCCAAGAAGGCCACCAGGAAGGCAGCGGCAAAGAAGTCGCCGGCGAAGAAGAGCGCCGCGAAGAAGACCACCGCCAAGAAGGGTCTGGCGAAGAAGAGCGGGGCGACGTCGTCGACCGCCGCAGCGAAGAAGGCCGCCAAGAAGGCAGCCGCCGCAACGGCCGCCGGCCCAGCCGCCGACGACGGCGACGCCGGCTGAATCCCCCGGCCCGCCGCGCACCGGCTGGGTAGGGTTCGTGCTCCGGATATGGGTCGCTACATCGCACTGGAGGGGTCGGAGGGCTGCGGCAAGAGCAGCGTCGCGGCCCGGCTCGCCGATGCGCTCGGCGCCGTGCTCACCCGCGAGACCGGCGGCACCCCTATCGGCCAGCGCATCCGCGGCATCCTCCACGACACCGACGTGGGCGACCTGTCGTTCCGCGCCGAGGCGCTGCTCGCCGCCGCCGACCGCGCCCAGCACCTCCACCAGGTGGTGCGCCCCGCGCTCGATGCCGGCCGCCATGTGGTGAGCGACCGCAGCGTCTATTCCACCCTCGCCTACCAGGGCTACGGGCGACGGCTGGCCGTCGACGAGGTGCGCCAGCTCAACGACTGGGCCGTCGACGGCCTGTGGCCCGACCTCGTGGTGCTGCTCGACGCGCCCGCCGACGTGCTCGGCCGCCGCATGCGCGGCCGAACCCTCGACCGCTTCGAGCGCGAGGACAAAGGCTTCCACGACCGCGTCCGCGACGGATTCCGCACCATGGCCGCCAGTGATACACAGCACTGGATCGTCGTCGATGCCACGCCGTCGCTCGACGCCGTCACCACTGCGGTGCGCGCCGCCGTGCGCGATCGGCTGGGCATCTGATGCCCGTCGGCCAACGCCACTCGGTGTGGGATGCCGTCATCGGCCAGGAGCGCGCCGTCGCCCAGCTCACCCGTGCAGCCCAGTCGGCAGTGCACGCCTACATGTTCATCGGCCCGCCCGGCTGCACCAAGGACGAGGCCGCACGCGCCTTCGCCGCGCTGCTGATGGCCGGCACCGACGACCCGCAGCACCGAGATGCCCGCCTCGCCCTCGCCGGCGAGCATCCCGACGTGCGCGAGGTGCGACGTGAGGGCGCATCGATCTCGAAGGAGCAGGTGCAGGCGATCATCCGCAATGCGGCACTCACGCCCTCAGAGGGCAGCCGCAAGGTGATGATCCTCCACGAGTTCCAGCTCCTGTCGGCCGAGGGCGCCGCCCGGCTGCTGAAGACATTCGAGGAGCCACCGCCCGACACCACCTTCATTGTCCTCGCCGACCAGGTGTCACCCGATCTCGTCACCATTGCATCGCGCTGCGTGCGCATCGAGTTCGTCGACCTCGACAGCGCAGCGGTGCTCGGTGTGCTGATCGCCGAGGGCGTCTCGCCGGCTGCGGCCGTCGAGGCGGCGAAGGCCGCAGAGGGCAACATGGCGCGCGCCCGCGATCTGGCCAACGACCCCGAGCTCGGCCGGCGCCGAGCCGCCTTCGCCGCCGTGCCCACCAGGCTCGACGGCACCGGCGCCTGCGTGGTGGCCCTCACCCGCGAGCTCGATGCCCTGCTCGAGGAGTCCGCAGCGCCCATCCGCGCCCGCCACGAGCGCGAGGTGGCCGAGCTCGAGGCGCGAGTCGCCGCACTCGGCGAGCGCGGCAGCGGCCGCAAGTCGCTAGAAGACCGCCACAAGCGCGAGTTGCGCCGCCACCTCGCCGACGAGCTGCGCAGCGGCCTGTCGGCCATGGCCGGCGTATACCGCGACGCCTACGCGCAGGGCCTGCTCGTGCGCCATGACGCCGCCGTGCACGCCGTCGAGCGACTGCATCAGGCAATGGGCGCCCTCGGCGTCAACGCCAACGAGACCCTGCTGCTGCACGCGCTGCTGCTCGACCTGCCGACCCTCACCCGCTGAGCGCCGCTCAATCCGGCAGGTGCGCCCGCCAGCAGGTGGCCGCTAGCATCTGGCCGCACGCCCGGGTAGCTCAGTCGGCAGAGCAACGCACTCGTAATGCGTAGGTCAAGGGTTCGATTCCCTTCTCGGGCTCCGTTACGCCTCATAACTTCACCGCCGTACGTCGCCCGTCGACCGCCACGCCGCACGTCCTGCGATACAGCGGTTCACGTGAACCGCACGGATGGCCGCAGTGCACATGCGCTCACCGCGCTCGCCGGCTGAGGTGCCGCGTCGACTCTCTCAGCGAGCCTCGGGCGGCCGGACAGCCAGGCGGATGCGGATCGGGCCCTTCGCAGTCGACGGGTCGACCGCCCGGCCAGACTGGGTGATCTCGACGGCGCCCGCGGCCACCAGTCGACGCGCCGCCCGGCGGGCCGGCTCCATCAGGTTGCGCCATCCATCGGGGTCGACGACTCGTGCGGCCTCGCTCGGACAGATCGTGGCACCGGCCGACCGTGCGCCCAGCAGGTCGAGGATCGCCGATCCCAAACGCTCGTCCACCGGGGCCACCTTGCGGCGGCGGCAGGCATCGCTGCAGTAGCGGACGCTGTCCCAGTTGGCTGCCCACGAGCGGCGCCAGGTCATCTCGCGGCCGCACGAGGCGCAGGGCTTGGAGGGCACCGCCATCGCCGAAGTGTCGCAGCGCCACCCGGGTGCCGCCGCATCCGGCACGGCGACAAATCGCTCAAGGGCTCGGCGGATCGTGCCGACACTGACGCCAGACCTCGTCACGCCACCGCAGCCATGAGCACCCTCCCCGTTCTTCCCGCAACAGTCGCTCCCCGCCGAATCCGCCGCTCGGCCGCGGCACGTGCTCGCCGGGCCGCGCTGCGCCGCTCGCACCTGCGCCAGGCCGCCGCCAGTGCAGTCGGCATCGTCGCCACCGCCCTCGCCGCCGGGGTGGCGGCGATCATGCTGCTTACTGCGGCGGCCATCGCCGAGGGCGGCCAGCCGCAGCCGGCCCGCACCGGCGCCGTCGTCGAGGCGCCGGCCGTCGAGGCGATCGGCATCGCCCTCCCCTGACCATCTGGGCGGGGCCCGCCACCCAGTGGTGCCCCCACCCGATCGCCGGACGTGCGACGATCGTGACGTCTGCGGCCATTCGGCCTCTTCCTGCGGGTCGTTTCGGGTAGTACGTTGCGTCCCGTCGTTACGAAGGGAGACCACGACATGGGGATGAAGATCAAGGCACTCGGACTGGCACTGGCGCTCGGCACCGCTGCGCTCATGGCACCTGGCACCGCCATTGCGGCCACGCCGGGCGTCTGGGTGAACAACGGCACGTGCGCGAACATCCAGCTCAACCAGATCGACAATGACGGCGACTACCTGTACGCCCGCATCGCGCTCGACACCGGCGTGCGCCTGCGCGACCTCACCTACAACATCCGTCGCAACGGCAAGATCCTGCCGCTGCGGCTGTCGGCCCGCCAGATCGCCGACTGCGGCGACGGCATCATCCAGGTGCGCATCAGCGGCTTCCTGCCCACCACGCTGCTGTTCTCGCCGACCCTCGAGGTGCTGAACAAGAACGTGTTCTACGCGTCGAACGGCTTCAACCTGATCGACTGATCGCTGGCCGGATCCGCTCGGGCGGGGTCGGCAGCGGGCACTACCCTGCCGCAATGGCCTCGTCCGAGCGGAACGCCATTTCGAGTGCCAACGAGTCGTCGCTCGAGGCGCTCGCGCTACGCATTGGACTGTCGTGGCGCGAACTGCGCCGCGGGGCGGCCACCGGGCCGCTTCGCGAATTCCTCTACTCCACGCACGGCATCGACGTCGCGCTCGACGGCGAGCAGATCGAACTGGGCCAGGTCGACACGCTCGACCTGCTCGTGCAGCGCGACTGCTGGCGGATGAGCGAACTGGCCGAGGCCCTGCGCGTCGAGCCATCCACCACCACCCGCGCCGTGCAGCGCCTCGAGCGCTCCGGCCTGGCAGCGAGGCGGCCCACCGCCGACGATGGCCGCGGCGTGGTGGTGCAGATCACGCCGGCAGGCCGCACGGTGCATGCCGCCGTGTCGGCACGGCGCGCCGAGCTGTTCGACCACCTGCTCAGCTCGTTCGAGGCGCGCGAACTGCCCGTGCTGGCCGACATGCTCGAGCGCTTCGCCGGCGCCATCGACGGCTTCGTCGCCGTCCATCGCCGCTAGGCCGCTCCACGCCTACCGCGCCACGCGGGCGCGGCCGCAGCCCGCCGATAACGACGGTGTCGACGGCAGTAGGCGCTGACCGGCCCCCACTGGCTACGCTGTCGCCATGCTCGCTGCGAAGATCTTCCACTGGTGGCTCGGCGTGATCCTCTTCGGGGTCGGCATCCTTGCCTCGGTTGCCCTGCTCGGCGGCTACGTGAAGAAGGCCGTGGCGCCGCGGTTCCCGGGCAAGCGCACCACCGAGTACGAAGACTGACCTCGTGCCCGCGCCGGTCGACCCGTCGGCCGATCAGCCAGGTTCCCTTCCCGTACACCGCGTCCCGCCCGCGTTTCCCAATCTCGTCGTCGGGCTGATCGGGCGCTGCACGTTCCCGCCGCCCGGCACCGCCGTAACCTGCGGCGTCTCCGGCGGGGCCGATTCGACGGCGCTGATGGCGCTCGCCGTGGCGGCGGGCTGTGTCGTCGAGGCAGTGCACGTCGACCACGGCCTTCGGCCCGACTCGGCTGCGGAAGCCGAGGTGGTGGCGCGCAACGCTGCGGCACTCGGCGCATCGTTCCGCTCGGTCGGCATCAACCTGGCCGGCGGGCCCAACCTCGAGGCGCGGGCCCGCGCCGCCCGCTATGCGGCCCTGCCCGACGGCATCCTCACCGGGCACACCGCCGACGACCAGGCCGAGACCGTGCTCATCAACCTGCTGCGAGGCGCCGTCGGCGGCCTCGGCGCAATGCGGCCCGGCAAGCAGCGGCCACTGCTGACACTGCGACGCCACGACACCGAGGCCGTGTGCGCGGCGCTGGGCCTCGAGGTGGTCGACGATCCCAGCAACGCCGATCCCCGCCACCTGCGCAACCGGGTGCGACACGAGCTGCTGCCGCTGCTGGCCGACCTGTCGCGGCGAGATCCCGTGCCCGTGCTCGCCCGCCAGGCCGATCTGGCGAGGGCCGACAGCGACCTGCTCGACGACCTGGCCGCCGACCTCGACCCCTCCGACGCACGGGCCGTGGCAGAATTGCCGCCCGCCCTCGCCCGGCGCGCCATCCGGCGCTGGCTCGACACCGGCTACCCGCCCGATGCCGCCACCGTCGAACGGGTACTGGCCGTGGCCCGCGGCGAGGCCCTCCGCACCGACGTGGGCGGCGGCCGGCACGTCAGCCGCCACCGCCAGCGACTCGTGCTGACGGCTGACGCGGCCGCGGGCGATGACACCGGCGCCGCCGAAGAACCCGGCGATTTCGGCCCGCACGGGGGTAGGGCAACGGAGTAGGTTTGCCGACGGCGCGGCGCAACGAGGCGACGTGCTGCACGGTCTCCCGGAGGAATGGCACATGCCCCCGAAGTTGCGCGGCAAGTGGGCGCTTGGCATCACGCCCCGCGACTTCACGTGGTTCATGACCGACAAGCTCGCTGTCTGCGAGCGGCCCGGCGGCTACGGCGAGAACCACCGCCGAGTGCGCCGCCAGGAAGAGATCATCTGGCTGCGCGAGAACGGCTTCGGCTGCGTCGTCAGCATCATCCCGGCGCCGCACAACCTGCACAACTACGACGAGCTCGGCATGCCGTACGCCCACCGGCCGTTCACCGGCATCGACGACCTGCACGTGTGGCTCGGCGGCTTCTACGACGAGCTGCGCTCCATGCTCGATGCCGGCACCAAGATCGTGGTGCACAACGAATCAGTCGACGACCGGCTCGTCGGCATCCTCGGCGGCTACTTCCGCTGGAGCGGCATGGTGTCGGATCCCAACGAGTGCATCGCCATCACCGAGCTCATCGCCAAGCGCCAGCTCGATCCGTTCGCACGCGAGATCATCCTCACCACGCACGAGATCCGCTGACCGCGGCGCGCCGTATGCGGTGCGCCGGGCGACCGCACCGGTGCAGGTGCCGTACGCTGGCGCCATGACCGACAGCACTCCGCCCAGCCAGCCGGCAGCCCCCGGGGCGCCCGCCGACTGGTATCCCGATCCCACCGGCCGCCACGAGTACCGCTACTTCGACGGCACCGCCTGGACCGACCACGTCAGCAAGGGCGGCGTGCAGTCGACCGATCCGCTCGGCGCACCGCGGCTCGACCGACTCGAGAACATCCTCACGGTCGGCAACGAGGGCGCCAGGATTGCCGAGCAGGTCAGCGGCACCGGCATGCGCGGTGCCGGCATCGAGAGCACGGCATTCGGCGGCGGTGGCACGCTGTTCACCGAGCCGGTGCTAGTGGTCAACCAGAAGGCGAAGCTGATCGAGCTGCGCAACCAGTACAGCGTGTTCAGCAAGGACGGCGCGCAGGTGGCCGTCGTCAACCAGGTGGGCCAGGGCGCACTGCGCAAACTCATCCGCCTCTTCACGCAATGGGATCAATTCCTCACCCACCGCCTCGAGGTGGCCGACACGCAGGGTCGAGTGCTGCTGCGGCTGGTTCGCCCGGCGAAGGTGTTCAAGAGCCGCGTCATCGTCAGCGGCACCGACGGTGCCGAGCTCGGCCAGATCGTGCAGAACAACGTGTTCGGCAAGATCAGCTTCGACCTCGTCGCCGGTGGCACGGTGGTCGGCCGCATCAAGGCCGAGAACTGGCGGGCCTGGAACTTCCGCATCGAGGATGCTGCGGGCACCGAGGTGGCGCGCATCACCAAGACGTGGGAGGGCGCGTTGAAGACGCTCTTCACCACCGCCGACAACTACGTGGTGCAGATCCACGCCGTGCTGCCCCAGCCGCTGAACTCGCTGGTGGTGGCATCGGCGCTGTCGATCGACACCGCGCTGAAGCAGGACGACCGCAGCATCTTCTAACCGGCGCCTCCGCCAGCGCGCAGCCCAGCACGAGGCTGCTGCACCGGGCCCGGCGATCGCCTGCGGGCGACGCGGCCGCACGGCTACCCTGACACCGTGAGCGGGCGGCGCGTCCTGGTGAGCGGCATGGGCAGCGAGCTCGGGTCGCTGGTGGCCACGATGCTCGAGGCCGAGCCGTGGGTGGGCGCTCTCGTGGGCATCGACGTCGATCCGCCGCGTCGCCGCCTGCGCCGTGCCGAGTTCCACCTGCTGCAGCCGTCGCAGCGCGACCGCATCGTCGACGTGGTCACCGAGTTCGACCCACACGTCGTCGTCAACCTCAGCATCTGGGAGCCCGACGCGCGGGCGCCGCTCGACGTCGCCCGCCGCTTCACGTCCGACGCCGCCACCGCCGTGGTGGGCGCCGCCGCCGAGTGCCCGTCGCTCGAGTCGCTCATCGTGCGCAGCGGCACCGAGGTGTACGGCCGGCGACGCGACGCCGTCACGCGGCCGCACGAGGACAGCCCCCTGCACCCCACCACCGAATTCGGCCGCATGCTCGCCGATGTCGAGAGCACCGCCGCCGAGGTGGGGTGCCGCGCCGGCATAGCCGTCGGCGTGCTGCGCCTCGCGTCCGTGCTCGGCAAGCACGTGCCCAGCCCGCTCGGACGCGTCCTTCGCCAGCCAGTGGTGCCGTTCAGCGTGCTCGCCGATGCGCCATTCGCCGTGATCGAGGATGCCGATGCGGCACGCGCCGTGGTGCGCGCCGCCGAGGCGCGGCTCGACCAGCCGCTGAACGTCGTTGCGTCCGGCGGCATCACGGCGCTGCAGGCCTGTCTGCGCGGCCGGCGGATGCCGCTGCCGCTCGTCGGGCCCGAGTGGGCGATCGCGTCGCGGCTCAGTCACCTGATGGGCGCCCCGATCCCCGACCATGTCGCCGAGGTGATGCACCGCGGCCGACTCGCCGACGGGTCGAGGCAGTTCGACGTGCTCGGCATCTCGCCGCAGCACTCCACCCCCGAGGTCATCGACAACCTCTACCAGTGGGAGAGCATCGTGCGCGTGCCCTCACGGGCGCGGGCGGCGGCCTGAGATGCTCGCCCACTCAGTCGACGACTACGGACGCGATCCGCACCTCGTGCGCGCCCTCTCGCCGCTCGCCGCACTGCGATGGAGCGTCAGCGTCGGCGGCGCCGACCGCCTGCCGACGCGCGGTGGCGCACTGCTGGTGTGCAACGACCGGCGCCTGTCGTACACGCCCGTCTGGGCGGCGTGGGCGCTGTGGCGGCACACCGGCAGGCCGGTGCGGTTCGTCGGCCGTCCCGACATCGCCCCGGTGGGCGCCCTGATGCGGCGCATCGGCGGACTGCTGGCCGATTCCGACGAGGTGGCCGGCGCACTGCGCCACCGCGAGCTGGTGCTGGTGGGATGCGCGCCGTCGCCGCATGCGCGCCACGCCGGCAGCGTGCCGCACGAGATCGTCGCCGCCGCAGTGGCCACCGGCGCGCCCGTGTTCCCGCTCGCCACCACCAGCAGCGCCATCGGCCGGTCGGCGCGCGTCGAGGTGGGGCCGCACGTGCGGCCGCGCCACGAGCGCCAAGGGCCGCTTGCCGAGGTCGAGCTCGCCGAGTCGGTGCAGCGCCACCTGCAGCGCATGCTCGACGGCCTCGGCGGCACGCAGACCGGCGTGGCACCCCTCGACTGGCTGGCCGACAGCTGACATGGCGTGGGCTCGGGCTGACGACGGCGTGCGGCTGCACTACGAGGCGCTCGGGCCGCGACGCGCGCCTGCCGTGCTGATGATCCAGGGCCTCGGTGCCGACAAGCACCTCTGGGACCTGCAGCGCATCGCGCTCGCCCGCCGCTACCGCGTCGTGGCGCTCGACAACCGCGGTGCTGGACGCAGCGACAAGCCGTTCGGCCACTACTCGCTGCAGCAGATGGCCGGCGACGCGATCGCCGTGCTCGACCATGCGGGTATCGACCGGGCGCATGTCGTCGGCGCGTCGATGGGCGGCGCAATCAGCCAGGTGCTGGCGATCGACCATCCCCACCGCGTTGCATCGCTCACGCTGGCGTGCACGGCGTGCCGCAATCACGACTGGCGGCGCGAGCTGCTGCTCGGATGGGCCGACGTGGCCACCGAGCGCGGCGTGGCGGCGATGACCCGCGAGGCAGCCCGCTGGATGATCGGGCCGCGGTCGTTCCGCCGCCTGCTGCCGGCCTTCGGCGCACTGGGGCCGCTGGCACTCGGCCGCGCCGCCCATGCGCTGGTGTCGCAGGTGCACGCCATCCTCGCCGCCGACGAGGCGTATGCCGACCGACTGGCCGAGGTACGCGTGCCGGCACTCGTGCTGGTGGGCAATCAGGACATCCTCACGCCGCGCGGCGACAGCGAGGAGATCGCCGAGCGACTGCCCGATGCCGAGCTCGTCGTCATCTCCGGCGCCGCGCACGGCTTCATGGTCGAGCACGCCACCACCTTCAACCGCGTGCTGCTCGACTTCCTGGCTCGCGTGGTAGCCGAGCAGCGGGCTGGCGACGACACCATCGCCGCTGGCGACGACGGCGACAGCGGCAGCGATCAGGCCGGCCGCGACGTGGTGTCGATCGCCGACGCGCCCACCAGGCGCCGGTCGGCATCGACATCGGCATCGACTGCAGCGGCATCCGCGGCATCGAGTTCGGCCCGACGCGCATAGCCCCAGCGCGGGCTGCGCAGCACGAAGCCCAGCCGGTCGCGCCACGTGCGGCTGCGAGCGATGTCGCGTGCGATGGCGCGGTACTCGTGGCCGATCACCGACAGCAGGTTGTAGGTGCCGAGGTTCTCGGTGAGCCCGTACACCACCGGGTCGTCGGCGCGCTCGGGCTGGTAGGTGCCGAACAGGCGGTCCCACACGATGAGGATGCCGCCGTGGTTGCGGTCGAGGTAGCGGCCATTGCTGCCGTGGTGCACGCGGTGGTGCGACGGCGTGTTCAGCACGGCCTCGGCGCGACCAAGCGACCGGATCGTGTCGGTGTGGATCCAGTACTGGTAGATCAGGTTCAGCGCTCGTGCCGTCTCGATCAGCCGCGGGCGGATGCCCACTCGCGACATCAGCCCGTACGGCAGCCATACGCCGAGCGCATGCGTCACCGGCTGGCGCAGCGCGGTGCTGAGGTTGTAGTGCTCGCTGCTGTGGTGCGGCACGTGCACGGCCCACAGGGCGCGCACCTCGTGCATCAGGCGGTGGTTGGCGTAGTAGCCCAAGTCCCAGCCCACCATCGCCGCCGTGAACGGCACCACCCCGCTGCCGAGGTCGCGTCGCTGGCCTCGCTGCCAGTGACGTGTCGCCGAGCCAAGTGCCGCAGCGGTGGCGCACACCACCACGCCGCCGGCCGCGACGGCCACCACGCCGCCCACTGCTGCCACCTGCCGCGCCTGGCGCATGGTTCGCCTGCCGGCATCGCCCAGCGCGCCCTCTCGCAGTCGGCGCCCGGCGCGGCGTTCGACGATGTCGGCCACGGTGGTGACGGCGGCGGCCGCCACGGCCACGCCGGCCACCACCCTGCCGATCCGCCCGGCCCGCCCGCGGCGCAGGGCTGCCATGCCGACGAGCGAGGCCGTCAGCGGCGTGGTGAGGCTCAGGGCGCCCATCGCCAGGCTCGTCGCCGTGTCGGGACGCTCGTAGGTGGCGGGCGACGGGCCCTCGGCCGCGGCGCGCCGGTCGAGCACCTTCTTCTCCACCGCCATGCTGGCGACGTACAGCGGCGTCACGGCGACGGACAGGTCGGCCATTCGCCCAGTCTGGCGCATGATCGCTGCCCGCGCACCCGCCGGCCGGCAGGGCACACCGGCCTATGGTTGCCCGGTGACCGAGGGCCGACACCAGCCGGTGCCGCACGACGGCGCGCTGCGCGAGCGCATCGCCGGCCATCTCGCACGCCACGAGGTGCACGAGATCGACGATCCCTCGGCGCGTCGTGCTGCCGTCGCGGTGGTGATCGTGCCCAGCGTCGCCGGATCCGATCCCGTCGATCCGTATCCCGACGTGCCGGTGTCGATGGACGGCGTGCCCGGCGACGTGGACGGCTTCGACGGCACGATGTCGGGCGTGGCCGGCGGCGCCGCCATCGTCCTGTGTCGGCGGGCCGCCACACTTCGACGCCACGGCGGCCAGTGGGCCTTCCCCGGCGGCCGGGTGGATGACGGCGAGTCTGCCGAGCAGACGGCGCGCCGCGAACTGCACGAGGAGCTGGGGGTCGTGCTGCCCGACGACGCGGTGCTGGGACGGCTCGACGACTACCGAACACGCTCGGGCTTCGTCATCACGCCCGTGGTGATGTGGTCGGAGCACGCGCTCGACTTCGTGCCAGATCCCATCGAGGTGGCGCATGCGTATCGCATCGGCATCCACGAGCTGTTCCGGCCGGGCTCGCCGCGCTTCACGAGCATTCCCGAGAGCGACCGCCCGGTGGTGCAGCTGCTGATGAGCCGCGAGATCGTGCATGCGCCGACGGCCGCCGTGCTGCTGCAGTTCCGCTGGGTGGCGGTCGAGGGCCGACTCGGCGAGCGCGTGCACCACCTCGAGCAGCCCGTGTTCGCCTGGCGCTGAGCCGATCGCTGTCAGATCCGGCGGCTCGGCCCGCCGGCTGCACGACTCATTGACGGCCGCTGTGGCCGAATCCGCCGCCGCGGTCGAGCCCCTCGAGTTCGTCCACCTCGAGCCACTCCACCTGCTCGACGCGCTGGATCACCAGCTGCGCGATCCGGTCGCCGCGTCGCACCTCGAATGGCGCTACCGGGTCGGTGTTCAGCAGGATCACCTTCACCTCGCCGCGGTACGCGGCATCGATGAGACCGGGCGCATTCGCGACCGTGAGGCCATGGTGCAGCGCATTGCCGCTGCGCGGCAGCACGAGACCAGCACAGCCCATCGGGATGGCGATCGAGATGCCCGTCGGCACCAGTGCCCTGCCGCCGCCCGGCGCCACGGTGATGTCGATCGTCGAGCGCAGGTCGAGGCCGGCATCGCCGGCGTGCGCGTACGAGGGCAGCGGCAAGTCGAGGTCGAGCCTCACGATGTGGACGGGCAGCATCGATGCGAGCCTACGACGCGGAAGTGCGCCCACGGGCTGCCGGTACGATCCCGCACGTGACCGGTCGCATGGTGCCCCAGCACGACGGCGCGCCCGCCGCGCGGCCGCCCTCGGTCGATCGACTCGCCCGCGCCATGGCGCCCGCCGGCCTGCCGCACGCCATCAACGTCGAGCTCGCCCGCGAGGCCATCGCTGCCGGCCCCGACTCGTGGACCGATGAGGCGGCGCTCGCCCGCGCGGTCCACCGCCGTCGGCTGCTGCTGGCACCGGTGGTGAACGCCACCGGCGTGCTGCTGCACACCAACCTCGGGCGCGCGCCGCTGGCGGTGCACCACCCCGGCCGGGCCATCAATGTCGAGTTCGACCTCACCACCGGCGAGCGGGGCTCTCGGCAGGCGGCAGTCGGCGGCATCCTCTCGTCGCTCTGCGGTGCCGAGGCCGCCATAGTGGTCAACAACAACGCGGCCGCCGTGCTGCTCGTGCTGGCCGCACTCGCCGAGCGGCGCAGCGTGCTGGTGAGCCGCGGCGAGAGCGTCGAGATCGGCGGCGGCTTTCGGGTGCCCGACGTGATGGCCCGCTCGGGGGCGCGGCTCGTGGACGTGGGCACCACCAACCGCACCCGTCTCGGCGACTACCGCGACGCCCTCGACGCGGCAGCCGACGACGTCGCCCTGGTGCTGAAGGTGCACCCGAGCAACTACCGAGTCGAGGGCTTCGTCGAGGACACGCCGGTCGAGCAGCTGGTGTCGCTGGGCGTGCCTGTCGTCGCCGACATCGGCAGCGGGCTGATCGACGCCGACTGCCCGTGGCTGGGCGGTGCACCCCCGCCGTGGCTGGCGGGCGAGCCGGCCGCACGCCAGACCCTCGCCGCCGGGGCGGCCATCGTCACCTTCAGCGGCGACAAGCTGCTCGGCGGCCCGCAGAGCGGCATCATCGCCGGGCGCGCCGACCTGGTGGCCCGCTGCGCGCGCCATCCGCTGGCGCGGGCGCTGCGACCCGGCTCGCACGTGCTCCTCGCCCTGCAAGATGTCGCCCTCGCCTACCTCGACCGCACTGCCGCGACAAGGGTGCCGCTCTGGCGCATGGTGTCCACCGACCTCGACGCTCTTCGCAGCAGGGCGACGCGCATCGTGCAGGTCGTCGGCGCCGGCACCGTCGTCGACAGCGAGGCGCTGCCCGGTGCCGGCAGCGCGCCCGGTGTGACGATGCCCTCAGTCGCCGTGCGCGTCGACGGCGACCGCCTCGCGTCGCTGCGTGCCTGCACGCCGCCGGTGATTGCCCGCACACGCGACGGTGCCACGCTGCTCGACCTCCGGTCGGTCGATCCCGACGATGACGACCTCGTTGCCGCAGCACTCCGCTCTGTGCTGGCATCGACCGCGCAGCACTGAGCCATGCGCGTCATCGCAACCGCCGGTCACGTCGACCACGGCAAGTCGTCGCTCGTCGAGGCACTCACCGGCACGAATCCCGACCGCTGGGATGAAGAGCGCCGGCGCGGCCTCACTATCGACCTCGGCTTCGCGCACACCACGGTGGCCACCGCCGACGGCACTGCGCACGGCATCAGCATCGTCGACGTGCCCGGCCACGTCAGGTTCCTGCGCAACATGCTGGCCAGCGTCTGCGGCATCGATGCGTGCATGTTCGTGGTGGCCGCGACCGAGGGCTGGAAGCCGCAGAGCGAGGAGCACCTGCGCATCCTCGAGCTGCTCGGCGTCGGCCACGGCATCGTCGTTGTCACCAAGCGCGACCTCGTCGACGACGAGTGGCTCGAGCTGCAGCAGCTCGACATCCGCGACCGCCTGGCGGACACGTTCCTCGACGGGGCGCCGATGCTGCCCGTCAGCTGCCGGCGCAGCCGCATCGATGCCGGTGACGAGTCGGCAGCGGCAGCCGACGGCCTTCCTGCGCTGCGACTCGCCCTCGCCGAGCTGGCCGCATCATCGCCGGCCGCCGCCGACCGCGACCGGCCGCGTCTGTGGATCGACCGCGTCTTCGCCGCCAGGGGCAGCGGCACGGTGGTCACGGGCACGCTCACCGGCGGCCATGTCGCCGTCGACCAGCATCTCGCTGCCGGCAGCCACGCCGTGCGCATCCGCGGCATCCAGTCGCACGGCATCGCCGTCGACCGCATCGGCCCCGGCAACCGGGTGGCGCTCAACCTCGCCGGCGTCGACCACTCGCAGCTGCACCGAGGCGATGCGGTAGTCGAGCCCGCGCAGTGGCGGCCCACGGTCCGGTTCGATGCCTCGCTGCAGGTGCTCGGCTCGCTCGACCACGTCGTCAGCCGGCGCGGCTCGTATCTCGCCTACATCGGCTCGGGCGAGTTCCCGGCACGGCTGCGCGTGCTCGGCGCTGAGTCGATCCGGCCCGGCGGCAGCGGCCTCGTGCGGCTGCATCTCGCCGCCGACCGGCCGGTGCCGCTCATTCCCGGCGACCGGTTCGTGCTGCGCGAGTCCGGTCGCGACGAGACCATCGGCGGCGGCGAGGTGCTCGACGTGCAGCCGGTGCGCCCCGCATCGAAGGCGGCCCCCGATCGCTCGGTCGACCGCGTCGTCGACGAACGCGGCTGGATCGATGCCGACGAACTGGCGGCCCTCACCGGCGAGCGACGTCCGCCCACCATCGGACACTGGGTCGCCGCGCCGCATGCGCTGGATCAGGCTCGACTCGAGGTGCTGGCAGCGGTCGACGCAGCCGACGCGCTCGGCCTCGACACGGCATCGCTCGACGAGCAGCAGCGTGCCGTGCTCGCCACCCTGTCCGGCGTCGTGGTCGAGGCCGGGCGTGCCCGCCGCGAGGCAGTGGCCGACCCGTTCGCCGCACATCCGTTCGTGGCGGCGGCGCGAGCGGGCGGCTGCGCACCCCCCGATCCGGCAGGCGTCGCTGCCACCGAACTGCGCGAGCTGATCCGCCGGCGGATGCTCATCGAGCGTGACGGCATCGTGTTCCACCCCGACGCGATCGACGCAGCAGCGGTGGCAGCCGCACGGCTGCTTGCTGCCACACCCGACGGCTTCACCGTCAGCCAGTTCCGCGAGGCACTCGGCATCACGCGCAAGCACGCCGTGCCGCTGGCCGCCGAACTCGACAGCCGGGGCATCACGAGGCGACGCGGCGACTCGCGCATCGCCGGGCCGCGCCTGCCCGCCCTGTAGCGCGCTACGAGGCCGTCGCAGCTGGCGGCACGCCACCGCGTCCGGCAAGCGAGCGCACGCGGCGCAGGCCCCGACGCCTGGCGGGCGCCACCTCGCGCAGCTCGAGGTCGCGTGCCGCACGTGCCACGCGGAGATCGTTGGTGATCACCTCGCCGAAGTGCGCAGGATCGGCGAGCAGCCAGCTGTGCGAGCCCTCCACCTCGGTGCCCGACACGCCGCTGGCCACGCAAAGCGCCTCGAACGACTCGCGTGGGATCACGCCGTCGCGACGCCCCCACAGGATGGTGATCGGCAGGCCGCTGTCGCGCAGCAACTCGAGCTCGCGTCGCAGGTCGGCCCGACGGGCCAGCTGGGCCACCTTCACGATGGCCTTCGGGTTGCGCAGCAGGTTGGGCAGCACGTCCTCGGCCACCACCGGCAGCACGCGGGTTGCTTGGCGCAGCGGCCATACGTCGGCTGGGAAGTGCAGGCCCCAGTCCCAGAGCGGCCGCTCGGCGATGCTGCGCAGCGTGTCGCCCTTGCGCCATGCCGAGCCGCCGATCGAGTTGACGAGCACGAGGCTGCGCACCCGCTGGCGATGGTCGTGCGCGAATCGCACGGCAACGCCCCCGCCGAACGAATGGCCCACCACCACTACCGGCTCGTGGATGTCGAGGCCCTCGAGCAGCTCGTGCAGCCAGTCGGCGTAGCCGCGCAGCGAGAACCGCGACTCGGGAAGGCCGGGCGTGCCGCCGAAACCCGGGAGCGACGGGGCGATCACCCGGCAGTCCTGGGCGGCGATGGCATCGATCACCGACCGGTACGTGTGCTGGCCGAGCGCCCATCCGTGCAGCAGCAGCACCGGCATGCCCTCGCCAGCCGTCGCATAGCCCGCAGGTCGGCCCTGCACGAATGTCCGGCGGTCGGTGACGATCATCGATCAGTGAGTGTTGTACACATCGGCGCCCGCCGGCAGGCACTTCGGCCTGTACCGGCCGGTCATGCGCCCGTGTCGGCCTGACCGGCCGCAGCGGTGTCGCCGCTTCGGCGGCGCTCGCGGTAGTCGCGTGCGGCGCCCTCGAGCGGCTCGACGTCGAGGGTGACCCCGTCGATCGACGCCACTCGCAGCGGCGACCCGGCGGTGATGGGCGTGGCCCGGTTGGTGCGTGCCCGCCAGCGGGCGCCGTTCACCTCGGCGACGCCCTCGGGATCGATGGCGCCAACCGCCACGCCGTCGGCACCGACCATCCACTCGCGCCCGATGGTGGGCGTGGCGAATCGCGTGCGCGTCATCGACGGCATGCCGACGAAGAAGGTGAGCATCACGCCGACGATGCCGGTGGCGAGCGGGATCCAGCCGATGCGCAGCGATGCACCCGGCAGCGACCCGAACAGGAAGAACGACGCCGGCACGAACAGCACCAGCCCGACGCCGGTCCACAGCCTCGGCACGCCCACCTGCACGTCGATCGAGAAGGCGACGAGTGCCAGCACCAGGGCAACGACGGCACCCGGGCGCGACGGCAGCTCGGCGAGGCCGTACGTGCCCAGCACCAGCAGCACTGCGCCGACGAACCCGGCAATGCCGACACCGGCGGTGAAGAACTCGAAGATCAGCAGACAGGCGCCGATGACGAAGAAGAGGTAGGCGATCGGCGGGCTGGCAACGGTGTGGAACACCTCGTCGACGATGCCGAGGCCGCTGAAGCGCACCAGCGTGCTGACATTCTGCGAGGCACCAGTGTCGTCGAGCTCCTGGGTGACGGTGTCGAGCACCGTGCCGTCGTCGAGCGACACGCCGTCGAGTGCCAGCACCATGCTGCGCACCGTGGGCACGCCCTCGTCGGATGTGTCGAGCCGCAGCACGCCCAGCGTGCGCGCTTCGGCGAACGACACCGACGAGTCGGCCAGCGCAGCGGCCTGCGGGCCGAGGTCGACCTCGGGCAGCAGCGGCTCGCCGGTGAAGCCCACACGGCTGCCCGCCACCATCGCCGTCACGTCGGCCACGCCGAACAGCTGCGCCGGCGCGCCGTAGGCGCGGGCCGACCTCGACGGGCCCACCCAGATGCCGATCGCCACCTCGGCGTCGCGCACGGCAGCGAGCAGGCCCGCCATCGCCTCGTCGCCCACCACGGCACCCGGCGTGTTGAGCTGCAGCACCAGCGCCTGCGAGCCGCCCGCCTCAGCGCGGTCGATTGCATCGTTGATTGCGTCGACCATCACCTCGTCGAACAGGCCCGAGGCCTGGAAGACGTCGACAGGGGCCAGCGACGGCGAGGCCGTCGACGCCGTGGCATCGATGGGCGCAGCATGGGCGACGGCTCCCGAACCGAGCGCCGCCGGCGACAGCAGCGATGCGCCGATGGTGCCCACGAGGGGCGCCGCAAGAAGGGCGATCGCTAGTCTGCGCACACGTGCCTCCGGGAGATCCGCTGAACTTCGTCACTGCCGCCCGCGTGACCATCGTGGCCGGGAAGGGCGGCGTCGGGAAGACCACGGTAACCGCTGCACTGGCCCGAGCGGCAGCCGACCGGGGGCTGCGCACGCTGGTGGTCGAGCTCGACGGCAAGCCCGTGCTCGACCGGCTGCTGCCCGGCATCGAGGTGCTGCACCTCGACGCCGCACAGGCGCTTGCCGACTATCTCGACGAGCGCGGACTCGGCCTTGTCACCCGCCGCCTGCGCGCGAGCGGCGTCATCGATGTCGTCGCCTCTGCCAGTCCGGGCATCGACGACCTCGTGGTGCTCGGCAAGGTGAAGCAGCTCGAGCGCAGCGGGCGCTACGACGTCATCGTCGTGGACGGCCCGGCGGCTGGCAATGCCATCACGTTTCTCACCTCGCCCACCGGCCTGCGCGCCGCTGCGCGCAGCGGCCCCATCGCGTCGCAGGCCGACGACGTGCTGGCCATGCTGGGCGATCCGGCGCGGGCACAGGTGGTGCTCGTCACCCTCCCCGAGGCCACCCCGGTGAACGAGCTGGTCGAGACTGCCTACGCCCTCGAAGACCGCGTCGGGGTGAACCTCGGCCCAGTGGTGGTGAACGCGATCGACGACGGTCCGCTGCTGGATGCCGGTGCCGCGCCGGAGGGCTCGTCGCTGCGCGCGGCGGCCGAGTTCCGAACGGCGCGCCGCCGGCTGCACGCCGCCGAGTGCGAACGGCTGGCCGAGGCCCTCGCCCTTCCCCAGGTGCACCTGCCGCTCGTGTCCGGCGCCCATCTCGACGACGACGGCATCCGGCACCTCGTCGCCACTGCATCGGCGGCACGCCCGTGAGCGCGCCCGGGCACACGCCGACTGCCGCGCTCGGCATCGACTCGCTGCTCGGCGATGCACGCGTCATCGTGTGCTGCGGCTCGGGCGGCGTTGGCAAGACCACCACGGCAGCTGCACTCGGCCTCGAGGCGGCGCGCCGCGGCATGCGCGTCGTCGTGATCACCATCGATCCGGCAAAGCGCCTCGCCGACGCGCTCGGCGTGCCCGGCGGCCTGGGCAACGAGCCCACCCGCCTGTCGATCAGCACCGACGACCATGCGGCCGGCGGCGAACTGTGGGCGATGATGCTCGACACGGCCTCCACGTTCGACGGCCTCGTTCGCAGCCAGGCCGCCACCCCCGACCAGGCCGAGCGCATCCTCGCCAACGGCTTCTACCGCAACATCGCCAGCTCGCTCTCGGGCACCCAGGAGTACATGGCAGCCGAACGGCTGCATGCGCTGCACCACGACGACCGCTTCGACCTCGTCATCGTCGACACGCCGCCGTCGAGGAACGCACTCGACTTCCTCGATGCTCCCGGCACGCTGTCGAGATTCCTCGAGCATCCCGTCTTCACGCTGATGATGCTGCCCGCCCGTCGCGGGCTGAGGGTGCTCAACATCGCCTCGCAGCCGCTGCTGAAGAGCATCGGCAAGGTGGTGGGCGGCGATGTCCTCGCCGACGCCATCGCCTTCTTCCAGGCATTCGCCGGCATGGAGACCGGCTTCCGCCAGCGAGCCGACGACGTGCAGGCATTGCTGCGCAGTACCAGCACGAAGTTTGTCCTCGTTGCCTCGCCACGCGACGACACCATCGACGAGGCTCGCTTCTTCGCAGCGCGACTGGCGGCGTCGGCGCTGCCGGTGACGGCAGTCATCGTCAACCGCTGCACCCCGCTGTTCGACGCGCCGCCGGCAGCACGCCCCGCCGACCCGGTGCTGGCGACGCTGCACGACAACCTTGTCGAGCTGCACGAGACAGCCCGACGCGAGCGCGACCAGGCCGCCGACCTGCTGGCTGACGTGGCGGCCCGGGCCACGGCGGGCACCGTGTTCGTGCCCACCCTTGCCGGCGACGTACACGACCTCGGCGGCCTCGAGGCGGTACGCCGGGCACTGTGCGCCGATGGCGACCGCGGCACTGCCTGAGCACGCCGCGTCACCGCCGGGGTGCCTTCTCGGTCGCGCGTCCCAGCCGGTAGGGTGCGCAGCGTGCTGATACTCGTCGCCACCGATGCCGACTACGTCGTCAACGAGGTCACCGCTGCGCTCGGCGGCCCCGATGTCACCTTCCTGGTGTGCCGTGAGGGCCGCGACATCGCCGGCGTCGTCGCCGAGCGACCGGTCGACCTCGCCGTGCTCGACCTGCAGATCGGGTCGATGGGCGGCATGGCCGCCACGATGTCGCTTCGCCTCGACGAGAGCGCCGGACGACTCCCCCACGTGAAGGTGATCATGCTGCTCGACCGGCCAGCCGACGTGCACCTCGCCAAGCGGTCGGCGGCCGAGGCATGGGTGGTGAAGCCCATCGAGGCCCTCACCCTGAAGCGCACCGCCCGGGCCGTGCTCGACGGCGCATCGATGGCCGCGCCCGTCGCCCCGCCAGCCACCGAGATGGCGGCGGCCGGAGCGGAACCGCCCGCTGCGGGCTAGCATTTGCACCCGCTACGGGGTGTAGCGCAGCTTGGTTAGCGCGCCACGTTCGGGACGTGGAGGCCGGAAGTTCGAATCTTCTCACCCCGACCACGACGCTCTCGCTACTGCGTCGCGACCGGCGACGATGGCCAACGGGCCTCCGCTTGCGGTGCGCCGCTACGGCATGGTCTCGGGCCTCGTCGGCGTCTGCTAGACCTCGGGGTCTCAGGTCCATCCGATGGGGGTCGGACGATCCTGAGTCACACGTACTGGACTAGGGGGATTCGTGGATCATTCCGTTGACGACGACCGTGAACATCTGCACTCACTCGGCTACGCACAAGAGCTGAAGCGAGGGATGGGGACCTTCAGCAACTTCGCCATCAGCTTCTCCATCATCTCAATCCTCGCCGGTGGCTTCACCAGCTACTGGATCGGCGTCACGTTCGGTGGGCCACTCGTGGTCACCATTGGCTGGCTCATCGTCGGCTTGATGGCACTCCTCGTTGGTATGTCGATAGGCGAGATCTGCTCGGCCTATCCCACCGCTGGCGGCCTCTACTTCTGGTCGGCCAAGCTGGCCCGCAAGAACGCCGCGCTGTGGAGTTGGTTCACCGGCTGGTTCAACTTCATCGGACAGATCGGCGTCATAGCCAGCGTCGACTATGCCCTCGCCAACTACGTGGTCGCGTTCCTGAACCTGTACTCAAAGGATGCCGAGTCGCCTGTCATCACGCCGACGGCGACCAATCTCTTCATCGTCTTCCTTCTGGTCCTCCTCGCTCACGGTCTGCTCAACACCTTCGGAGTCAGGTTCGTGAAACTGCTCGGCGACGTCAGCGTGTGGTGGCACGTCGTCGGCGTGCTCATCATCTTCGTTGTCCTGTTTGCAGGGCCGGATCAGCACCAGAGCCTCAGCTACATCTTCCAGTATCAGAACAACAGCGCCTGGTCGGGCGGCATCAGTACGTTGTACGTGTTCTTCCTTGGCTTCCTGCTCGCCCAGTACACGATCACCGGGTTCGATGCATCTGCTCACGTCTCAGAAGAGACAAGAGGGGCTCGAACGAGCGCTCCGAAGGCGATCGTCCGCTCGATCTGGATCTCGGCGATCGCCGCACTCGTGCTCAACGTGGCCTTCTTACTCGCGACACCCGATGAATTCGCGAAGGTCGACGGAAGCCTGTACGGCATCACCTTCCCCGTCGTCATCTTCACCTCTGTGCTCGGAACCTTCGCCGCGAAGCTTCTGGTGCTGATCACCGTCGTCGGGCAGTTCTTCTGCGGCATGGCATCCGTCACGGCTAACAGCCGGATGATCTACGCCTTCAGCCGAGACGGCGGCCTGCCGGGCTCAAGGCTGTGGCACAAGATCAATCCCAAGACCCGCACGCCAACGAATGCCGTGTGGTTGGGCGTCGTGGTGTCGGGCATCACTGGAGCGCTGTCGCTGCTCCAGCACAACGGCGTGTCGACTGCCTTCTTCGCGCTTACCGGCATCTGCGTGGTCGGGCTCTACATCAGCTACGTCATCCCGGTCTTCCTTCGGCTGCGCAACCCCGACTTCGAGCAGGGACCGTGGAATCTGAAGGGCTACAGCAAGCCGATCGGATGGATTGCCGTCACGTGGGTCGTCTTCATCAGCGTGCTCTTCTTCGCACCGCTGTTCCCCCAATGGAAGTGGTGGGATCCCGACCAGGTCAACTCGGCGAACTTCGCCGGTCCGCTGATCTTCCTCGCATTCGTATTCGTGGGCGGCTGGTGGGCGCTGTCGGCCCGCAATTGGTTCGCAGGTCCCAAGGTGCAGGGCACCAAGGAGGAACTGCTGGCCATCGAGCGCGAACTCGACGCCCTCGAGCACGGCGGAATTCCCCCGGCCTGAGCACCGAGGCGCTGCTGCGAAGACACCCGCACGCCTCAGCCGCTGCTCAGCACTCGCAAGGAAGTGCTGAGCAGCGGGGGCACCCGTTGGCGTAGCGGGCAACTGCCTCGTCGAGGTCGATGCCCATCTGATTCGCCAGCGTGGCCACCCATGCGACGACATCGCCGAACTCGTGCATCTGCTGGTCGCGCGAGCCCTTGCGCACCGCCTGTGCCAGCTCGCCGATCTCCTCGGCCAGCCACGCGACGGTTGCCGCAGTGCCGCGCGCCCGGTCGCGATCGCCGTAGGTGCGCTCGATCACGTCCTGCAATGCCCGGAAGTCCACGGGTGCAGGATGCCAGACCCGCAGGTGTCAGACGAACAGTTCCGCGATCTGCACGGCGTTCAGCGCCGCACCCTTTCGCAGGTTGTCGTTGCTGAGGAACAGCACGAGGCCGCGACCCCCGTCGACCGACACGTCCTGGCGGAGGCGGCCCACGTAGCTGGGATCCTTGCCGGCAGCCTCGACCGGTGTCGGCACGTCGAGCAACGCAACGCCCGGCGCCAAGGCCAGCAGCTCGCGGGCCCGATCGACCGATATCGGCCGCTCGAACTCGGCGTTGATGCTGAGCGAGTGGCCTGTATACACCGGCACACGCACGCAGGTGCCGCTGACACGCAGCTGCGGGATGCCGAGGATCTTGCGACTCTCGTCGCGGAGCTTCTGCTCCTCGTCGGTCTCGAATGAGCCATCGTCGACGTACTTGCCGGCATATGGCAGCACGTTGAAGGCGATCGGCTTGGAGAACTTGGCCGGCGCCGGGAACGACACCGAGTCGCCGTCGTAGGCCAGCTTGCGTGCCTCGTCGACCACCTCACGCGACTGCTTGTCGAGCTCGTCGACGCCGGCGAGGCCTCCACCGCTGACTGCCTGGTACGTGGCGGCGATGATGCGGACGAGTCCGGCCTCGTCGTGCAGTGGCTTCAGCACCGGCATCGCCGCCATCGTGGTGCAGTTCGGATTGGCAATGATGCCCTTGCGCGCGTTGCGTATCTCGCCGGGGTTCACCTCGCTCACCACCAGCGGCACGTCTGGATCCATGCGCCACGCCGACGAGTTGTCGATCACCGTGACACCTGCGGCAGCGAACTTCGGCGCCAGATCCCTCGACGACGTCGCACCGGCCGAGAACAGCGCCACGTCGAGCCCGCTGGGATCGGCCGTCGACGCGTCCTCTACCGTCACGGCGCCGCCCTTCCAGGGCAGCGTGGTGCCGGCACTACGGGCCGACGCGAAGAACCTGATCTCGTCCACCGGAAAGCGGCGCTCCTCGAGGATCGCCCTCATCACGGCTCCGACCTGCCCTGTTGCCCCTACCACTCCGACGCGCATGACGAAAGGCTAACGGCGACCCATGTGGCTTCCGCTGAGACAGCACCGGAAAGTACGTGCCATGTCAGTGCCGACGTGGTGGCGCGATTCCGGAGGGCGAGATGGCGCTGCTCAGCGGACGGTGGCAACGAGCCACCAGTGGCTCGGGTGCACGCCGTGGAAGGTGGCATCGGTAGATGCCGGCAACCCGAACGCTCGCCGGCGCGGCGAGCGCCACACCTGCACGTTGAGCAGGCGCGAGCCCACCACCGGCACCACGTCGGCAGGCGACAGGCGATTCGCCTGCCACCCGAGACGGGCGGCAACGCGCTGGCGGGCGATCACCGGGCCGAGCCGTGGAAGTCGCCACAGGGCGCGCACCAGCGCGCCGGCGGGCCACAGCGCCAGGTCGGCGGGCACCCACGTGCGGAAGTTCAGCACCACGTGACCGCCCGGCTTCGCGACGCGCAGCGCCTCGCGCGTCAGCGCCAGGGCGTCGCCGCGGTGGCAGTGCTGGAAGGTGATGTAGCTGAACACCACGTCGGCCGAGTTGTCGGGCAGCGAGAGCGTGCGGCCGTCGGCGACGTGGCTGGTCTGCAGGCGATCGACACGCCCGAACTTCGCCACCGTCTCGCGGCAGCGCTCGAGGAAGGCGGCGTCGAGATCGCAGGCCACCACCTTGGCGAACATCCGCGTCAGGCTGGCGGTCATGCGGCCGATGCCGCTGCCGATCTCGACGATGCTCTGCGAGTTGAACTCGGTGCCCGGCGACTTCGGGGCGATGAGGCCGAACGCCTCGAAGTAGGCGAGCGTCTCCTGGTCGCCGGTGCGCACGAACTCGGCCAGCGACAGGTGGTCGTTGCGGTTGTTGAACACCCAGCCGGTCTCGCGCACGACCTCGTCGGCCGATGACTCCATCTCCGACGTCTGGCCGGCGGCCTTCCAGGGAACGTGCTGGCGTCGTCGGCTCATCGGTGGACAGTGTGGCAGGCGACGGGCAACCGGGGGGTCACTTCCGCTCGGGGAGCGGCGCCGAATAGGCCTGGCCCGAGTCGAGGCCGAACGCCGAGTGCAGCGCACGCGACGCCTTCTCGAGATCGGCCACCGAGGTCACCACGCTGATGCGGATGGTGGACGTGCTGATCATCTCGATGTTCACGTCCGCATCGGCAAGCACGCGGAACATCTTGGCGGCGATGCCAGGGCTGGTCTTCATACCCGCCCCGACAAGGCTGATCTTGGCGATGTTCGAGTCGGTGCTGACACCAGATGCCTTGATGTCGGCAGCGATCCGCTGGACGATCGACTCTGCGGTGCCCAAGTCGGCCTTCGGCACCGTGAAGCTGATGTCGGTGGTGCCCTGATGACCGGTGTTCTGCACGATCATGTCGACGTTGATGTTTGCCTGCGCCAGCGGCTCGAAGAGGGTGGCCGAGATGCCCGGCCGGTCGGGCACGGCGACGATCGTCACCTTTGCCTCGCTGATGTCGGTGACCACGCCGGAGATGATCGGGTCTTCCATGCTGCGCTCCTGTGAGGTGACCCACGTGCCGAGCTCCCAGGTAAAGCTCGAGCGAACGTGGAGAGGGACATTGTGGTTGCGAGCGAACTCGACGCTGCGCAGCGCGAGCACCTTGCTGCCGGCACCCGCCATCTCGAGCATCTCGTCGAAGTTCACGTGTGCCAGCTTGCGCGCCTGCGGCACGATGCGCGGATCGGCAGTGAAGACGCCGGTGACGTCGGTGTAGATCTCGCACGAGTCGGCGGCCAGTGCGGCAGCGAGGGCGACCGCCGTGGTGTCGCTGCCGCCGCGGCCGAGCGTGGTGATCTCGTGGTCGGTGCTGATGCCCTGGAAACCGGCGACGACGCACACCTTGCCCTCGCGCAGCGCATCGCGCACGCGGTCGCCCTTCACCTCGAGGATCTTGGCCTTGGTGTGCACCGTGTCGGTGACGATGCCCACCTGGCTGCCGGTGAAGCTGACGGCATCGATGCCCTGGTCGGCGAGCGCCATGCACAGCAGCGCCATGCTGATGCGCTCGCCCGTAGTGAGCAGCATGTCCAGCTCGCGGCCGGGTTGGGTGCGGCTGACCTCGTTGGCGAGCTTAATGAGGTTGTCGGTGGTCTTGCCCATCGCGCTCACGACCACCACCACGTCGTTGCCGGCACGGCGCGTGAACGTGACATGCTCGGCGACCGCACGCATGCGATCGGGATCGGCAACCGAGGTGCCGCCGTACTTCTGGACGATCAGGGCCACTAATGAGACAGGCTACTGACCGACGGGCACCGCGCCTGCCGTCGGCGGGGTCGCATGGCGGGGCCGCGCCGCCGGCATCTGTAACGTCGCACCGTGCTGCGACGGGCGTTGGGTGATGGATTCCCGGAGGATGTCGGGCGCCACATCACCCTGCTCACCCTGGCCCGCACCGCCGCCAATGGCTGCTTTCGGTTCGCTCCCCCGTTCCTCGCCACGATGGCCTCGGGCCTCGACGTGTCGCTCGACACCATCGGCATCGCCGTCGCCGTCAGCGAGCTGTCGGGCCTGATGTCGCCGCTCACCGGATCCGTCGCCGAGCGGTTCCACCGACGCACTGCGATGGCTGCCGGGCTCACCTCGGTGGGCGTCGCCGCGGTGATCGCCGCATCGGCGCCGAATGTCGTCGTGCTGGCCATTGCGCTGGTGCTGCTGAACCAGAGCAAGGTGCTCTTCGACCTCGGCCTCGGCGCATGGGTGAGCGACCGCGTCGCCTACGAGCGGCGCGGCCGGGTGATCGGCCTCACCGAGACCTCGTGGGCGGGCGGCCTACTGCTCGGCGTCTCGACGATGGGCCTCATCACCGCCGCCACCAACTGGCGCGTCGGCTATGCGGTCGGCGCGGCGGCAGTGGTGATCATGGCATCGCTGGTGCGGGCTCGGATCGAGGATGATCCCGAGGGGCACCAGCATGCGCGCCGCACGCGCGAGCGAGTCCGGCTGCCGCGCATCGTCTTCATCGTCGCCGGCGGGACGCTGTGCCTGATGGCCGCCAGCCAGATGCTGTTCGTCACCTTCGGCTCGTGGCTGCGCGACGAGTTCGGCTTCTCCGACTCGGGCGTGGCGGCGCTGTCGTTCGGACTCGGGTTCGGCGAGGTGCTCTCGGCATTGGCGTCGTCGCGGCTCGCCGACCGGTGGCGCAAGGAACGCGCAGGAGCAGTCGGCGCCGCGGTCATGGTGCCCGCCGCGCTGCTGCTGGCCCTCAGCAGCGACTCGATGCTCATCGGCATCCCGCTGCTGATCCTCGCCATCGCCGCCTTCGAGTTCGCCGTGGTCAGCATCATCCCGCTCGGCACGATGGTGGTGCCCGGCGCGCCCGCACTGGGCATGAGCGTGATGCTGGCGTGCGGCACCCTCGGTCGCGCCCTCGCCAGCATCCCCGCCACGCGCCTGTACGTCGACAGCGGGATCACGTGGCCGGCGGTGCTGTGCGCGGCGCTGTGCTTCGGCACGATGGCCAGCATGTGGCGGGTCGATCGCTGGCATCACCGCACCAGCGGCACCTAAGCCGCGTCAACGGCCGAGGGCAACTGCAGCGGTCGTCGTGGCCCCGGCGGGTCAGCGATAGCCGTTGGTGATCGGCAGGCGGCGGTCCTTGCCGAAGGCACGCGGCGTCACGCGCACCCCGGGCGGGCACTGGCGACGCTTGTACTCGGCCAGGTCGACGAGGCGGCACACGCGCTGCACGTCGGCCTGGTCGAAGCCCATCGCCACGATCTCGGCGGGCGTGCGGTCGTGCTCGACGTAGGCGGCGATGATGGGATCGAGCACCTCGTAGGGCGGCAGGCTCTGGTCGTCGCGCTGGTCGGGCCGCAGCTCGGCCGACGGCGGCTTGGTGAGCACGCTCTCGCTCACCACCTGCCGGCCGTGGCGGCGGTTCACATAGCGGCACAGGTCGTAGACCCGGGTCTTCAGCACGTCCTTGATGACCGCAAAGCCGCCGGCCGAGTCGCCGTAGAGGGTGAAGTAGCCCACCGCCACCTCGCTCTTGTTGCCGGTCGTGAGCACCAGCCACCCGAACTTGTTGCTGAGCGCCATCAGGGTGACGCCGCGGATGCGGCTCTGCAGGTTCTCCTCGGTGAGGTCGGCCGTCCGCCCCTCGAACGACGGGGCCAGCATGTCGGTAAGCGCCGCGAAGGCTGGCTCGATGGGAATCGTGCGGCAGTCGATGCCGAGCGCGGCGGCGAGCTGCTCGGCATCGGTACGCGAGCCGTCGCTGCTGTAACGCGAGGGCATGCTGACCCCGTGCACTCGCTCGGGCCCAAGCGCATCGACGGCGACGCACGCCACCAGGGTGCTGTCGATGCCGCCCGACAGCCCGATGACGACATCGGTGAAGCCGTTGCGCGTGACGTAGTCGCGAGTGCCCAGCACGAGTGCCTCGTACAGCTCGGCATCGGGGTGTAGCACCGGCTCGACATGCGGCTCGGTGATCGGCGGGCCATCGGCACGAGGCACGTCGGACACGTGCACGAGCGACATGGGAATCGCGGCGCGCCTATCGCGAGGGTCGAGCAGCCGCTGCCGGTAGACGGGCTCGATGTCGAGGTCGACGACGGCGAAGTCCTCGGAGAACTGCGGTGAGCGCGCCACGAGCGTGCCGTCGGCATCGAACACCATGCTGCCGCCGTCGAAGACCAGTTCGTCCTGGCCACATGACTGGTTGACGTACACGAGAGCACACTGCGCGTCGGCGGCACGGGTGGCGAGCATCCGCTCGCGCACCGAGAGCTTGCCCATGTGGAACGGCGAGCCGTTGATGTTGACGTTCAACTCGGCACCGGCAGCTGCCTGCTCGGCAATGGGTCCGGTGGGGCTCCAGACGTCCTCGCAGATGCTGATGCCCACCTTCACGCCGCCGATCACGTACAGCTCGTACGGGTCGGTGTCGGCGCCCGGGGTGAAGTAGCGAGCCTCGTCGAACACCGCGTAGTTGGGCAGCAGGCGCTTGCGGTAGGTGCCGAGCACGCGGCCGCCGGCGCAGACCGCCGCTGCGTTGTAGAGGTCGCGGTCGGCGGCCACGTAGCCGACCACCGCGACGCAGCGGCCGGTCGCCGCCGCCACCTCGTCGAGGGCAGCGAGGTTGTCGGCCACGAAGCCGGGGCGCAGCACGAGGTCCTCGGGCGGGTAGCCCGTGATCGCCAGTTCGGGGAAGGCCACGATGTCGCAGCCCGCCGCCTCGGCCCGCTCGTAGGCGGCACGCAGGGCAGCCGCGTTGCCGGCGATGTCGCCCACGCGCGGCCGCATCTGGGCCAGGGCGATCCGCAGCCGAGTCACCCTGTCAGGCTAATGCCCGGTTCCCGGCTCCGACCCTGGTGCCGCCGCACGGCGGAGTCGTCCGGTTCACACGCCGTTCACATTCGGGCAACGGCAGCGAAACGGCATTGGGGCAGGATGCGATGTCCGCATTCAACGACCACAGAAGGAACCCCAGCCCGTGGCCTATCAAGCCGAGTACATCTGGATCGACGGCACGCAGCCGACCGCCCTCCTCCGATCGAAGACGAAGATCCTCGCCGACGGCAAGGAGCCGCCGGTGTGGGGCTTCGACGGATCGTCCACCAACCAGGCGCCCGGCGACAAGAGCGACTGCATGCTCAAGCCGGTCTTCTCGTGCCCCGACCCGGTTCGTGGCCGCGACAACATCCTCGTGCTGTGCGAGGTCGACAACGCCCGCGACGGCAAGCCGCATCCCACCAACACCCGTGCCGCGTGCGCCAAGTCGGCGAAGAAGTTCGCCAAGCACGAGATGATCTTCGGCATCGAGCAGGAGTACACCCTGTTGAAGCCCGATGGCACGCCGCTCGGCTTCCCCGACGGCGGGTTCCCCGGCCCGCAGGGCCCGTACTACTGCGGCGTCGGCACCGGCCGCGTCGTGGCCCGCGACCTGATCGAGGAGCACACACAGGCGTGCATCGACGCCGGCCTGCTCATCGAGGGCACCAACGCCGAGGTGATGCCCGGCCAGTGGGAGTACCAGATCGGCGCCGCCGACGCACTCACCGTGAGCGACCACCTCATCGTCGCCCGCTGGCTGCTGCACCGCATCGCCGAGGACTACAACATCGTCGTGTCGCTCGCCGCCAAGCCGCAGAAGGGCGACTGGAACGGCGCCGGTGCGCACACCAACTTCTCGACGAAGACCATGCGCGAGGACACCAACATGAAGGCCATCAAGGCCGCATGCGATGCCCTCAGCAAGAAGGTGATGCTGCACGTGTCGAACTACGGCGACGACATCGAGAGCCGCCTCACTGGCGCCCACGAGACGGCCCCGTACGACAAGTTCAGCTTCGGCGTGTCGAACCGCGGTGCGAGCATCCGTATCCCGTGGCAGGTCGAGCTCGCCGGCCGCGGCTACGCCGAGGACCGCCGCCCGAACGCGAACATGGACCCTTACGTCGTGACGCGGCTGCTCATCGAGACCGTCTGCGGGGCAGCCGAGCGCTGATCCCGGTGCCGCCCGGGCGGCGGCACGCAGACCAGAGAGTCCAGCGCGAGCCGGGGGCCGGGATGTCCGGTCCCCGGCTCCCGTTTTCGCCACGGTCCCGCCGCTGGCACACTTGACCATCTCCCCCGGGGCGAGACACACGCCTGCGCCACGGGGGACCGGCACCACCGAGGAGCGCCATGCTCGACCAACAACGCGACTACGTGCTGCGCACCGTCGAGGAGCGCGGCGTGCGCCTCGTGCGGCTGTGGTTCACCGACGTGCTCGGCAGCCTGAAGAGCTTTGCCATCAGCCCGGCAGAGCTCGAGAATGCCCTCGACGACGGCATGACCTTCGACGGCTCGTCGATCGACGGGTTCAGCCGCATCCAGGAGGCCGACGTCCTCGCCGTGCCCGACGCCAACACTTTCGAAGTGCTGCCCTGGAGCGACCCGAAGGGCGTCGAGGCCCGCGTGTTCTGCGACATCCACAACCTCGACGGCACGCCGTTCGAGGGCGACCCGCGCCAGGTGCTGCGCCGCAACCTGCAGCGGGCCCGCGAGCGCGGCTTCACGATGATGGTGGCGCCCGACGTCGAGTTCGTATACTTCGCCCTGCCCGAGCGCGGCCACGGGCCTGTGCCGCTCGACGAGGGCGGCTTCTTCGACCTCACCACCACCGACATGTCGGGCTCGCTGCGCAAGGAGACCATCCGCACGCTCGAGACCCTGGGCATCCCGGTCGAGTACTCGTTCCACGAGGACTCGCCCAGCCAGCACGAGATCGACCTGCGCCACACCGACGCGCTCACCATGGCCGACAGCTTCATGACGTTCCGGCTCGTGGTGAAGGAAGTGGCCGCCAAGCAGGGCGTGCACGCCACGTTCATGCCCAAGCCGCTCGAGGGCGTACAGGGCAGCGGCATGCACCTGCACCTCAGCCTCTTCGACGGCGACAACAACGCCTTCTACGACGGCACCGACCCGTACAGCCTGTCGGCGGCAGCGAAGTCATTCATCGCCGGACTGCTGCACCACGCCGCCGAGATCACCGCCATCACCAACCAGACGGTCAACAGCTACAAGCGGCTGGTGCCCGGGTTCGAGGCACCGGTGCACGTGTCGTGGGCGCGCAACAACCGCAGCGGGCTGATCCGCGTGCCGGTGCCCAAGCGCGGCAACCCGAGTGCCACCCGCATCGAGTACCGCTCACCCGATCCGGCATGCAACCCGTACCTTGCGTTCAGCGTGCTGCTCGCCGCCGGGATGCGCGGCATCGAGGAGGGCTACGAGCTGCCGGCCGAGGCCGACTCGAACCTGTTCGAGATGGACGATGCGGCCCTGGTGAAGCTGGGCATCGACACGCTCCCACAGTCGCTCTCCGACTCGCTGCGCATGATGGAGCAGAGCGACCTGGTGCGCGAGGCCCTCGGCGAGCACATCTTCGAGTGGTTCCTGCGCAACAAGCGCAGCGAGTGGCGCGCCTACAAGACCCACGTCAGCCAGTTCGAGATCGACAGGTACCTGCGGGCGCTGTGATGGACCTCGTCGTCGCCTATCCCGAGACCGTGCCGCCCGAGCTGGCGCGCACCCTCGACCTCTCGGGCATCGCCTGGAAGGCCGTGGGCTCGGTCGACGACATGCACGGCCACGAGCCCGCCGACGGATGGGCCGCTGCCGTGATCGCCTGCGACGGCGACCCCGACGGCGCATGGTCGATGTGCAGGGCGCTGCGCCGCCGCGAGTCGGGCCACACCCCGGTGCTCGTGCTGGTGACGGGTGCCCAGATGCCCGACCTCGCCACGCGCCACGAGCTGTTCGACGACTTCTGCCTCACGCCGTTCCACCCCACCGAGCTCGAGGCCCGGCTGCGCCACCTGATGCGCCGTGCCGGTGCCCCCGACTCGGGCGAGCGCGTCGAGCACAGCGGCTTGCTGCTGAACCTCGAGACCTACCAGGCCAGCATCGACGGCCGGCCGCTCGACCTCACCTACATGGAGTACGAGCTGCTGAAGTACCTCGCCCAGAATCCCGGACGCGTGTGCACCCGCGAGATGCTGCTGAGCAGGGTGTGGGGCTACGAGTACTACGGCGGTGCACGGACCGTCGACGTGCACGTGCGGCGGCTGCGCGCCAAGCTCGGCGAGGAGCACGCCAACCTCATCCAGACCGTGCGGAGCGTCGGCTACCGCTTCGGTCTCGCCAAGTGGGGCTGAGCCCCTCGGCTCAGAACCAGCCCTTCTGGCCCACCATGTAGGTGCGGTGGAACTCGGCATCCGTCTTGGTGAGGGAGATGATTCCCTCGACCAGGCCGATCACGCCGAACACCACGCCGGCGATACCGCACGTGAAGATGGTGACGAGGAGCATGATCAGCCCCTCCTTGGTATAGCCGAGCACGAACTTGTGGATGCCGAATGCGCCGAGCAGGATGCCGCAGATGCCCGCTGCGAGCTTCTTGCCGCTGACATCTGCCGGCAGGGCTCCGTATGCGCCGCCCATCGGCCCCCCGTAGGACGGAATGCCGCCCATGCCGCCAGGCGGCGGGGGCGGCGGCACCGCACCCGCCGACGCAACGGTGGGCTCACCGCACGACGGGCAGTTCGGGGCTCCTGCTGTTGGCGTGCCGCAGCGACCGCAGTACATCGTGCCTCCTCATTGCGGACTCGCGCCGGTCGAGTCCCCGCTGGTCACAGCCTGCCACGGCCAGAACCATGCGACGGACACCCGCCGCTCAGGCGGTGGTGTCGCCGTGGCCGAGCGCCTCTTCGAGGAAGCGCATCGAGGCCTCGGGCAGCGTGGTGTGCACCAGGCGGGCAAAGGGGAACCTCGTCAACTCGCTGGCCAGCGCGCCGACGTCGAGGTCTTCGAGCAGCAGCACCACGGTGGTGGTGCCGGGCTGCACCGACTCGCGGAACCACGTCACCCACTCGTCGGGCACGCCGAGATCCATCACCTTTGCCGTCACGGCACCCACGCCTGCGCCCACCGCGCCGCCCACCAGCCACCCGACTGGCCCGCCGAGCACGAGCCCGAGCAGGCCGGTCCACATCGCGCTCGACAGCGCCGTCTGGCCCGGCTGCGGATCCATCGTCTCGCGCACGTTGGTGCGACCCTCGGCGTCCTTGCTGACGACCACCGCATCGCGCACCTTCAGCTTGCCGTTCACGCCGAGCCGCGTCGCGGCGGTGAGGAACTCCTGGGCGCGCAGACGGTCGGGCAGCGACACGCCCACCAGGTACTGGTCGGGGCGAGACGGGTCGAGATCTGACACGGGCAAACGGTACCCCGACCGCCGTGCCGGGCGCTCGGCGAGCGGGCCGATACCGACGCCGGAGCACCCGCGGCGACGGGCCGGTCGGCACTCGTCGACCGCACAGGCGTGTAGTGACTACACCGCGCGGATGCCCACCACCAGCGTGTACGCGCCGAAGCCGAGGAACACCACGCCGGCCACGCGCTGCACCAGTGCGAGGCGCACGTGGGCGACGATCCACGAGCCGGCGGTGACGGCGATGGCGGCCACCGACGCCAGCGCGCACCAGGCGCCGAGGGCCACCGACAACGGCGCCTCGTACTGCGTGGCGATGCTGGCCGTGGCGAGCTGCGTGAGATCGCCGAACTCGGCGAGGCCCACCACCGAGGCAGCGGTGAGCGCCGCCTTCGCGAACGACTGGGCGTCGACACCATCGGGTGCGTCGTCGTCATCGTCGTCGCCGCCCCGCAGCAGCACGATGCCACCGACCAGGAACAGCGCGGCGACGGCGAACTTCACGGGCGCCTCGGGCAGCGACCGCAGCAGCGACCCGATCGACACTGCCAGCACCACGTGCAGGACGAAGGCGCACGAGACACCGAGCCACACCGCCAGCGGGCGGCGAGTGCGAGTGGTGAGAACCAGCGACGCCACCATCGTCTTGTCGGGCAGTTCGGCGAGGAAGACGGCGCCGAAGGCCACGAGGAACCCCTGCGCGTTCACCGGCCACTCGCCCGATCGGCCGCCTCGGTCACCGTGCGGTGATCCGCTGGATGCGCGCCGCGTGGCGGCGATGGGTGGCGAGCACCTCGTCGAGGCCCGGGTGCACCACTCGGCCATCGCGCACGACGAAGCGGCCGTGCACCACGGTGTGCCATGCGGCTGCGGGGCCGCAGCGCAGCCACGCCTCGACCGGATCGGCGATGGCGCCGGCGAACAGCGGGCCATCAAGCCGCCACACGGCGAGATCGGCGACGGCACCGGGGGCGATCACCCCGATCTCACCCTCGCGGCCGAGACAGCCGGCGCCCCCGAGCGTCGCCATCTCGAGAGCCGTGCGGGCGGTGCACGCATCGGCGCCGTTGCGCAGCTTCGCCACGAGCATCGCCTGGCGGGCCTCCATCCACAGCGAGGCCGCGTCGGCCGACGACGAGCCGTCGACGCCGAGCCCCACCTTCACCCCGTAGCGCCGCATCGGGATCGTGGGGGCGATGCCCGACGCCAGGATGAGGTTGCTGTTCGGGCAGTGCGCCACGCCCACGCCTGCTGCGCCCAGTCGACGCTGCTCGGCATCGTCGGGCATCACGCAGTGCGCCACCCACGTACGGCTCGTGCACCAGCCGGTGCGCTCGAGGTACTCCATCGGCCGACACCCGAAGCGGGCCAGCGAGAAGTCGTCGTCCTCGCTGTTCTCGGCGAAGTGCGTGTGCAGGCGCACGTCGAGTCGCTCGGCAAGCTCGGCGCTGCGCACCATCAGCTGCTCGGTGACGCTGAACGGACTGCACGGTGCAAGGGCGATGCGCACCATCGCGCCATGCGACCGGTCGTGATGGCGGTGCACGGCCTCCTCGCTGGCGACGAGGATCGAGTCGTCGTCGCTGACGACATCGTCGGGAGGCAGGCCGCCGTCCTTCTCGCTGAGGCTCATCGAGCCGCGTGTCGGATGGAAGCGCATTCCCAGCTCGCGGGCCGCGGCGATCTCGGCCGACAGCAGGTCGCCGGCGCCGTGCGGGTGCAGGTAGAGGTGGTCGGTGCTGGTGGTGCAGCCACCGAGGGCCAGCTCGGCGAGCCCGACGAATGCGCTGGCGTACACCGACTCCTCGTCGATGCCGCGCCACAGCGGGTACAGCGACTGCAGCCATCCGAACAGGGGCTTGTCGGTCATCCCCGGCCACGCCCGGGTGAGGTTCTGGTAGATGTGGTGGTGGGTGTTCACCAGGCCGGGCGTCACCAGGCAGTCGGCCGCATCGACCACCTCGGTGCCTGGCCCCACCGCCGGCAGCGGGTCGGCGCTCGAGCCCACCGCCTCGATCAGGCCGCCGGTGACCGACACCCAGCCCCCGTCGAACTCGCGACGCGCGTCGTCGACCGTGGCCACCAGCCGGGCGTTGCGGATGAGCAAGTCGGTCATGCGAGATCCCGGGCAAGGTCGTCGACGATCAGCCGGACATCATCGATCGTCGTTCGGGGATTGACCACGCAGATGCGCAGCACGGTCTCGCCGTCCCACGTGGTGGGCACCACGAAGGCCCGGCCCTCGGCCAGCATGCGATCACTCCATGTGTGATAGTCGGCGGCCGCCCACCCGAGTCGCCGGAACAGCACCACGCTGAGCTCGGGCTCCATGATCAGCTCGAGGTGCGGGGCGGCGGCAATGGCATCGGCGCCATCCCAGGCCACGCGCAGCGTCTGCTCGACGGCGTCGCGATATGCGTCGGTCCCGTGCGTGGCGAGGCTGAACCAGAACGGCAGGCCGCGCGCCCGGCGGGTGAGGTGGTGCGCATAGTCGCTCGGGTTCCACCCGGCGTGGCCGCCCTCGTCCTCGTGCAGCACCTCGAGGTACTCGGCGTGCTGCGTGTGCGCGCGGCGCGCCGCCGCCGGATCGCGGTACACGAGCGCGCAGCAGTCGTAGGGCGCGAAGAGCCACTTGTGCGGATCGAGGATGAAGCTGTCGGCACGCTCGACACCCGCATATCGCTGCCGGATGCTGGGCGCCGCGAGGCCGGCGCCGCCGTATGCGCCGTCGACGTGGAACCACGCACCAAGCTCGGCAGCGGCATCGGCGGCGACATCGAGCGGGTCGATCACGCCGGCGTTGGTGGTACCCGACGTGGCCACCAGTGCCGCCACACGTTCGCGATCGGCCGCATCGAGGCCGGCAACGAGCGCCCGCAGCGCCTCGGCACTGAGCCGGCCCTGATGATCGGCCGCCGCGACCACCACGTCGGCGTCGATGGCGCGTGCCGCCGAGCCGACACTGCTGTGCGCGCCCTTCGACACGATCACCAGCGGACGCGTGCGATCGAGACGGCCGTCGGCCCGGTCGCGCCACCTCGTGCGGGCGGCGATGAGCGCACTGAGATTGCCGGCGGTGCCGCCGGTGACGAACGCCCCGCCGGCCCCCGCCGGCATCCCTGCGAGGTCGGCGACGTAGCGCAGTGCCCCGTTCTCGGCGAACACCGCGCCTGCGCCCTCAAGCCACGAGCCGGCATAGATCGAGCTCGCGCCGACGACCAGGTCGAACAGGATGCTGGCCTCGGTGGGCGCCGTCGGCACGAACGACAAGAAGCGGGGATGGTCGCTGGAGATGGTGGCGGGAGCCAGCACGTCGCCGAACACCCGCAGCGCCTCGAGACCGCCGATGCCCGACGCCGTGATGGTGTGACCGGCCATGGCACGCAACTCGGCCTCGGTGCGCGGCGCATCGAGCGGCGGTGGATCGAGGCGGATGCGGTCGACGGCGTAGCGGATGATCGCCTGCGTGAGCACCTCGGTGGAGATGTCCTGCGAGTGCATGTCGCGAGCGCTCATCGCACCCCTCCGCAGTGGAACAGGCCGGGTCGGCCGTTCAGTAGTTGACGTCGATCAGCTCGCTGCCGGCGTGCCGGTCCTCGGCATCGCGGTGCAGCGCCCACCCGAGCAGCGCGGCGATGACGGTGGTGCCCATCAGCGCGACAGCGGGGAACAGCAGCAGGGCAACGACGATGGCAATGGCACCGGGCACGGCTCGATCCTAGTCAGAGCGGCCTGTAGGCCCATGCCTCGATCTCGACGGCACCGCCGAAGGGCAGTGCGGCCACGCCGATCGTGCTGCGGGCCGGACGATGGTCGCCGAAGCCCGCCACGTAGGCGGCGTTGAAGTCGGCAAAGGTGCCCATGTCGGTGAGGAAGCACAGTGTCTTGGCGACATCGCCCAGGCCGGCTCCCATCGTGGCCAGCTGCGCAGCCAGGTTCTCGACGGCGCGGGCCGTCTGCGCCGGCACGCCGCCCTCCACCAGCGCGCCGTCGCGGATGCCGAGCTGGCCGCTGACGATGATCCAGTCGCCGGCGCGGACGACAGGTGTATAGGGACCCACGGGAGTGCTCATGGCCGCATGGTAGGCCACCGCGGCGGCATCCCCGCATGTCGCCATGCCGCCAGCGCTACCGCGGCGAACACGGCGTCGGACGCATTCACCGGTGCCCCGCGGTCGTCGTCGACCACCACCTCGACCGTCGGCATGTCGACGGCGCGCAGCACGCCGAAACTGCGCACCGTGAGGTCGAGCGGCTCGCCATCGTCGTCGACGCGGACCGCCTCGCTGCGCACCCACCCGAGCGCCATGTGCGCTGCGCCGATGCAGTAGCTGCGCAGCACCGTGAGGTCGAGCACGTCGCCGCAGCGCACCGACACGCGCACGGCACCATCGAGCACCTCGGCATGCGCCGCGCCGCCGCCCGGCGCAGTGATCCAGCCGTCGTCGGGGGCCAGCAGCACCGCCGCCTCGGCCCAGCCGGCACCGCGGACCGCTGCCGAGGTCGGCGGGCCGACCACGTCGACCTCCTCGACGCGCAGCGACGGCGCCACCGCAGCGACGGCGTCGGCGATACCGGCAGTGCGCGCCACCCGCAGCACGCCGGTGCCATCGGCGCGCACGGCACCCGCCACCGGCGGGCGCTTCGGGCCGAGCCGCACCATGTCCTCTCGCGACCACGCGGCCACCACCGGCCGGCAGTGCTCGTCGGCAAGACGTCGCGCGGCTGCACTCAGTTCGCGCATCGCCGCGTCGAGTGTCGCCTGCCCGTCGCCTCGCGGCACCTTCGCCCCGAACGCACCGCCATTGGCGAGGCCCGTCACCGGCTCGCCGCCCGGGACGCACCATGCTGCCGGCGGCTCGAGATACGCCGGCTCGACCCACGTGGTCTGCAGGGTGCGCGCCCAGTCGCCGTCGGGCACCTCGATCGGCCAGTGCACCGCCACCGTGGTGCGACGTCCCTGCACCTTGCCGGCGGCCGCTCGTGCAGCCGTGAGCGACGGTGCCACATGCCACGATCCGTCGACGGCGCGCACGGCGTGCAGCGCGTCGACCGGCGCCGAATCGGCGGGGAAGCCGCCCATGCCGAGCGCCACCTGCGGCGACACCGACTGCGCGGTGCCGCCCTCAAGTGACGCGCGTCGGGATGCAGCATCGAGATCGCGCCCGCTGGCTGATGCGACGGCGGGGCTGCGTGGCGGGGTGACGGCCTCGACGATGGTCTGCCAGCCGGTGCACCGGCACATGTGCGCCAGCAGCGCCTGCCCGACACGCTCGGGACTGCGCTGCGGCTCGGGAATCGCAGCGAGTCGCATGATGATGCCCGGCGTGCAGAAGCCGCACTGGCTGCCGCCGGTGGCGCACAGCCGCTCGGCGAGTACGGCCGACTCGGCGACGCCGGCCACCGTGGTGACTGCACGTCCGGCGACACGCGATGCCGGCGTCACGCACGCAACCCGCGGCTGGCCGTCGACCCACACCGTGCAGCACCCGCACTGGCCCTGCGGGCTGCAGCCATCCTTCGCCGAGTGCACACCGAGTGCGCGCAACGCCTCGAGGAGCGTGCGGCCATCGGCGGGCACCGACACCTCGGCTCCGTTCAGCGTGAAGG
>JBJTRF010000105.1:0-4565 GCA_046076025.1 Ilumatobacteraceae bacterium
CGCCGCCCAGCGCATCGACCGCAATCCCGAGGGCATCTGCGACGTCTTCCGCATCGGCGACGCCGTCGAGGGACGCAGCGTCCACGCCGCCATCTACGACGCGCTGCGGCTCTGCAAGGATCTCTAGGCGCCAGCGGCTGCTGACCGCCACGAGTCCGACACGACCGGATGCGGGGCCGTTCCGCATCGTGGGTCGGTTCCGTACTGCGGAATCGGTGGGCTAGCATCGCGGCGCACATCTGCCGCTTCTGCGGGCCCTGCCCGCCGGCGGCGTCCATCACGCTGACGCATACGTCCTCTCGAAAGGTCCGCCATGGCTTTCCCGTCCGATCTCGACATCGCCCGTGCCGCAACCCTCGCCCCACTGCGCGACGTCGCCGCCCAGATGGGCATCGGCCCGCACCTCCTCGAGCAGCACGGCGACGACCTCGCCAAGATCCGCCTCGAGGCGATCGACGAGCTGAAGGACCGCCCCAAGGCCAAGTACGTCGTGGTCACGGCCATCACCCCCACGCCGCTCGGCGAGGGCAAGACCACCACCACGGTGGGCCTCGGCCAGGCCATGCAGCACATCGGCAAGCGGGCCGTCATCAGCCTCCGCCAGCCGAGCATGGGCCCTACCTTCGGCATCAAGGGCGGTGCCGCCGGCGGCGGCTACAGCCAGGTCGTGCCGATGGAGCTGCTCAACCTGCACCTCACCGGCGACTTCCACGCCGTCACCGCCGCCCACAACCTGCTGTCGGCGATGGTCGACAACCACCTCCACCAGGGCAACGAGCTCGGCCTCGACATCCACAACATCACGTGGCGCCGCGTCCTCGATGTCAACGACCGCAGCCTGCGCAACATCATCGTCGGCCTCGGCGGGAAGATGGACGGCATAACCCGCCAGACGGGATTTGACATCACCGCCGCCTCCGAGGTGATGGCCATCTTCGCCCTCGCCACCTCACTCGACGACCTCCGCGCCCGCATGGGCCGCATCGTCGTGGGCTACACCAACAGCGGAGAGCCTGTCACCGCCGAGCAGTTGAAGGCAGCCGGTTCGATGGCCGTCATCATGCGCGAGGCGCTGAAGCCCAACCTGCTGCAGACACTCGAGAACACCCCGGTGATCGTGCACGCCGGCCCGTTCGGCAACATCGCCCACGGCAACTCGTCGATCGTCGGCGACCTCATCGGCATCCGCGGCGGCGACTACCTCATCACCGAGGCCGGGTTCGGCGCCGACATGGGAGCCGAGCGCTTCTTCAACATCAAGTGCCGCAACTCGGGAATGACGCCCGACGCTGCCGTGCTCGTCGCCACGGTGCGCGCCCTCAAGGCGCACAGCGGCAAGTTCAAGATCGTCCCCGGCAAGCCGCTGCCCGCCGACCTGCTCGCCGAGAACCCCGACGACGTCCGCGCCGGCGCAGCGAACCTCATCAAGCAGATCGAGAACGTCAAGGTGCACGGCGTCTCCCCGGTCGTCGCCATCAACGCGTTCCCCGGCGACTTCACGAGCGAGCACGACGCGATCCGCGAGATCGCCGAGAGCGTCGGTGCCCGCGTCGCCGTGTGCACGCACTTCAGCGAGGGCGGCAAGGGCGCTACCGAACTGGCCCAGGCCGTCGTCGAGGCATGCGACGAGCCCTCGATGTTCCAGTACTGCTACGACGACGCCGACAGCCTGAAGACCAAGATCGAGAAGGTCGCCACGAAGATCTACGGCGCGGCGAAGGTCACCTACTCGGCAGCCGCCAACACCCAGCTCGACCGCTACGAGAAGAACGGCTTCGGCAACCTGCCCGTCTGCATCGCCAAGACGCACCTGTCGATCAGCGCCGATGCGTCGCTGAAGGGTGCGCCCACCGGCCATACGGTCAACGTGCGCGAGGTGCGCGCCAGCGTCGGTGCCGGCTTCGTGTACCCGATCTGCGGCGACATGACCACGATGCCCGGCCTCGGCTCGGCGCCCGCTGCCAGCATCATCGACTTCGACGCCAACGGCGAGATCGTGGGCCTGTCGTGAGCGGCGCGCCGGCCGGCGACTTCGACCGCACTCCGGGCGGTGCCATCCTGATGGACGGCGTCCGGCTCCGCGGCGAGATCATCGCCAGCCTGCGCGCCACCATCGAGGGCGCCGGCTCGCCGCCGGTGTGCCTTGCCACCGTGCTCGTCGGCGACGACAAGCCGAGCCGCCTCTACGTCGGCAGCAAGCGCAAGCTCGCCGGCGAGGCTGGCATGACCTCGACCCACGTCGAGCTCGGCAACGACGCCACGCAGGCCCAGGTCGAGGACGCCGTCGCCGCGCTCGCCGCAGATCCTTCGGTGCACGGCATCCTCTGCCAGCTGCCGCTCCCGAAGGGCCTCGATCCCGAGCCCGTGCTCGCGCTCATCCCGCCCGACAAGGACGTCGACGGGCTCACCGAGCGGTCGATGGGCCGACTCGTGCGCGGCCTGCCCGGCCATGTCGGCTGCACGCCGCTCGGCGTGATGCGCCTGCTCGAGCGCTATGGCGTGACCACGGCCGGCAGGCGGGCCATTGTGATCGGCCGGTCGACGCTCACCGGACTGCCGCAGGTGCTGCTGCTCGGCCGCAAGGGGGCCGACGCCACCGTCACGCTCGCCCACTCGCGCACCACCGACGCCGACATGATCGACATCTGCCGGCAGAGCGACATCATCGTCGCCTGCGCAGGCCAGGCGCGCATGATCACCGCAGCGCACGTGAAGCCCGGCGCAGCAGTCGTCGACGTCGGCGTCTCGCGCACCGAGGCCGGCATCGTCGGCGACGTCGACTTCGATGCGGTGCAGGCAGTCGCCGGTGCCATCACGCCGATGCCGGGCGGCACGGGGCCAATGACCATCGCGTCGCTGCTCGAGAACACCCTCAATGCGGCCCGCATGCAGGGAGCATTCCCGACATGAGCACAGTGCTCTCGCTCGATGAGGTCGAGAGCATCAGCCACCGCATGCTCACGGCCTCCGGGGCATCCGTCCTGCAGGCCGACCCGACGGCACGGTCGATCCGCGAGGCTGAGGCCGAAGGTCTTCGGCCTATCGGCCTGTCGTACCTGCCCGTCTACTGCCAGCACGTCGCCATCGGCAAGGTGCGCGGCGATGCCGTGCCGTCAGTGACGAGGCCCCGTCCGGCCACCGTCGTCGTCGACGCCGGCCTCGGCTTCTGCCATCCCGCATACGTGGCCGGCGAGGAGCCGCTCGTCGCGGCCACCCGCGAGAACGGCGTGGCGATGATGGCCCTCACCCATTCGTACAGCGCCGGCACGCTCGGCTGGTTCGTCGACCGACTCGCCCGACAGGGCCTGGTGGCGATGATGTTCGCCAACTCGTCGCCGCTGATGGCGCCGCACGGCGGACGCCGGCCGTGGTTCGGCACCAATCCCTTCGCCTGGGCCGCGCCGCGACGCGATGGCCCGCCCGTGGTCGCCGATCTCTCGTCGTCGATGGTGGCGTGGGTGAAGGTAAACGCCGCCGCCCAGGCGGGCGAGCAGATCCCCCTCGGCTGGGCCCTCGACGCTGACGGCAACCCCACCACCGACGCCCGCGCCGCCCTGCTCGGCAGCATGGCACCCGCCGCCGGCCACAAGGGCTCTGCGCTGGCACTGCTCGTCGACGTGATGTCGGGCGGCGTGGCGGCATCGAACTTCTCCCACGAGGCCCCCGACTTCATCAATGCCGAGGGCGGCGAGCCCGACGTCGGGCAGGTGGTGCTGGCCATCGATCCGTCGGTGGCGACACCCGACTTCCTCGACCGCCTCGAGTACGAGTTCACCGCACTCGCCGCCGAGCCCGGAGTACGGCTTCCCGGCGACGGACGCCTGGCAGCGCGAGCACGCACCGCCGCCGACGGCGTCGAAGTGCCTGACGACTTGCTGCAGACCCTCCACGAGTACGCGTCGCACGGCGCGCCGCGGCGGCGCTAGGGCAGCGGCGAATGTCCACCGTCCAGTCGATCGAGCGGGCATTCGCCGTGCTGCGCTCGCTCGCCGCCGGCCCGGCGGGCGTCACCGACATCGCCGAGCGCGTCGGCCTGCCGAAGAGCACCGTGTCGCGGCTGCTCTCCACGCTCGAGGAACTGGGCGCCGTCGAGCAGGTCGCCGCCGGCGGGCACTACCGGATCGGCTGGGCGATGATCGAGTTGTCCGCCGCGGCCCGGCCCGGCCGCTCGCTCGTGTCGCTGGCGCGGCCGCATCTCGCCGAGTTGAACCGCCTCACCGGTGCCGCAGCCGGACTCTCGATCCCTGACGGCACCGAGATGCTGTACCTCGACCAGATCACGCCCGACAGCGAACTGCAGGTCCGCGACTGGACTGGGCATCGCATCCCGATGCACGCCGTGCCGTCAGGACAGGTGGTGCTCGCCTTCGATGACGAACTGGCCGAGCGGCTGATGTCGACGCCGCTGCAGCGGTTCACGCAGCACACGATCACCGATCCGGCGTCGCTCAGGGCCCGCCTCGCGTCGGTGCGGGCCGCCGGCTATGCGCTGGCGCTCGAGGAGTTCGCCGAGGGGCTCAACTCGGTGGCGGCACCGGTTCGCGACGCCGCCGGCCGCGTCGTCG
>JBJTRF010000106.1:0-4708 GCA_046076025.1 Ilumatobacteraceae bacterium
TGATCACCCGCGCCGGCGTCGACGCCGAGGCCTCGACGGCGATCCTGGGCCCGCTGCCCTTCGCCTCGGGCGTGGTCGTGCTGGTGGGGCTTGCGTCAGCGTGGATGGTGGTCACCGACCCGCTGCTCGGCCTCGCCGCAGTGGTGGTGTTCCCTGTGCTCATCGCCGCCAACTTGATCTACCAGCGGCGAGTCGACCGCTACTACAACACCGCCCAGGACGAGCTCGGCGTGCTCAGCAGCGCCGTGCACGAGAGTTTCGACGGCGTGGCAGTGGTGAAGTCGTTCGGCGCCGAGGACCGCGAGACCGAGCGGCTGGCTGCCATCGCCGGACGGCTTCGCGATGCCCGGCTCGGGGCAGTGCGGATCCGCAGCCTCTTCGAGTCGCTGCTCGATGCCCTTCCGACGTCGGTGAACCTCGCGCTCATCGTGGGCGGCTCGTTCCGCGTTCGCGATGGCGCGATGTCGGTCGGCGAGCTGACGAGCTTCGTCTACCTCTTCACGCTGCTGGTCTTCCCGCTGCGCATCATCGGCTTCGCACTCTCCGAACTGCCGCACTCGCAGGCCGGCTGGTCGCGCATCCGCAGCCTGCTCGACCAAGCGGTGGTGGACGACCCGGCTCGGCAGTTGCAGCGGCGCGCCGACGGCTCGGTCGTGATCCGCGATGTCCGCTTCTCGCACGACGGCGAGCGTGAGGTGCTTCGCGGCGTGGATGCGACGCTGTCGGCCGGGCGGACGATCGCGGTGGTGGGCGCCACCGGCGCAGGGAAGACCACGCTGCTGCACCTGGTCGCCGGACTCATCGAGCCGGACAGCGGGTCGGTCGCGGTGCCCGACGGCGACGTCTGCCTCGTGCTGCAGGAGGCGTTCCTCTTCGCCGGCTCCGTGCTCGACAACATCACATTGGGCGACCCGGTGCAGCCCGACGCAGTCGATGCTGCGCTGGCGGTGGCAGAGGCCCGCTTCGTCGACGAACTGCCGAGCGGTCTCGCCACCGAGATCGGCGAGCGGGGCGTCGGCCTGTCCGGCGGGCAGCGACAGCGGCTCGCCCTCGTGCGCGCCCTCGTGCGGCGTCCGGCGGTGCTGCTGCTCGACGACACGACCTCGGCGCTGGATCCCACGACCGAGGCAAAGGTGCTGGCCAACCTGCGCGCCGCGCTGTCACAGTCGACGGTGATCGCTGTCGCCAGCCGGCCCTCCACCATTGCTCTCGCCGACGACGTGCTGTTCCTCTCGGACGGCAGCGTGGTGGCGCATGGCCTACACGACGAGCTGATGGCGTCCATACCCGAGTACCGGGAGCTCATCGAGGCCTTCGAGCACGACCGCAGCGAGCTCGACGCCGGTACCGAGCCGGCGGGCTCCGCGCCGGTCCGTGCCGACATCGGCACCGATGCGCATGGCGACTCCGTGGACGGGGGCGGGCGATGACCGAGCCCGTGAGCAGGTGGACGGCAGTCGAGACCATCGGCCGCGGCGTTCGTGCTGCGCCGGCGCTGCGCATTGGGTTCGGCGCCACCTTCGCCTTGGCGATGATCGGCGCCGTGGGTCGCGTGGTGGTGCCGATCGTCGTGCAGGTGTCGATCGACCACGGCTTCACCGACGATGGCGTGCGCGTCGGCTTCATCGCCGGCCTGGCAGCGATCGCGTTCGGCGTGGTGTGCCTGGCGACGTGGGCGAATCGCACGGCCGTGTACCGGCTCGGTCGGCGTTCGGAGGAAGCCCTCTTCTCGCTGCGCGTGCGGCTGTTCGAGCACATCCACCGCCTGAGCATCGCCGACCACAGCGAGGAGCGGAAGGGCGCGCTCGTGGCCCGGGTGACGAGCGATGTCGAGACCCTTGCCCAGTTCTTCCAGTGGGGCGGCCTCGCCTGGCTGCTCGACGGCACCCTGATGGTGCTGGTCGCTGCGGTGATGCTCGCCTACGACTGGGTGCTCGCGTTGGTGGCCTTCGCAGTGGCGGCGCCTCTGGGGATCGTGCTGCAGCAGATGCAGCGTCACCTCGTGAAGGCCTACGACCGGGCGCGCGGCCACAACGCCGTGGTGATGAGCCATGTCAGCGAGTTGGTCGCCGGTGCCGAGACACTGCGCGCCTACGGCGCAGGCCACCGCTATGCCGATGCGGCGAAGGCCGCCAGCCACGAGCGGTCGAACTCGTTCATCAGGGCGGGGACAATCGGTGCGTTCCTGTTCCCGTCGGGCGAGGTGTTCGGCGTGCTCACGGTGTCGGCAGTGGTGGTCACCGGCCTGCTGCGCGGCCCGTCGAGCGGGCTCACGGCCGGCGCCCTGGTGGGGTTCGTCTTCCTCACCTACCGCTTCCTCGAGCCGATCGCCGAGTTCACCGAGGTGCTCGACCACACCCAGACGGCAGTGGCGGGGATGCGTCGCGTGCTGGGCGTGCTCGAGATTCCCGTCGGCCCGCCCGAGCCCGAGTCGCCGATCGCGCTGCCGCCAGGCGCGCTGTCGGTCACCATCGACCGAGTCGACTTCAGCTATCCCACCCGCGGCGACACCGACGAGCCGCCGGTGCTCGTCGGTGTCACTGCGCACATTCCCGCCGGCCAGCAGGTGGCGCTGGTGGGCGAGACCGGATCGGGCAAGACGACGCTCGGGCGACTCGTCGCCCGGCTGGCCGACCCGACCGCCGGCACTGTGCTCGTCGGCGGCGTGCCGCTGACCCGTGTCGCGAACGACGACCTCCGCCGGCGCCTCACCGTCGTGCCGCAGGAGCCGTTCCTGTTCGAGGGCTCGATCGCCGCCAACCTCGGCTTCGCCCGCCCCGACCTGTCGACCGCCGACCTTGCTGCTGCCGTCGAGTCGCTGGATATCGGCGACTGGCTCGACACCCTGCCCGACGGCCTCGCCACCGAGGTCGGCCAGCGCGGGGCACAACTCTCGGCGGGGGAGCGGCAGCTAGTGGCGCTGATCCGCGCCTCGCTGGTGGATCCCGCCGTGCTCGTCCTCGACGAGGCGACCTCGTCGGTGGATGCCCTCACCGAGGTGCGCCTCACCCGCGCCCTCGAACGTCTGGCGCAGGGGCGTACCACGATCGCCATTGCGCACCGCCTGTCGACGGCGGCGCGTGCCGAGCGGGTGCTGGTGCTCGACCACGGCAGGCTCGTCGAGGACGGCCCGCACGAGCAGCTCGTGGTGGGCGGCGGCGCCTATGCCCGCATGTACGAGGCGTGGGTGGCGGCGACCTCGACGTAGCGAGGCTCGATCACATGTCGAAGAAGAGGGCGCGGCCGGTGACGGTGACGATGTCGCACTCGACGTCGCCCTCGTGGTCGGCGGTGTCGCTGAACGTGAACTCGGCCGAGCCTGACGGTGGGACGTTCAGCACGGACGTGGTGCCGCGAGCGACTTCGGCTCCCGTGGCGTCGGAGACCGAGACCGTCACGTCGTAGTGGCGCTCGGTCTCGTCGAGATTGTCGATCGCGCCGCGCGCGATCAGGAGGCTGCCGTCGCTGGAGCACTCGTCGATGACGATCTCGTACGGGCCAGGCTCTTGCTCGACGAACGCCGCCAGTTCGTCCCCGAGCTGCACCGTGAGGAAGGCGCCCACCACGCTGAGCGAGAGCGCTGCCGCGGCGACCGCCATCGAGCCCTTGGCGAGGCCGCGCGTGCCGGCGTCGTCGCTGGCCCGCCGCATCGAGACACCGCCGAGGACGAGCGCAACGATGCCGCCGGCGACCGACAGCACGAAGAGCACCGGCAGCCATGCCACCGCCAGCGAGCAGAGCGACATGACGAGCGCTCCGACAGCGGTTCGGCGTCCCCGCCGTGGTGGCGCGACGCCCTGTCCGCCGATCGCATCGACGAAGTGCCGCCCGTCGACGGCCACGTCGCCCGTCCAGGAGATGCCGTTGTGCCAGCGGTACTCGTACCGGTCGGTGGGGTCGGGGTACCAGCCCGGTCGGTCAGCGTGCACGGCTGCCGACCATATCCCGTCGGCCTCGGGCCGATGCCTCTACAGTCGCAGCCCGATGGAGATCGTGCTCGTGCGCCATGGACAGCCCGAATGGGTCCGCAACGGACTGAATGTCGTCGACCCGCCGCTCACCGAGCTCGGCAGGCAGCAGGCCGAGGCAGCCGGCGAGGTGCTCGCCGCCGAGCAGTTCGACCACATCGTCGTCTCGCCGCTGCGCCGCGCCCGAGCGACCGTGGCACCGACGCTTCGCCGACTGGGCCGCGACGAGGTGGTCGAGCCGTTCCTCGAGGAGATCCGCGAGCCCGACTGGCATGGCACGCCGGCCGAGCTGGCCACGCTGGCGTACGAGGAGGAGCGCTCGCGCCGTGCCGAAGACCGCTGGCACGGCGTGCAGGGCGGTGGCGAGCCGCCGCGCGACTTCGTCGAGCGCATCCGCAGCGGTGCCACTGACTTCTGGGCTCGCATCGGCATGTCGCGCGCCATGCAGACACTGCCGATGTGGCACATCGACAACCCCGGCCTGCGCATCCTCATCACTGCGCACGCCGGTACCAACGGCGTGCTGCTGTGCCAGCTGCTGGGACTCGACCCGGTGCCGTGGGAGTGGGACCGATTCGTCACCCACCACGCCTCGATCACCAGGCTGCAGAGCAACTTCATCAACGGCATCAAGCGTCTGCCCTGCGCCTGGAAGTGACGCGGCGCGAGCCGCACCCGCACCGACTCAGGAAGTGCCGGTGATGTAGTCGCCGAGCACCCGTTGCGTTCGGCCGAGCGAG
>JBJTRF010000107.1:0-23476 GCA_046076025.1 Ilumatobacteraceae bacterium
CCGGCCCCGCCCCGACCGATCCCGTGAGCGGATGCTCGACGGCTCCCGACTCGGTCGGGCCCGGGTCGACGCCCGCTCCCCCCACCACGATCGCCTACGTGAAGCCCGTCGTGCAGATTCCCGCCGCGATACCCACCGACCTACAGGTGACGACGCTGAAGGAGGGCACGGGCCCCGCCGCCAAGACCTGCGACGACCTGCTGGTGCACTACATCGGCGTCCGCTCGGCCGACGGCGTCGAGTTCGACAACAGCTACGACCGCGGCAGTGCGTTCCCGGTCACCCTCGGGGTCACCGGCCTGATCCAGGGCTGGACCGACGGCCTCGTGGGCGTGCAGGCCGGCGGCCAGTACCAGCTCGACATCCCCGCCAGCCTCGCCTACGGCGACAGCGGCTCGGGCGACGTCATCCGGCCGGGGGATGCGATCACCTTCGTGGTCGACATCGTGTCGGTCACGCCCGCCGCATAGCGGCTTCACCGTCGCGGCGACACCGGCCGACCGGCCCCGTCAGGGCAGGTCGCCGTGCACCTCGGGCTCGCCCACCGTCTCCCACGCGCTTCCCGAGCGCACCAGCGCGTCGCCGGTGCGCAGCACGGTAACGCCGTGTTGGCCAGGTTGCGGGTGCGATGCAGGCGCTCGGGCGACCACCGCTCGGCTTTGGTCACCAGCGCCAGGCCGGGGATCAGGCCGAGGCCGAGGGTGAAGGCGCCACCGCGCTGATCCACCATCGGGTCGCACAGGGCCGCCGCGCTGCCGGCCACCGCCGTCACCACGCCGCCCGCCGACAGCACCGCCCCGATCGCGTCGTACAGCGGCGTGTCCTTCAGCACCGAGCGCAGGTGCATCGGCTGGTCGCCCACCAGCCACACCGCCCTTGCGCCGCTCAGCGCTCTCGCGGCCGACTCCTCGAGTGCCTCGCCGCGACGCAACACCATCAGCGCCTCCACGTCGATGCCGAGCCGCTCGCCCCATGTCATCGCTGCGGCGACGAGCCGCTCGGGATGCTCGTACGCGTCGGCCGTGGGCAGCACCACCACGGTGCCGGCGCCGACCTGCGCGAGCAGGCGCCGGTCGAGATCGTCGTTGGCGGTGAACGGCCCGCCGCCCTGCAGTGCCACGATGCCGGTCATGCGGGCAGCGTAACCGGCGACACTGTCGCGGCGAGTGGGCTGGTCGGCGCTGCTCAGCCGTCGAGCAGCATCGACTCGAGATGCGCGATCTCGGCGTCGGTGACGCCAAAGGCACGCACCATGCCGCCGATCGATCCATGCCGCCCGTTCACCGTGGCGATGATGCGCCGCATTGCCTCGGGCACCGACGCAAGGAACGACGCCGGCGCGGCATCGAGCCGCGTCAGCAGCTCGGGTGCCGAGCGACGCGCCCACTCGCGCATGCGAACCGTCGCCTCCGAGGTGAGCGCGTAGTCGGCGACGATGATCTCGTCGGGCACGCCCAGCGCACCGAGCACCATCATCGACAGCACCCCGGTGCGGTCCTTGCCGGCAGCGCAGTGGAACACGGCCGGCAGCACCTCGGCCTCGCACAGGTGGCTGAACGCGCGGGCGAACCGCTCGGGGGTGCCGTCGAGCATGTCGAGGTACGCCCACTCGAGGAAGTCGGCGGGGTCGCGGCTGGCGATGTCGTCGCGCTCGAGGCCGTGCCACGTGGAATCCATGACGGGAACGTGGTGGAACGTGATCGGGTGGTACTCGAGGGGAAAGCGCCCGTAGTTGGTGATCTCCTGCTCGGTGCGCAGGTCGATCACCGTGCGCAGCTGCAGGCCGCGCACCACGTCGAGGTCGGCGGGTGTCAGCCGGTACAGCCCGTCGGCGCGAAACAGCGTGCGCCAGCGCGTCGTGCGCCCGCTGTGCGTGGGGTAGCCGCCCAGGTCGCGGAAGTTGTGCACGGCATCGAGGGCCACCAGCCGGTTCGGGTGGCGCGTGGCCGCAAGCAGGTCGTGGAGTTCGTGGTCGGGCGGCATCGGCGTCACAGGCCGCTGGCGGCATCGAGCGCCGCGTGCAGCCTGTCGACCAGTTCGTCGATCTCGGCATCCGAGACGCCGAACTGCGGTGCCACCATCACCGCATCGGCCACCGGCCCCGAGCCTGCCGGGTACACCCACAGGTCGCGCTCCAGCGCGGCGCCCACCACCGCATCGCGGCTGACCGTGATCTCGATGCCGTAGAACAGCCCCCGCCCGCGGATGTCGACCACCGACGGGTGCTCGCCCAGCGCATCGCACAGCCGGTGGCCGAGCACCTTGCCCATCGCCGCGCTGCGCTGGACCAACTGTTCGCGTCGCACGATCTCGAGCACCTTCGCACCCGCCGCGCACGCTGCGTCGTTGCCGGTGAACGTGAAGTACATGAACCCCGAGCCCACCAGCGGCTCGGCGATGCGGTCGTGCGCGGCGACGGCACCGAGCGGCACATAGCCACCGCCGAGCCCCTTGCCGCCGACGATCACGTCGGGCGCAAACGGGAAGTGCTGGTGGCCGAAGTTGCGGCCGGTGCGCCCGTAGCCGGTCATCACCTCGTCGGCGATCAGCACCACGTCGTGCTGGCGGCACAGGTCGGTGACGGTCTGCCAGTACTCGTCGCTGGCGGTGAGGCACGCACCGGCGGCACCCGTCATCGGCTCGGCGATGAACCCGGCGATGGTGGCCGGGTCTTCCTGCTCGAACACCTTGGCCACCTGCTCGGCGTCGTCCCACGGCACCTTCGGGAACGGCAGCAGCATCGGCTCGTAGCCCTTCTGCCGGCCGAGGTGGCTTGCTGCGGCCATCGTGCCGAGTGTCATGCCGTGATAGCTGGGGTGGCGGCCGATGATCTTCCATCGGTCGGGCCGGCCCTTGGCCACCTGGTAGGCGCGGGCGAGGCGCAGTGCCGAGTCGGTGCCCTCGCTGCCGCCGCTGGTGAAGAACACGTGGTCGAAGCCGGCCGGCAGCCAGTGCTGCGTGAGCTCGTCGATGAGGGCCAGGCGCGACGGGGTTGCCCACAGCGGCACCACGTAGCCCATCGGCATCACCCGGGCGGCCGCCTCGGCCACCTCAGTGCGGCCCCAGCCGATGTTGCCCACGATGGCACCGGCCGCGCCGTCGAGGATGCGACGGCCGTCGGAGGTGATGAGGTACGAGCCGTCGCCGTCGACGATGGTCGGATACGTCGGCGCACCGGCAGCGGGCGGCGTGAACGAGTAGCGCCGGAAGTTGTCGGCGGGCGTGCCGATGCCATGGTCGTGCAGGGCGGTCATCTCGCCAGTATCGCAGCAGCGGTGCAGTGATGGGACGGCGTTCGGGTGGCGCTGCCGCATGGTCATGCGCAGTTCGCCCGCAGTTCACGCGTGCAGCACGACACCTAGAGTCGGCGCAGTGCGACCTGACCAGCGGACCGTGACGGTCGAGACGGCAGACGACTCACGCCTTGCAGAATTCTCCAACCTGCGGCATCGGCCGGCAGGCGGACCCACCGGTCGCGTCGCCATCGTCGAGAGCCAGCCCGTCATCGAGCGGCTCGTCGGATCGCGCTTCGTCCCGCAGTCGTTCCTGCTGTCGCGGCGGCGAGCCGACAGCATGTCGAACACGCTCGCGGCATTTCCCGATGCGATCGTGTACGTCGCCGACGACGCAGTGCTCGAGCAGGTCGTCGGCTTCGACCTGCACCGTGGTGCGCTCGCCGCCTGCCCGCTGCCCGCCGAGCCCGATGAGGCAGCGCTCTATGCCACCTCGCGGCGCATTGTCGTGCTCGAGGGCTCGAACGACCCGGAAAACATCGGCGCGATCGCCCGCTCGGCGCGGGCCCTCGGCATTGACGCACTGGTGCTCAACCCCACCTGCGCCACTGCCTACAGCCGCCGAGCCATCCGCGTGAGCATGGGCGAGCTGCTGCACCTGCCGGTGCTGCACGCAGCCGACTGGCCTGCGCCGATCGCCCGCCTCCACGACCACGGGTTCGACACCTGGGCACTCACGCCGAACCGCAAGGCCGACTCCATCTTCGACCTCGCGCCGCCACTGCGCGTCGCCCTCATCGCCGGCGCCGAAGGACCGGGGCTCACTGAGACAGCGCTCAGCGCGGCCACGCGCAGGGTGCGGATTCCGCTGCGCGACGACGTCGACTCGCTGAACCTCGGCCACGCCCTCGCCATCGCCATCGCCCATGTCGGCGCACACGAGCCTCGTACACCGTGACCGCTCTGGGCGTGGCACCACCTCGCTGGTGGAGACGAGGGGAATCGAACCCCTGACATCCACCTTGCAAAGGTGGCGCTCTGCCAACTGAGCTACGTCCCCGAAGGGCAGTCTCAGGCTAGCGGCCGACCGCCGCTGCCAACGAGGCTCCGCCGGTTTCGTACGCTGCACGCATGGCCCGCACCCAGTTCGGCACGTTCCTCGCCCCGCACCATCCCATCGGCGAGAGCCCGACGCTGCAGTTCCAGCGCGATCTCGACCTGGCGGCCCACCTCGACCGGCTCGGCTACGACGAGTTCTGGTGCGGCGAGCACCACTCGACCGGATGGGAAATGATTGCCAGCCCCGAGATGTTCCTCGCCGCGGCGGCGATCCGCACCCACCGCATCCGCCTCGGCACCGGCGTGGTGTCGCTGCCGTACCACCATCCCTTCAACGTCGCCCAGCGCATGGTGCAGCTCGACCACATGTCAATGGGGCGGGCGATGTTCGGCAGCGGGCCGGGCGCGCTGCCCAGCGATGCGCGCACGCTGGCCATCGACCCGATGACCCAGCGCGACCGCCAGGACGAGGCCCTCGGCGTGATCATCCGCCTGCTGCGCGGCGAGGAGCGCTTCGACTACGACAGCGAGTGGTTCACCCTGCGCGAGGCGGCGCTGCAGATCCTGCCGTTGCAGGAGTCGATGCCGATGGCGACGGCGAGCAGCATCTCGCCGAGCGGCATGCAGATCGCCGGCAAGCACGGCATCGGTGCGCTCAGCATCGCCAGCACGTCGAGCGAGGGCATCCAGGCGCTGCCCACGCAGTGGGGCTTCGCCGAGGAGGCTGCCGCCGCGCACGGGCAGGTGGTGTCGCGCAACAACTGGCGCGTGCTGATGAGCTGGCACATCGCCGAAACACGCGAGCAGGCGCGTGCCGAAGCGGTACACGGCCTGCATCGCTGGCACAACGAGTACAACGTGAAGGTGCTCGGCCGGCCCGGCGCGGTGTGGGTCGATGATCCGTGGGTGCTGCTCGACCAGATCACCGGACAGGGCGCCGCCGGCGCCGGCGCGGCGGTGGTCGGCACGCCCGACGACCTCATCGAGGCGATCCTCACCCTGCAGCGGATCACCGGCGGCTTCGGGGTGGTGCTCGGCTTCGCCCACGACTGGGCCAACCGCGAGGCCACGCTGCGCAGCTGGGAACTCGTGGCCCGCTATGTCATCCCGGCCGTCACCGGCATCACCCGACCGCAGATCGCCTCGGCCGAGTACGTGGCTGAGCGCAAGGACGAGCTGATGAAGGGCGCCACGGCCGCCGTGCTCAGCAAGATCATGTCGCACGAGGGCGCAACGAAGGCGATGGCCACCACGATGCAGCAGGCCGCCGAGCGGGCAGCACGCGCATCGGCATCGGGCGACTCGAACGATCCCGACTTCCGTCCCGGCGGCGGCGTGCCCACCGGGCGCTGAGGCTCAGTCGTCCTTCAGCGCCACCGCGTTCGGGGTGACGTTCATCTTCGGCTCGTACTCGGCAACCTCCACCGCACGGCCGTCACCCAAGAACTTCGCCCGCAACTGGGCGCGGCAGTCGGCGCACGGCCCGTAGAAGCGCTCGGCCGACGTGTCAAGCAGTGAGCCGCACCGCGGGCACGCCGTTCCCGACGATGCCGACGACTCAGCCTCGTCGTCGGCCTCCATCGGGGCGAACAGCGCAAACTGGTCAGCAGGGCTCATCGGATGATGATCGCAGATTCGCGCCCGGCGGGCAGGGCTCGACTACATCCCCGCCGAGTTGCGCAGGGTGACGCCGGAGAAGACACCCGAGTGCTCGCCGTGCTGCAGCGCCACGGTGCCGTTCACCATCGTCAGGTCGTAGCCGCCTGCCGACTGCGCATAGCGGCCGGCCCCGTTCGGGAAGTCGAAGACGAACTCGGGCGGGGGCAGGTGCAGCGCATCCCAGTCGAGCACGTTGACGTCGGCGAAGCGGCCGGGCTCGAGGCGGCCGCGGTCGAGGATGCCGAACAGGTCGGCTGTGTCGCTGGTGAGGCGGCGGATGCCCTCCTCGATCGACCAGCGCTGGCGCTCGCGGATCCAGTACGACAGGAAGAACGTCGGCTGGCTGGCATCGAAGATCTGGCCCACATGGGCGCCCGCATCGGCAAGCCCAAGCGTCACCAGCGGATCGTCGAGCATCTCCTCGACCGCGTCGAGCCGCTGGTTCAGGAACGGATAGGTCACCACCACGTCGCCGCCGGTCTCGAGCAGCAGTTCGAGATAGGCGGCCGCGGCGCTGACACCGCGGCGATCGGCCTCGGCACCGAGCGAGCACTGCGGATCGAGGTCGTAGCGGGCGCCCTGCGGCTGGTTGACGACGAACAGCTGGCGCGGATCGACACGCGGCGGCGTCTCGTCGGCAGCCTCGATGAGCCGGGCGCGCAGCGATGGGTCGCGGATCGCGGCCAGCATCGCCACGCGTGCCGACGGCCCCGCCTCGCGGCCCCCCGCCGCCGTCCGCCACTCGCGCCATGCCGGCGCGCGGTCGAACGGCGTGAACGTGTCGATGCAGTGCATCACGCCCACGCTGCGTGCCGTGGTCTGCGGCCGCACCTGCGCGCCGCTCGCGTTCTCGGCCTTGGCCAGCGCGATGACGCGGGCGAACAGGTCGGGGCGGCTGTCGTGCTGCGTCAGCCCGAAGCTCACCGGTAGCCCGCTGCGACGGCTCACCTCGCCCATCCACGCCACCTCGGCCCTCGTGAGCGGGATGTCGTCGTCGCGGTCGCCCTCGCCGATGCGGCTCGCGCTCTCGAACACGCCCGCACCGTGGCGGCCCATCACCTCGGCGAGCGCGTACAGCTCGTCGGGCGCCGCATAGGTGCCGGGCACCGGCCGGCCATCGGGCACCTTATGCAGGAACGTGCGGCTGGTGCTGAAGCCCAGCGCGCCCGCCGACATCGCCTCGTCGAGCAGGGCGCACATCACGTCGAGATCGCCGGCAGTGGGCGGCTCCTCGCCGAGCCCGCGCTCGCCCATCGCGTACTGGCGCAATGCGCAATGGCCCACCATGCCGCCCACGTTCACGCCCTTGGGCATGCGGTCGAGCGAGGCGAGATACTCGCCAAAGGTGACCCAATCCCACGGCAGCCCCTCGAGGATCGCCTGGCGGGGGATGTCCTCGACGCTCTCCATCATCTCGGCGAGCGTCTCGCGGTCGTCGGGCTTGCACGGGGCGAAGGTGACGCCGCAGTTGCCCATCACCACGCTGGTGACACCGTGGAAGCAGCTGCTCGTCGCCCTGGGGTCCCAGGCGATCTGCGCGTCGAGATGCGTGTGGATGTCGACGAAGCCGGGGGTGACCAAGCGGTCGGTGGCGTCGATCACCTGGGTGGCCGACGAGGTAGCCAGCTCGCCCACCGCGGCGATGCGCGAGCCGACGATGCCCACGTCGGCGCGCCGCATGGGCGCGCCGGTGCCATCAACGACGACACCACCCCTGATCAGCACGTCGAAGTGCGCCACTGCGGAACCCCCGCCGCATCGGGCCGTCCCTCGGCCCTCCCAGCGAACCGACCGTAACCGCTGGGTCGCTGCCGGTCGACTCGATCGACGGATTGCCCCGTCCGGCCCGTCGACCGTGCAGGCCGAGCCCGGCCGTACCGGTCGGAACTGGGCCGCAGCGGCTCTAACGTCAGCGGCATGGCGAACCCTCACCTCCGCATCGGCCTGCAAATCCCCAGCTTCACCATCGAGGGGGCCGAGCCGGCCGACCTGTTCGGCCACATCGCCGACGTCGCCACCCGCGCCGAGGCCAGCGGCTTCGACAGCCTGTGGGTGATGGACCACTTCTACCAGTTGCCCGGGATCGGCCGTCCCGACGAGAACATGTTCGAGGCCTACTCGCTGCTGTGCGCGCTGGCTGCCCGCACCACGGCAATCCGACTGGGCGCCATGGTGGGCGGCATCACCTATCGCAATCCGGCATTCCTCGCCAAGCAGATCACCGCACTCGACGTCATCTCGCGCGGCCGTGCCATCTGGGGAATCGGCGCCGGATGGTTCGAGCGCGAACACCACGACTACGGCTACGAGTTCGGCACCTTCACCGATCGATTCGAGAAGCTCGAAGAGGGCCTGCAGATCGTGAAGAGCATGTTCACCGAGCACGCCACCACCATCGACGGAAAGTGGTTCACGGTGTCCGATGCGTACAACACGCCCAAGCCCGTGCAGCCCGGCGGGCCGCCGGTGCTGATCGGCGGCAGCGGCGAGCGCAAGACCCTGCGCATGGTCGCCCAGTATGCCGATGCCTGCAACGTGTTCGGCACGCCCGCCCAGGTTCGCCACCTGATGGGCGTGCTCGACGAGCACTGCGACCGGCTCGGCCGCAACCCGCGCGACATCTGCCGCACGCGCCTCGGCACGCTGGTGATCGGCGAGACGATGGCCGACGCGCAGCGTGCGCTCTCGCGACGACTCGGCGGCCGGTCGTTCGACGAGCTGCGGCCCGAGATGCAGGCCCGCGTGCGCGACCAGTTCATCGTCGGCGACCACGACACCGTCGTCGCCGCAGTACGCGAGCTGCTCGATTCCGGCCTCGACGGGCTCATCTTCAACATGGCCGATCCATACGAGCCGGGCAGCGTCGAGATGGCCGGAGTCGCGCTGCAGGCTGCGTTCGGCTGACGCCGCTCAGCGCGACTCGCAGCCCGACTCGCTGAGTGACTCGCAACACGCCCCTCGACGCGGCCCGCGGCGCGCCCGTCGCCCCGGCCTCGCCGTAGGGGTGCAGGGGTAGCCTTGCCGCATGGCAGGAGACCTCATCTACGCATTCCGCATCATGCGGTTGCCCCTGCTCGACGCCGGCGGAGCGCCCATCGGCCGCCTCGAGGACATCGTGCTCGTCGGCGGCCCGGCCCCGCGAGTGGTGGGCTTCGTCGCCACCACCCAGCGGCGGCGCATCTTCGTGAATGCCGGACGCGTCGCCACGCTCGACAACGACGGCGCTCGGCTGCGCAGCTGGGATCTCGACCTCAACCCGTTCAAGCCGCGGTCGGGCGAGATCCTCCTCGGCCGGCAGGTGATCGACCGTCGCCTGCCAGGCGGCCGCGCCGACGAGCGCGTCAGCGACGTCGCCCTGCGCGCCGCCACCGACGGCCGCCATCACTGGTGGGAGCCCGCCAAGGTGCGCCTCGCCCGCCAGTCGGTCATCGGCGGTGTCATGCGTCGTCGACCCAGCTACCGGCTCGTCGACGTCACCGAGGTGCCCGAGCTGTTCGACCTCGAGGCCTGCACCGAGATCGCCGCCGAGGCCGTGCGCCTTCGCGACATGCATCCCTCTGATGTCGCCGGCGTCGTGCGCGCCCTGCCGCTCGGGCAGCGCAAGCTGCTCGCCGAGGCAATGGACGACGAGCGGCTCGCCGACCTCCTCGAAGAGCTGCCCGAGAACGAGCAGCTGCGCATCATCGAAGGCCTCGACATCGACCGGCTCGTCGGCGTACTCGAGGAGATGGAGTACGACGACCTCGCTGACCTGCTCGCCGAGATGCCGGGCGAGCAGCGAACCCAGGTGCTCGAGGCGATGGACGAGGAGGACGCCGACGTGATGCGGCGGCTCCTCAGCTACGACGACGGCACCGCAGGGTCGCTGATGACACCCGACATCGTCATCCTCGGGCCCACTGCCACCGTGGCCGAGGCCCTCGCCGAGATCCGCGACCCCGAGTGGCTGTCGTCGATCGCCGCGCAGGTATTCGTCACCCAGCCGCCGTTCAAGCCGCCCACCGGCGCGTACATCGGCGTCGTCCACTTCCAGCGGCTGCTCCGCGAGCCGCCGGCGATGGAGATCGGGCGATGCATCGAGGCAACGCCCACCATCACCCCCGACGCCTCCGAGCGCGAGGTCGCCGAGCGGCTTGCCAGCTACAACCTGCTCTCGATCGGCGTCTGCGACGACGCCGGCCGACTGCTCGGTGCCATCACGGTCGACGACGTGCTCGACCGCACGCTGCCCACCGGCTGGCGGCAGCGCAGGCGGGTGACGACAGGGTCGGTGCCGCGATGAACCGTCCGCCGATCCCCGGTGGCGGCCGGTCCCGCAGTACGCAGGGTGCCCCGTCGCGCCGTGCCACCGACGATGCCGTCCGACCGGCACGTACGTCGCGCGGCGTCAGCCTCACGATGCCACGCGAGCGGCGCCGGCTCGGTGTCCACTACGACCCCGATGCGTTCGGCGCGTTCAGCGAGAGCATCGCCCGCTACTTCGGCACTGCCCGCTTCCTCGTGTACCAGTCGGTGTTCTGCGTCGCCTGGGTGCTGTGGAACAGCTTCGGCCCACGCGACCTGCGCTTCGACGAGTGGCAGTTCGTGGGCCTCACCCTGCTGCTGTCGCTGCAGGCCGCCTACGCCGCCCCGCTCATCCTGCTTGCCCAGAACCGCCAGGAGGAGCGCGATCGGCGACAGGCCGAGAACGACCGCAAGCTCGCCGAGCGCAACCAGGCCGATACCGAGTTCCTCGCACGCGAGATCGCCAGTGTCCGCCTGTCGCTGGCCGACATGCCCAACGCCGGCGACCTCGACGACCGCCTCGACGACATCGCCACGCGTCTCACCAGCGCACTCGACCAGCTGACGGCACGGCTCGACGACCTGTCGGCACGGCTCGAGCGACGCGACTGACCGACGCTCACCAACTGGTCGAGCGCGCCACGCCCGTGAACTCCTGCAGGCGCACGCCGAGTGCGCCGATGCGGGCCAGCACATCGAGCGGCGCCATCGCCGCATCCGACGGCGAGTACACGCCGGGTGCCAGCGAGTCGCCGGCATCCAGCACCGCCATCGTGACGGCAGCGCACACCGCCGCTGCGAGGTCGGCCGTGGCCCCGGCCGCACCGGCGATGACATCGTGACGCGCGCCATCGGCACGGGCGCCGCGTGCCTCGACGCGCACGGCACCGAGATCGCCGGTGGCGTGCGGCGGCGTCAGCATCGGCAGCCGCGCCGTGAGCCGGTCGCGACGGGTGGCCGACACGCGCGCCGACAGGCGCCCCACGTCGGGGAACGACCGGTGCAGCAGCACCGGATCGGCGATCGCCGCCCGGTAGCAGTCGTGCGCCGCAACGGGCTCGGGAAACCACACCAGCTCGCGGCCGCTGCCGCCGGGCAGTTCCACCCACTGGCCGTCGTGCCAGCCGATCGAGCGGCTGCCGAGTGCGTCGTGGTGCTGGCGAGCGCACGCTGGCCCGGCCGTGCCGTGCACCGCGACGTGCAGCTCGTCGACGGTGTCGAGCTGCGTCGACAGGTAGGCGGCCAGCAGGCCGCTCAAGCCCGGTGCCATGCCAGCACCGATCACGGCCCGCACGCCGCCCGCCCTCGCGACTCGATCGAGGTCGAGCAGCGCCCGCACGTCATCGAGGTCGTCACCGATCGACACCACCGGCACGCCGGCGCGAACGCATCGGCTCACCGTCGGCGCATGCGGCCCGGGAGTGCACAGCACCACCATGTCGGCCACGAACAGGTCGTCGACCACGTCGACGGCGACGGCCCCTCGCGGCACCACCACTCGCGACGCATCACCAAAAGCGGTCGCCGCCGGATCGTGCACCGCGACTCGATACCCCGCACGCAGCAGGTGCGCCACCACCCGAAATCCGGTCACCCCGCAGCCCACGACGCCGACGATCGACTGAGGTCGCCTGAGCCTCGCCGCATCGCTGTCAGAAGCAGAGACCACGATCTGCGCCCTCCTCGCGTCGACTACCGCGAGGCCGTCGGCTCGCCTGTACGCGGCGGTACCGACAACTCACGCCATCCGCCTTCCTGAGGGGGCACGCCGCCCTTGCCCCGAAGGCGCATCAGGCCGGCAATGGTGCCGGCCAGCGAGAGCGCCACCATCGCCCTGCGCAAGAGTCTCATGCCGGTGGAGCGTATCGGCGGCGTTGCGCGACACGGCCGCGGCAACGAGCGCCGAACGGCGCGCGAACGATGGTCAGTCGTCGAGGATCTCGACGGCGTGGCCCATGCGCCGCAGTTCCTCCACTGCCTCCGCAGCACCGGCACCCGACACCCGGATCACCATCTCGTGGTCGTCGTCGCGGTGCATGCCCCCACCCTCGAGATGCCGCAGGTACTGCGAGGTCTGCACCGCGAGCGCCGCATAGTGCCGCCACGCCACCTCGGCACCTGGCTGGGCGTCGGCGCGGCGCTGATGCCGGTCGACTGCATCGGCCGCCAGCGCAGCCCACGGCGACACCAGCTCGGCGATCTCGCCGGCGTCATGTGCAGCACCGACCAGCGGCACCAGGTTCTGCCGTCCGTCCATCGGACGCCACGGAAACCCCTGTCGGCGCGCCGCATCGCCGATCTCGGCCACGCCGAGCCACATCCCCGACCTCGCCGGCGACAGCAGGTGCCGCGCCAGCCGCCGCGGTCCGAGACGGCCGATCGGCTCGGCCGCTGGCAGTTGCGACGTGTCGAGCAGCGGCAGCGGGCGAAGACGGTCGATCTCGTCGCCCAGATAGTGGTCGATCGCCTCGACCAGCTGCGCATACGGCGTGCCCGCAGCGGCGACGCCGAGTGCGTCGACCGCCAAGCCCGCCCACCACGCGAGATGCTCGGCGAACAGGCGCCGCTGCGCCTCGACGTGCCGGGTCGCCTCATCGGGGCGGTCGCTGCGCCACGCTGCGGCCTCAAGCCCGACGAGGAACGCGTGGGCGCGCAGCTCGAGGCCGAGATGGTCGGGCCCGGCCACGCGCCACTGCGCCGTGCGATGCTCGTCGAACCCGATGTCGTCGAAGTGATCAGCAACCCTGGACGCGAACGCGCCGCCGCGCTCGGCGGTGTCGGAGCGGAACACGCTCTCGTACGGGGCCACCTCGCGCAGGAAGATGCGCTCGAACTCGACACTGCACGCCGGATCGGCAAGCGCCGCCAGCTCGGGCACGCGCTCCACGTACGGGGCCGTGCGCGGCCCGGGCTCGCTCAGCAGGAGCGCAGCCGACAGTGCCGCGAACGCAGCGCGGCGCTCGGCGCTCTCCGCAAGGTCGGTACTCACGCGTCAGGCACGATACGCAGTCGCCAGCGGCTTCACCGGGCGGGCGAAGTGCAGCGGACGGCGCAGGCCGCCCGGGCCGGGGCCTGGGCGAGTCTTGGCGAGCCACTCGCGGAACACCTCCATCGACTTGCCCGTGTCGACCGCGATGTCGCCATAGCGGTCGTCGGGCCGCGCCGGCGACACCGTGACGTGCTGCAGCCAGCAGTGCATGCCCGAGATCGGGTCGGGCTGCACGGGGAAGGTGAGGTTCTGGTGCACGCCGGCATCACTCCACCACACCCGCTGCGAATCGGGATCGGTCGAGTCGAAGGTGGTGACACCGTGCACCTGGCGCATCTGCCAGGTGCCGTCCGACGACACCCCGCCCGATCCGTAGCCGCCCTGCGGCCCCGACAGCGACACCACGCCGGCGGTCCAGCCGGGCGTGCCGGTGCGCTCGTCGAGCCGCCAGCGTCCCATGTGGTGCGAGGCCGCCACGACGCCCGGCCGGATGCCCTCGGTGCGCCAGGCGCGGATGACGAAGTAGCCGGTCTGCGTCGTGACGCGCACGAGCCCGTTGACGTCGATGCCCAGTTGCTCGGCATCGCTGGGGTGGATCCACAGCGGATGGGCATGGCTCAGCTCGGCCAGCCACTTCGCCTGGGCCGAGCGCGTGTGGATGAGCGTCGGCAGGCGGAACGTCGGCAGCAGGATGCGCTCGCCATGCGCCATGTCGAGGTGCTCCCAGTGCACGTGCGAGGGAATCCAGGTGGGCAGCGCGTACTCGGGCCAGCCCACGTCGCGCATCGTCGGCGAGAACAGCTCGAGCTTGCGCGAGGGCGTCGGGAACCCGAAGCGCACCTCGCCGTCGATCTCGACGCCCACCGAGCCGTCGCCGATGAATGGCATGTGCCCGTTGATGTCGTCGACCGTGCCATGCATGCCGGCGGTGTCGGGCACCCGGTACACGCCGATGTCGTCGCGCACGGCCTTGGCCGCGGTGAGCTCGGCCGGCGTCACCACGCGCTCGTGCACCTGCTCCTGATTGCCGGGGATTGCGAACGCCCCGTAGCGGCGCATGTAAGCGAGCGGCGTAAGCCCCTCCCTAGCCGCCGCCTCGGGCAGGCCCGGGATCGAGTGCTCGAAGAGATGCGAGTAGTACTCGTCGATCGGCAGCGGCGTTCCCGGTGCGGCGATCGACTCGAAGTGCTCGCGGATACCGAGCGAGCCGTCGGGGTCGATCTTCCACGAGAGGTCGATCCAGAACTCGTGCTCCTCCCACACCTCGCCGGGATTCACCTCGTAGGTGCGGTTGACCGTGCGGCCCTGCTGCTCGGCGTAGGCCTTCATCACCGGCTGGCGGAAGCCGATCCACCGTCCCAGGTGCGTCTCGTACGACGCCACGTCGTGACGCTCTGACGCCACGCCCATCGGCAGCACGTAATCGGCGAACCACGCGGTCTCGCTCCAGATCGGCGTCAGCGCCACGTGGCAGCCGACGAGATCCTCGTTGGTGAGGGCCTCGAGCCAGGTGAACCCGTCGGGGTTCGTCCAGATCGGGTTGTACACACGCGTGAAGTACGTGTCGAGCCGGCCGCGGTCCTCCTTCAGGAAGTGCGGCAGCAGGATCGACAGCTCGTGATGGCTGAGCGGATACTCCTTCGGCCAGGTGAGCTCGTTCCAGTCGCCGTGCGGATGCGGGTTCTTCGGCGGCACGGGAATGAACTTGTTCCAGCCGTTCGGGCTGGTGCCGCCCTCGGTGCCCACCGAGCCGGTGAGCACGTTCAGGAAGAACAGGGTGCGCGCCGTCTGCCACCCGCCCTCGTTGCCGGCGGCCGATGCCCGCCAGTTGTGCGACGACAGCCGGCCGGGCACGGCACGGCCGATGTGCTCGGCGATCTCGCGGATCTTGCGGGCGTCGACGCCGCACAGGTGCTCGGCCCGCTCGGGCGTGTAGTCGGCGTACAGGTCGATCAGCGCTGGGGCGACATTCTCGAACTCGACGGCAAGGTCGGGCCGTTTCTCGCGGAGGAACACGTCCCAGTTCACCCACCGGCGCACGAACTCGCGGTCCCATGTGCCGTTCACCAGCAGCAGACGCGCGATGGCGAGGCACAGGAACGCCTCGGTGCCCGGCCACACCGGCAGCCAGTAGTCGCTCATCGACGCCGTGTTCGACAGCCGCGGATCGACGCAGATCACCTTGGCGCCGCGCATCTTGCCCTCGATGATGCGCTGGGCGTGCGGATTGAAATAGTGCCCGGCCTCGAGGTGCGACGAGATGAGGAAGATCACCTTGGCATTGGCGTGATCGCCCGAGGGACGGTCGAATCCCATCCATGCCGCGTAGCCGACGCGCGCGCCCGACGAGCAGATGTTGGTGTGGCTGTTGTGGCCGTCGAGTCCCCAGGCGTGCAGCACGCGCTCCATGTAGCTGTCGTCGCCAGGTCGGCCGACGTGGTACATCACTTCCTTGTGGCGGCCCTCGCGGAACGCCGTGCCGATGCGCGAGCCGATCTCCTCGAGCGCCTGCGCCCACTCGATGCGCTGCCACCTGCCCTCGCCGCGCTTCCCTGCGCGCTTGAGGGGATACAGAATGCGATCGGCATCCTGCACCTGGTTGATCGTCGCCGGGCCCTTGGCGCAGTTACGACCGCGGCTGGCCGGGTGATGCGGGTTGCCCTCGAACTTCTGGATCTCGCCTGTCTCCTTGTCGACATAGGCGAGCAAGCCGCAGCAGGCCTCGCAGTTGAAGCACGTGGTGGGGATGAGGCTGAAGCGGCGCTTGGTGGCCTTGCCGTGCGCCCAGTCCTTCGAGTCGAGCTCGACCCAGTCGTGCCACTGCTCGGCAGGCGGATAGCTCGTCAGCGACGAGCCGGGCAGCAGTTTGGGCAGGTCGCCGAGGCCGGCGGCAGTGAGCGTGTCGCGAAGTGTCATGACAGGTATCCCCTTGTTCTCAGCTCAGCGGCACTGACTGCCCGGCGCGCACGAAGGCGTCCTCGTAGGCGAACAGCCCTGCGAGGACCAGCACCGAGGCGACCGCCCCGAGGCCGACATTGCCGTTGACCGCCGCGATCAGCGCCAGCGCGCCCGCCGCCACCATGCCGACCACGACGCCGAACCAGAACCGCGAGCGATACGCGCCACGGGTGAGCGCCGCCGTGGCCACCTCGACCGAGACCGATCCGTGCGACGTCACCTCGATCGCCACGAGCGCCAGCTGGGCCACCGTGCCGCCGAAGAGCGACCACAGCAGCAGCGACTCGAGACCGCTGTCGACATCGAACCGGCTCACCGGGATGATGAGTGCCGCCGCGCCGGCGCTCACCGCCTGGGCCAGCAGTACGGGCAGCATCAGCGGTGTCTGCCATAGGTCGCGGCCCTCGCACTGGGCGAAGAGCCACGCCGTGTACCCCGCAGTACCTGCGCCGAAGACGATGGCCGGCACGGCGAGACCTCGCAGCAGCGATGGCGAGTCGACGATCCCGGCCAGGAACCACAGCGAGCCCACGGCACCGAGGCCGAGCAGCACGAAGGCCCCCTTCACCAGCCACGAGCCCCACTGCGGCTTGGTGAAGATGTAGAAGAACCGCGTCGGCTGCTTCAGGTCGGCGATCAGCAGCACCCCCGTGATCGCCGCGAACAGCAGGGCGATCACCGGCGTGTACATGCCGATGAAGGCGCGCTCGTCGCTGTGCCCCGTCAGTGCAGCAAGGCCGGCAACCATGAACGCACCGCCGGCGACGCCCTTGGTCACCAGGTACGACGACACCTTGCCCTTCCAGGGCATCGGGTGGGCGGTGGTGTACGCCGTTCGGGCGACGAGATTGGCGTCGATGCTGGGCGTGCTGACCGGCACCGTCGGATGGTGCACCGTGGTGTCGGCCCAGATCATGCCGTCGTCGAGGATCTTGGTGCGCAGCGGATCGAGGGCGGCCTCGTCGGCACCCTTGTAGAACACGTGCGGCTTGGTCCCCTGCTCGGGGGCGCGCACCTTGGTGTCGTGCCGGCTGAGCATCGTCGAGATGCGCGAGTTGGGGTCATCGAGGTCGCCGGCGATGATCGACTGCGTGGGGCACACCACCACACAGCTCGGCTCGAGCGACAGCTCAACCCGATGCGCGCAGAAGTTGCACTTGTGCGCCGTCTGCGTCTCGGGGTTGATGTACAGCGCGTCGTACGGGCACGCGTTCATGCACGACTTGCAGCCGATGCAGCGCGAGTCGTCGAAGTCGACGATGCCGTCGGCCCTGTTGAATAGTGCCGTCGTCGGGCAGATCTTCACGCACGGCGCATCAGCGCAGTGATTGCACCGATTCACCGAGTAGAAGCGGCGCGACTCGGGGAACTCACCCTTCTCGATGTACTTCACCCACGTGCGATTCACCCCGAGCGGCACATCGTGCTCGGACTTGCAGGCAACCGTGCAGGCGTGACAGCCGATGCACGTGTCGTGGTCGATGAGAAAGGCGTATCGGGTCACGGATGCTCGTTTCGGCTCAGTGCGCGGACTCGGGAACGGCAACGTCGCCACCGGCGGCCTGCCAGGCGCCGAAGCCGCCGAGCAGGTCGCTGACATCGGCGAAGCCGCGCTGGCGCAGCGTGCTGGCGGCGATGCTCGAGCGGTAGCCCCCGGCGCAGTAGACGACGGTGGGCTTCGATGGGTCGAGCTCAGCGAGGCGCGTGACGAGGGCGGGTAACTGAATGTGCTCGGCGCCCGGGATGGCCCCGCCGGCCACTTCGCCCGGTCCGCGCACATCGACGATCTGCAGGCCCGGCACCGACGCCCTTCGATCCCGGAGTTGCTCGACGGTGAGCCGCGAGGTCTGCGTGACGCGCTCGGGCCGGGTGAGGAGTGCGGCCTCGGGTGCAGCGAGTGCACCGAGCACCCTGTCGAAGCCGATCCGTCCGAGGCGGACCCGCGCCTCGCTCTCGGTGCCGGGAGGGCAGACCAGCACGAGCGCGGTGTCGGACGACACCACCTCGCCCGTGTACTCGGCGAAGCGGCCACTGAGTCCGACATTGATCGACCCCTGCAGGTGCGCAACAGCAAAGTCGTTCGGCTCGCGGGTGTCGATGACCACGGCGCCCTTCGACTGCGCGTCGAGTACCTCGGCGATCGTCATCATCGCCGTGTCGCCGGTCTCGTCGAACAGGTCGCGATTCACCCGGTTGCGCACCGCGGCGAACGGGAAGTAGAGCGGTGCGGCCGCCTGACCCTCGGTAACCGCAGCGACGAAGTCGTCCTCGCTCATCGGCGCGAGCGCATAGTTGGTGCGTCGCTGCTCGCCGATGGTGGAGACGGTCTCGGTGGAGAGGTTCTTGCCGCAGGCCGAGCCGGCGCCGTGCGCCGGATACACCTTGGTGTCGTCGGGCAGCGTGAGCAGCTTGTGATGCAGCGAGTGGTACAGCTGGCGGGCGAGATCGTCGGCGCTCGCCCCGAATGCCGACAGCAGGTCGGGCCGGCCCACGTCGCCGATGAACAGCGTGTCGCCGGTGAGCACGCCATACGGCGTGTCGCCCTTTTCGTACACCACGTAGCTGACCGACTCGGGGGTGTGGCCCGGCGTATCGAGCACCACGATCGACACCTCGCCGAGCACGAGCCGCTCGCCGTCGGCCATTGCCACGGACGGGAACTCGGTGCGGGCTGCGCCGACGGTGCCATAGGTGATGGCGGCGCCGGTGGCGGCCTGCAGTTCGAGATGGCCGGACAGGAAGTCGGCATGGAAGTGCGTCTCGAAGATCCGCTCGATCGACAGGCCGTGCTCGGTGGCATCGGCGAGGTACTGCGAGATGTCCCGCTGGGGATCCACCACCACGGCGCGGCCGGTGTCGGTGTCGCCGATCATGTACGAGGCGTGTGAGAGACAGGCAAGGTAGTACGGGCGAAAGAACATCATGTCGTCACGCTCACTGAGTGGTCCGTGGGCTCACGGAATGTACGGACATTTCGGAGCCTATGGTAGGGTGTGACGGATGTCAATGACGTCAGCGACCCGATAAGGAGGCCACATGCTGTCCGCACTCTTGCCCGACCGGCTGCCGTGGTACGTCGCCGGCCCCGCGCTCGGCCTGCTGGTCGTGGGCTTCTTCCTCTTCACCAATCAGCCGCTGGGCGCCACCGGCGCCTACGTCGAGACTGCCCGCACCGTTCGTCGCCAGCAGGGCGCTGTCACCTGGCGGGCCTTCTACTTCGTGGGCATCGCCCTCGGCGGCTTCATCGCCGTGCAGTTGAAGGGGAAGGAGTTCGGCTTCGATCCGCGTACCGGCTACGACGTGCTGGTCGGCGATCGAGACGGCGACCTCGGCCTCTCGCTGCCGGCCGCAGCAGTGCTGATCTTCGTCGGCGCCACCGTCATGGGCTACGGCGCCCGCATGGCCGGCGGCTGCACCTCGGGCCACGGCATCTGCGGCACCGCCCAGCGATCGGCGGCCAGCTGGGCAACCACGATCACCTTCATGGCCACCGCCGTCATGACCACCTTCGTCATCAACCAGTTCTGAGGGAGGACCGCCACATGAGCCGCTCTGCCAAGTTCAACCTCGTCGGCCTGCTGTTCGGTGCCGGCTTCGGGTTCGTGCTCGCCGCCGCCAACCTGCACGAGTACGACACCATCCACAACATGCTCTCGCTCAAGGAGTTCGACGTCTTCGGACTGATGGGCGGGGCCATCGGCGTGTCGCTGCCCCTCCTCTGGATCCTCGAGCGCAGGCGCACGCGCACGGCCCTCGGCGGCACGCTCACCCTGTCGCGCTCGAAGCCGCAGCGACACCACATCGTCGGCGGATCGCTGTTCGGCATCGGCTGGGCACTGTCGGGCACGTGCCCTGCGCCGGCACTGGTGATGCTGGCCTCGGGCGCTGGACTTGCCGTCATCACGGTCGCCGGGCTCTTCGTCGGCCTCGGGCTGCGCGATGCACAGACATCGCGGGCCCACGGCACGGCAACCGCCGGCGACGGCGAGCACCGCGAGGTCGTCGGCGCCGGCCGATGAGCCAGCCAAAGAAGGCGGGCCGCAGCGCAGCGCGTGGCGGCCCGCGTCGACTGCGACCGGGCGTATCCGAGCCCCTCTGGGCACAGCTGCTGGCCGACGTGCGTCGCCGCCTCGACGACGGCGAGTTCGGCGACGCCTTTCCCACCGACCGCCAGCTGATGGCCGACTACGGCGTCAGCCGGCACACGGTGCGCGAGGCAGTGCGCCACCTGCAGGCGGAGGGACTACTCACCCGCCACAAGGGGCGCGGCAGCTTCGTCCAGCCGCTGGCGCTCGAGCAGCGCATCGGCCCGCTGTACAGCCTGTTCCGGTCGATCGAGGACCAGGGACACATCCAGCGCAGCGAGGTGCTCTCGCTCGAATCGGCTGTCGATGCCGAGATCGCCGACCGGCTCGGCCTCGGGCGCAGCGCGACGCTGTTCCACCTGCGACGCCTGCGCCGAGCCGACGGCGCGCCGTTCGCCATCGACGAGATCTGGCTGCCCGCAGGGCTGGCGGCACCGCTGCTCGATGTCGACTTCGAGCACACCGGTGTCTACGGCGAACTCGAGCGTCTCACCGGCGTGCGGCCCGTACGCGGCTGGGAGCGGATCCGGCCCGGTATTCCCACCGTCGACGAGCGACGCTTGCTCGGCACCAAGGCCGGCGAGCCCGTCTTCGTCGTTACCCGATACACCGAATCGGACAGCGGACCACTCGAATGGCGCACGACGGTGATCCGCGGCGACGCCTACACGTTCACCACCACGTGGTCGACCGGCAGCAACTCATCGCAGTTCGGCGTCGACACAGCAGGCCCGCCTCGGCCCTGATCGGCGCACCGGCTCGACCCGTGTCGCGTGCGTCTACGAGGTGAGCAGCGCAATCACCGGCCCTGCGGCGATGAGCACCAGCAGCTGCACGGCGGCCCACATGAAGCGCATGTCGCGGATCCTCGCCCACCGCCACGCCAGCCACGCCACGCGCCCTATCGGGATCGCCGCCGCTACGCCGATGCCAACGAGAGCCACGGGGTCGCCGCCCGGCACCGCAATGCCCACTATCGCCAGCGCGGCAACCACGATGAGGGTGCGAGAGATGACGCGACCGAGACGCTCCTCGGCATCATGCTGCGACGGGTCGACGCGACCGTACTGAGGCGTCACAGCACCCTCACGATCAGGTTGGCGGCCACGGCGATCAGGGCAACGGACAGGAACCGGCGGATGACAGGCGGCGAGAGCTTCGACTGCACGAGCGCACCGACGTGGCCGCCCACCAGCGAGCCGATCACCACGGCAGCCCCCATCTCGACGTCGAGATCCCCGTGCGCCATCTTCACGAACAGCGCCGCCGCGGCGGTGATGCCGATCGAGAACGTCGTGGTGCTCGACGACACCTTCACCGGTACCCGCATCAACTCGCTCTTTGCGGGCGTCTTGATGAAGCCGCCACCGACTCCGGACAGGCCGGTGATGATGCCGGAGATCCCCATGGCAACGAGTCCGGCGCCGACGCGGGACGTCCGATACGGCACCACGGCCCCGTCAAGCGAATACGCCCCGTCCATGGTGCCGATCCACTCACCCACCACCGAGTCCGGTGCCCGGTCGTCGGGCTTCCAGCGCATGCCCTTGCGCCGGCCGCCCGCAAGCGCGGCGTACAGGGCTACCCCGGCGAGCACCAGCGTGAGCGCGTCCTGCGAGATGATGCCCGCGGCAAGTGCTCCGATCACCGCCCCGGCAGTCGAGGCACTCTCGGTGACCACGCCGAGCCGGTGGTGCGTGGTGTGCGCTCGCATCTGCCGATTCGCCGCCGCCGACGAGCCGACCACCACGGACAGCAGTCCCAGTGGTGCCACCTCGGTGGGCGACATGCCGGTCGACACCAGGATCGGCACCAAGATGATGGCCCCGCCAAGGCCGCCGAGCGTGCCGATCGCCGACGTCGCCAGCGCAGCGATCAGCAACAGCACGGGGTGCACGAGTGCACAGTACCCGCTGTCGGCAATAGTCCGGACATTTCCGAGCGGCCCTCCGCGGCACCGCGCCTATCGGGCGGGCACCGCCAGTGGGGCTAACAAGAATCGAACTTGTGACCTCATCCTTATCAGGGATGCGCTCTAACCGACTGAGCTATAGCCCCTAGCAGCGTCGGCGAAGGCTAGCGGCCGAGGCCCGAATGCTCAACCGGCGCCGCCGGCAGTCGCCGGCCAGGGCCTGCCCACCCGCTGGCGGCTCAGCGGAATCCCGAGGTGAATCGTTCGAACAACTCGCGAGCCCTCGACGTGGGTCGTCCGGCGTCGGTGGCCACGACCTCCTCCTCGAGCACGCTCACGCGCACCCCGCCCACCAGGTCGGTGATCAGGTTGAACAGCGTGGCGACCAGCACCGCCAAGCCAGTCAGGCCCACGGCGACGAACAGCCCGGCGATCCAGGCGTTGTGGTAGATCTCGCCGCCCTTCAACTCGAACGTCTCCCAGCCGAAGCTCTCGAAGAACCGCTCGACGTTGTCGATCGTGCCGGTGTTCTCGGCCACCTTCCACAGCAGTACGCCGGAGGTCAGCAGCACCACGTACAGGAAGGCATGGAACACCAGCGCCACCTTGAACACGCTCCACGTGTCGACATGGCGCACCACCCGGGTGACCCTGCGCACACGCGGCCGACGACGCGACACCATCACCGGCGGCAGGTGACCCGTCTCGTCGACCGTGTCGACGGCAGCGGCCACGCGATCGGACGGCACGATGTCGGGCACCTCGAAGGGACCCCGCCGCTCGAGCGCCTCGAGTCGCTCAAGCGCCTCGAGCACTCCCGAGTGACCGGAGTCGGGCTCGGCTGGCGCCGGCGTGGCGGCGACCCGCGTGGTGGGACGGGCATCGGCCGCCGCTCGCTGGCGGCTCCCCGACGGACGGCGAGTGCCGGTCGACCCCTCGGCTGTGGTCGGGCTGCCTGGCACCACCGGTGCCGAGGGCACCTCACTGCCCGACTGCGGTGCCGCCGAGCGGCGCGACGAACCAGTCGGCTGGGAGGTGGGTCCGTCGCTCACCGTCCCGAGTGTAGGAGAACGGCCTTCGCCGTGGGGGCGCGGCGACAGGGCGTTCAGGGGGTTGCCAGCGCACGTGCGACGGCACGTGACGTGCGCAGCGGCCCCTCGATCTCCACGACCACGGTGACGGTCTCGCCGCTTGCTGGGTCGAGACTGCGCTCGCACGACACGAGTCGCGCCCCGTTCGACGCCGCCAGTGCGGCCGCCGCCTGCGGCCCGTGCAGCACGCCGGCGAGGGCCGCCGC
>JBJTRF010000108.1:0-4837 GCA_046076025.1 Ilumatobacteraceae bacterium
CAGCACGGTCATGCCCTCGTCGCGCAGGCCCCGAATGTGCTGGTTGAGGCTCTGCTTCAGCGCCGGGTTCACGCCCGCCATCGGCTCGTCGAGCATCACCATCTTGGGTCCGGTCATCAGCGCCCGGGCCATTTCGAGCAGCTTGCGCTGCCCGCCCGAGAGGGTGCCGGCGTACTCGTTGCGCATGTGATCGAGCTTGAACCGCAGCAGCAGCTCGTCTGCCCGCGCCTCGACGGCCGCCTCCTGCGAGCGCCACCTGAACGGGAGCATCCCGTTCCACCACCGCTCGCCCCGCTGGCCGGTGGCGCCGAGCTTCATGTTCTCGATCACCGACAGCTTGGTGAGGCTCTTGGTGAGCTGGAAGGTGCGCACCATGCCGAGCTGTGCCGTGCGATGGGCGACCACCTTGTCGAGGGTGCGTCCCTCGAAGGTCCAGGTGCCCTCGTTCGGCTCGTCGAAGCCGCTCAGCAGGTTGAACAGCGTGGTCTTGCCGGCACCGTTCGGCCCGATGAGCGCCGTGATGGAGTGGCGCTGCACCTCGACGTGGTCGACGTCGACGGCCACGATGCCGCCGAAGCGCCGCCGGACGGCATTGGCGACGAGGATGGCGTCGGGCTTGCCGCTGCCGGGCTCGGGCGTTGCCGTGGCGAGCGCCGCCCTTGCGTGCTGTGCGTACTGGCTGACGTCAGCGCCCATCGAGTGCCATCTCCTTGCGGTTGCCGAACAGGCCCTGCGGTCGGAAGACCATCAGCAGGATGAGGCCGATACCCACCAGCACGAGCCGGAACTGGCCGCGGGCGCTGGCGTTCTCGAGCAGGGTGATGCCGCCGACGGCAAGGCGCCCCGTGTCGTCGGACGCCTCCGACAGGAACACGTCGGTGAAGGCCAGCAATGCCCAGTAGGCCATCGGCCCGACGATGCTGCCGGTGACCGTGGCCACGCCGCCGAGCACCAGGGCGGTGAGCACGTAGAACGTGAGCGCCCGGCTGAAGTTGTCGGGCTGCACGTTGCTGGTGCGCAGGGCGTTGATGATGCCGGCGAGCATGCCGATGACGGCGCCGATCACGAGCGCCGACATCTTGTAGCCGAAGACGTTCTTGCCGAGGCTGCGCACGGCGTCCTCGTCCTCGCGGATGCCCTTCAGCACGCGACCCCACGGACTGCGCATCAGCGCCCACACGTAGACGGCGCAGAGGGCCACCACGCCCCAGCCGACGATCAGCACCCACAGGTCGGTGCCGAGGTAGTCGAAGCGCGGGAACAGCGCCATCAGCACGGCGAACACGGCGACGCCGGCGCCGCCGGCGACGGCCCAGTTGATACCTGCCCGGCCAGCCCGTCGCCCCCTGAACCGGTCGATGGCAATGCCCACGGCGAGGGCCACCAGCGCCCAGAAGGCGAACAGGGCGATCCGCATCGGCCCCGACGTCTGCATTGGTCCGAGTCCGTATGCGTTGCCCGGCGCGTTCACGGGACTGAGGTTCTGGAATCCCGCCGCGAATCCCTTCAGTCCGTCGGTGCCGCCGAACTTCTGCTTGTGCGTCACCGACCGCACGATGAGTCGCACCAGCTCGGCCAGGGCGATCGTGACGATGGCGAGGTAATCGGCCCGCAGGCGCAGCGTCGGCACGCCGACGATGACGGCCAGCACGGCCGCATAGGCGAAGCCAAAGGCCACGCCCCACCACCACGAGACGCCCCAGTAGTTGACGCTCATGCCGAGGCCGTAGGCGCCCGCCGCCATGAAGGCGGCCTGGCCGAAGTTGAGCAGCCCGGCGTAGCCGAACTGCACGTTGAGCCCGAGCGCGGCGATGATGAACACCACGGCATCGAGGCCGAAGAACGCCTTCAGCGTCAGCTCGAGAATGAGTCCCCAGTCCATCGGTGCCTCCTCAGCCCACTCGTTCCCTGCGGCCCAGGATGCCCTGCGGCCGGAACAGGAGGATCAGGATCAGGATCGCCAGGGCCGGCAGCGTCTTCAGCTCGGTCGGCACGCCGTTGCTGATCCACTCGAGCCATGGGATGTCGGGAAGGAAGGGGATCCCCATCGTCGACACCTCAACGAACACCCCGATCACGAAGCCGCCGACGAGCGCGCCATAGGCCGAGCCCAGGCCGCCGAGGGTGATGCCGGCGAACATCAAGAACAGCAGGTTGGCGCCCATGTCGCCCTTCACGCCCTCGTCGAGGCCGCGCACCACGCCGCCGAGCGCGGCCAGCGCACCGCCGAGGAACCAGACGATGCGGATGATCTTCTGGCTGTCGATGCCGGTGCTGCTGGCGAGATCGGGGTTGTCGCTGACGGCGCGAGTTGCCTTGCCGAGACGCGTCTTCTGCAGCGTCAGGGCCACGGCAACGAGGGCCACGAGCGACACGATGCCGGCGACGAGATCGCGCTGGGTGATGTCGACAGGGCCGAACGACGACGCCGTCTGCTTGTTCCAAGCGGTGTACCGCTTGGTGGCGTTGCCGAAGTACATCAGGAACACGTTGAGCATCACGATGGAGAGGCCCACCGAGACGACCATCTGCGAGATCAGGCCGACCCCGCGACGACGCAGCCTCGCCCACATGCCCCAGTCGAGGGCAAGTCCGAGCAGACCGCCCAGCACCACGGTGGCCAGTGCCGACGGCAGGAACGGCCAGCCGAGGCCGACGGAGAACGCATAGGCGAGGATGCCGCCGAACGTCACCAGTTCGCCGTGGGCGAAGTTGGTGAGGCCGGTCGTGCCGAAGATGAGCGACAGGCCCACCGAGCAGATGGCGATGACGATGCCGAGTCGGATGCCGTTGACGATGGCGTCGAAGAGGCGGTCCCAGTAGCCCTCGGTTGCCCGCACGGCCTCGCCGGTGAAGTACGTCACTGTCTTGATGTTGGTCTTGAAGTTGGCGGCGGCGATGGTGAGCGTCTCGTCGCCCTCGGCCAGCGCCTTGCCCTCGGGCAGGGTGGCGGTGTCGAGGGTGACGGCGAGGTCGACCTTCTCGTCGATGCATACCAGGGCGACGCCCTTCGGATCGGTGGCGGCCTCGCCGAGGGGTGCACCCGACGCGTCGGCCACCGTGACCTTCACGCCCTCGAGGGGAACCTTCTTGCCGGTCGACTGGTCGTTGACGAGCGCCCGGATGCCGGGCCCGTCGCACGTGGCGGCCTCGGCCGAGCCCACCGGCAGCAGGCATGCACCCGCTGCGGCGCAGCCCAGGACCGCGAGGGCCAACCGTCGGGACAGGTGCTTCACGAGTTCGGTTCCCCCACGTTGTGCGTGTCGGTGGCCCGTCGCCGGGCGCACTGTCTGTCGAGCGAGCACGGCGTCCCACCGCCGATCCCGCTGCCGGCCGAGCACTGCCGCAGTACCCTGCCGCAGGTGATCCGCACCGACGTGGCGAAGTCTGGCACATTCGCCGTGCTCGTGTCGGCGGCACTCTTCGGCACCACGGGCACGGTGCTCGTCGCTGCGCCACCCGGTGCCGACGCATGGTCGGCCGGCGCGCTTCGACTGCTCGTCGGAGCGCTCACGCTGGCGGCATTCGCCGTCCTCGCCGAGTGGAGGTCGATCCGGCACGGAGGGCCCCTCCGGGCGACTCGCTGGCCGTCGGCGGGAATGATGCCGGTGGGGGCCGTCGGCGTCGCCGTGTTCCAGGTGGGCTACTTCCTGGCCGTCGAGCGCACCGGCGTGGCCGTGGGCACGGTCGCCACGATCGGCTCGGGCCCGGTGCTCGCCGGGGCCGGTGCTGCGCTCGCTTCCCGGCAGGTCCCCGACCGGGCGTGGCTCGCGGGCACTGCGGCCGCCGTGGCCGGCGTCGTGCTCCTCGGGGCGTGGGGCACTGGCGGCGACGCCGCTGCCGCCGACGCGGTTGGCATCCTGCTCGCCGTGGTGGCCGGGGCCGGCTGGGCAGTCTTCACGTCGGTGAGCCGGCGCCAGATCGAGCGGGGGACGCCCAGCACGCTCGCCATGGCCGCCGTGTTCGCCGGCGGCGCCGTGCTGGTGGCACCCGTGCTCGCCGTGCGCGGGGGCGGCTGGGCACTCGAGGGCTGGGGGCCGCTCGTCGTCGCGCACCTCGGCGTGCTCACCGTCGGCGTCGCCTACTGGTCATACGGCCACGCGCTCCGGCACCTGCCGGCGCCGACCGTGATCACCCTCACGCTGCTCGAGCCGATCACTGCAGCGGCGCTTGGCGTCCTCGTGGTCGACGAGCGGCTCAGCCCCGCCGGCATCGCCGGCATCGCCCTCGTGATGGCCGGCCTCGTGGTCACCGGACGCGCTGCCGTCCGCCGGCCCTCGCCGGTCGCACGGGATACGGTGCCGACGTGACTGGTGCACCGATCGACGCTCCACCGCCGGTGCGGACACGGGTCACCGACCTGCTCGGCATCGACTACCCCATCGTCCAGGCACCCATGGGCTGGATCGCCCGCAGCCGGCTGGCCTCAGCGGTCTCGAACGCCGGCGGCCTCGGAATCATCGAGACGTCGAGCGGCGAACTCGACGCCGTCCGCGACGAAATCGTCGAGATGCGCCGTCTCACCGATCGGCCCTTCGGCGTGAACATCGCCCAGGCCTTCGTGCGCGATCCGTCAATCGCCGAGTTCGTCATCGAGCAGGGCGTGCGCTTCGTCACCACGTCGGCGGGCGACCCCACCCGCTACACGTCGCAGCTCAAGGCTGCGGGGCTCACCGTGTTCCATGTCGTGCCGACGCTCGCGGCTGCCCTGAAGGCCGTCGACGCCGGTGTCGACGGCCTCGTGGTCGAGGGCGGCGAGGGCGGCGGCTTCAAGAACCCGAGAGATGTCAGCACGATGGTGCTGCTGCCGCTCGTCGCGTCACGCGTCGACGTGCCG
>JBJTRF010000109.1:0-29636 GCA_046076025.1 Ilumatobacteraceae bacterium
GCCCGGCCGAGGCGCCGCCGCTCGATACGCTGCTCGGCGACGCCGAGTACGTGGTGGGCTGCGACGGTGCCGCCAGCGCCGTGCGCCAGGCGATGGGTGCCGGCCTGGTCGACCTCGACTATGACGAGCCGTGGCTGGTCGTCGACGTGATGCTGCGACGAGAGCCGCAGCCACCGCTGCCCGGCATCATCCAGCAGGTCTGCGATCCGCAGCGACTGGCGACGTTCGTGCCGTCGCACGGGGCACATCGGCGGTGGGAGTTCCTGCTCGCCGACGGCGAGCGGCCGGACCCGTGGGCGCTGCTCGCGCCGTGGGGCGTGAGTCCCGACAACTGCGACCTGGTGCGCGCCGTGCCGTACCGGTTCCATGCGCTCATCGCCGACCGCTGGAGCGGGGGCCCTCAGGGACGGGTCTTCATCGCGGGCGATGCGGCGCACATGATGCCGCCGTTCATGGGGCAGGGAATGTGCAGCGGCATCCGCGACGCCGACAACCTCGGCTGGAAACTCGGCGAGGTGCTGCGCGGCGAGGCGCTGCCGGCGCTGCTCGAGACATACGAGCGCGAGCGTGCGCCGCATGCTCGTCAGGTGACCGCGATGTCGATCGAGGCGGGGCGCACGCTGGCGCGCCTGGCAGCCGACCCCTCCGACCGTCCGGTCGCATCGGCACCCGATCCACGGCGCTGGTCGCGACTGCCGGGTCTCGATCTCGGCGGCAGCTTCCCTGTGGGCCATCAGGTGCCGCAGCCCGATCGCCTCGACGACCGGCTCGCGTCCTGGACCTGGGTGGCGGCCGACGAAGCGTTTGCGCCGCCCGACGGCCGGCCGGTGGTCGTGGATCCGCGTGCCACCTACGGCGAGCGTGCCGTGCTGGTGCGCCCCGATCGCTATGTCGCCGCCGCGGTCAGCGCGGATGCAGTACGACGGGGAGTTCCTTCAGGCCGTTGATGAAGTTGCTGCGCACGCGGCGCGGCGTGCCGGCGAGCTCGACTCGAGCCACCCGGTCGGCAAGCGCGACGAGGAAGGTGCGCACCTCGAGGCGGGCCATCCACTGGCCGAGGCACAGGTGCGGCCCGCCGCCGCCGAAGGTGACGTGCCGGTTGGCCGCGCGCCCGATGTCGAAGCGATGCGGGTCGTCGAACGCCGACGGGTCGAAGTTCGCGGCGAGGTACCACGTGACCACCTTGTCGCCGGCGGCGATGCGAACTCCGCCGATGTCGGTGTCGGTGGTCGCGGTTCGGCGGAAGTGCAGCTGCGGACTGGTCCAGCGGAGCACCTCCTCGGTGGCCGTGTCGAGCAGCGAGGGATCGTCGCGCAGCCGGTCGAGTTGGTCGGGGTGGTCGGCGAATGCCAGCAGTCCCTGCGAGAGCGAGTGCCGGGTGGTCTCGTTGCCGGCGATGAGCAGGAGCAGGAAGAACGTGCCCTGCTCGCGCTCGGTGAGCGGATCGCCGTCGACGAGGGCGTTGGCAAGCACCGTGAGCACGTCGCCGCCATCGACCCCGCGGCGCGTCGCCGCCAGCCGGTTGACATAGTCGAGCACCTTCAGGCTCACCGGGCTGCGGAACGGCAGCAGCCGGTACGGATCGGTGTCGTGGCGGTCGCTGACCACCGGCGAGTAGTCGGGGTCGGCGTTGTACACCACCTGGTCGGCCCAGTGGAACAGCTGCGGGGCATCGGCGTCGGGCACGCCGAGCAGGCGGGTGAGCATCCTGATCGGCAGGTCGCGGGCGACGTCGTAGACGCCGTCGACTGCCGTCGTGCCCGACGACCGCGCCACGGCGTCGCCGAGCACCTCGTCGACGAGCGACACGGCGTGCGCCGAGTAGGTCTCAACGGCCACCTTGCTGAAGGGCGGGTTCACCAGCTGGCGCAGGCGAGTGTGGCGCGGCGGATCGGTCTCGAGCATCGTGCGGCGTGCGACCAGTGCGTCGGGCTCGAGTTCCTCGATCTCGGTGCCGTCGACTTCGGATGAGAACGTGCGCCAGTCCTTGTGGACGGCGACGACGTGCTCGTGTGTCGTGAGCGCCCAGAAGCCGCGGCCGTGATGGCCATTCGCCTCGGTCTCGTTGACCCATGCGACCGGCGCCCTGAGCCGGAACTCGTCATACGCCGCGTGCGGCACGCCCCGCTCGTACACATCGTGGCTGAGGATGTCGAGGTGGGGGAGCGTGTCGGTGCGGCGCACGGGGAAGGGCTCAGGCACGCGAGCCGAGATAGGCGGCGGCGACTGCCGGATCGGCGCGTACGGCGTCGGGTGTGCCCTCAGCCAGCACGCGTCCCTCGCTGAGCACGACGATGTGGTCGCTGATCGTGGTGATGAAGCCGAGATCGTGGTCGATGACCAGCACGCCGGCACCGATACGCCGCGCGATCGACCGTACCGCGGTGACCATCTCGAGGCTCTCCGTATCGCTCATGCCCGAGGTCGGCTCGTCGAGGAGCAGGTACAGCGGGGCCAGCGCAGCGGCACGCGCCAACTCGAGGCGGCGCTGCGAGCCGTAGTCGAGGGCGTCGGCGCGGCGGTCGGCACGGTCGAGCAGTCCGACCGCCTCGAGCAGGTCGTCCGGGTCGGGGGTGGGGCGGTGCGGCCGGTGCCGCGCTGCCACCATCGCCGTGACGGCAACGTTGTCGCGGACACTGAGATTGGCGAACAGGCGCAGGTTCTGGAACGTGCGGGCGAGGCCGGCGCGGGCCACTGCCACCGGGGAGGCGTCGGTGAGCTCGACCTCGCCCAACTGCACTCGGCCGTCGGTCTCGGCGACGAGGCCAGTGATGACGTTGAACAGGGTCGTCTTGCCGGCGCCGTTGGGGCCGATGAGGCCGACCACCTCACCCGGTCGCACGGCGATGCGCGCCCCGTCGAGTGCGGTGAAGCCGCCGAAGCGGACGATCACGCCATCGGCCGACAGCACGGCGGGGTCGGTCTCGGGCGACGCCGCACTGTCCGGCTGGCGCTCGGCGCGTCGGTACATGCGCCGCCGCAGCGCTGCCGCCACGTCGAGGTCGCCGAGGATGCCGCCCGGACGGGCGAGCATCGCTGCCAGCATCACGCCGCCGAGGAACAGGTCGGGGAACCGCTCGATGCCCAGGCGCTGCGGGTCGCCGAGCTGGCGGAAGACCTCGTTGCCGACGGTGATGACGATGGCGCCGAGCACCGTGCCGCTGACGGTGCGCATGCCGCCCACGACGACCATGGCGAGGACGAGGATGCCGGCGTCGAGCGTGAACTGCTTCGGATTGACGGTGCCGAGCGACTGCGCCCGAAGCGCCCCGCCAAGGGCAATGAGACCGACGCTGACCATCCACGCCGCATAGCGCGACGTGAAGAGCGAGATGCCGAGGGCCGGCGCTGCGAGCTCGTCGTCGCGTGCCGCCGCGGCAAAGCGCCCGATGCGCGACTCCTGGAACTGATGTGCCACGACCAGCGCGATGAAGGCGCCGAGCCACAGCACGCCATTTCCCCCGAGAATCGGCACGCCCGTGAGGCCACCAGCGCCTCGGGTGAGTTCCTCCCAGTTCTTCACGACCTGGTCGACGACGAAGAGCGCGGCGAGCGTGATCATCGTCGGGGCGAGGCCGCTTGCCCGGCAGACAGCGACGCCGAACGCCGCGCCGATGGCCATCGTCACGACCAGTGCCACGATGGTGGCGGCGACCGGGCCGACCTCGACGTCGCCCAGCCCGAACGGGATGTCGGGCAGCGACTTGGCCTTCGATGCCACGGGGATCACGACGAGAGCAGTCGCATACGAGGCGATCTGGGCGAATGCCATGTGGCCGAAGCTGAGCACTCCGGTGTTGCCGATGAACACCTGCATCCCAAGGGCGAGGATGAAGTTGGTGAGCATCTCGGCGATCAGGTACTGGCGGGCGCCGCCGCCCGTCGAGGTGTATGCCATCGACAGCGCGAAGACAGCAGCGAGGAGGATGCTGCTCGCCGCCGTGCTGCGCGCCACTCGCCGAAGGAGCGGTTCCATCACACGCGCTCCGCGCTGGCGACCTTGAAGGCGCCCTGTGGCCTGATGATGAAGAACGCAGCGATCGCGACATAGACGATGGCGGTCGAGAAGCGGTCCCACCCGGTGGCGATGTCGGGCAGGTAGGCGCGGGTGAGGGTCTCGAGCAGCCCGAGCGTGAGACCGCCCGCCACGGCGCCGGTGAAGCTGCCGAGCCCGCCGATGACCGCCGCGACGACTGCCTTCAGGAGCCAGTCGGAGCCCATGGCGGGCTCGGCGGCGGGGTTGCGCATGAGGATGAGACAGGCGGCCACGCCGGCGAGGAGGCCTGCAAAGGCGAAGGCCCCGGAGATGACGCGGTTGGCGCGGATGCCCATCAGCCGCGCCGCATCGAAGTCCTCGGCGGCGCCGCGCACCGAGATGCCGAAGAGCGTGCGCGAGAACACCACGGCGGTGACGGCGAGGGTGGCGGCGGTGACGCCGATGGTGACGACGTCCATCACCTCGATGCTGACGCCGCCAAGATCGAACTGGTCGAACACCCATGCCGGCTTCGGGAACGCGCGCTGCTTGGGCGACACGAAGATCTGCCAGAGCGCGTGCGAGAGCCGCTCGATCGCGAACGACGTGAGCAGCATCGTGAACGGGCTTGCCCGGCGAACCCAGCGGAATGCGACCGCCTCGGTGGCAACCGATGCCAGCGCAGCCGACGCGATGATCGCGACGGGCATCCACCACCAGCTGCCGCCGTTCAGGAAGAAGAAGTACGACACGTAGGCGCCGACGGTGATGAGCTCGCCATGGGCGAAGTTGACGAGGTGCATGACGCCGAAGATGAGCGAGATGCCGAGCGCCAGGAGCGCATAGGTGCTGCCGACGCCGAGGCCGTCGATCAGCGTCTGGACGAGCTTGGTCATGGGCGCGACCCGCCGATGAACGACTCGAACAGCGAGGTGTCGGCGGCGAGGTCGGCGCCGCGTCCCTCGGCGACGATCGTCCCGGTGCGCAGCACATAGCCGCGGTCGGCCAGCTCGAGAGCCCGCGTGGCGTTCTGCTCGACCACGAGCAGGGTGCGCCCCTGCCGGCGGAGGTCGTCGATCAGCGCGAACACGACGTCGACCAGCGTGGGGGCGAGGCCCAGTGTCGGCTCGTCGAGCAGCAGCAGCCGCGGATCCGACATCAGTGCCCTGGCGACGGCCAGCTGCTGGGCCTCACCGCCCGACAGGAAGCCGGCAGCCGTCCGCCACTTCGAGCCGAGCACGGGGAACAGCGTCGACATCTCCTGCAGGCGCTCGCGGCGCACGGACGGTGCCACGGTGCTGCCGCCGAGGCGGAGGTTCTCCTCGACCGTGAGGTCGCGAAAGATGCGCCGTCGCTCGGGCACGAGTGCGAGGCCGGCGCGCACGAGGTCGGCCGGCTCGTGCCCGGTGATGTCGCTGCCGTCGAGTCGCACGGCACCCTCGGCCGGGCGGAGGAGCCCGCTGACCGTGTTGAGCAGCGTGGTCTTACCTGCGCCATTCGGCCCGACGAGCGCTACGACCTCGCCGTGTGCCACCGAGATCGACACGCCGTGCAGCGCCGTGATGGCGCCGTAGCGCGTGGTGACGCGGTCGACCTCCAGCATGGGCTGGATGGCCCGACTCAGCCGGCCGGGATGTACGTCGGGCGAAGTGCCTCTTCGAACACCGGGCTGCCGCCCTCGACACCGAGGATCACGACGTCCTTGTTCGGCACGCCGCCGGTGCCCTTGTACGACACGACGCCGGTGGTGACCTCGACGTTCTCGAGGTTGTCGATGGCCGCGGTCAGCGATGCGCTGTCGAGCTTGCAGTCGGCGGCGGCAGCAGCGGCGGCGAAGATCTGCACCGCATCGGCCGAGAGGGCGCCGAAGCTGATGGTCTCGATGGTCTTGCCCGCGGCCTCGGCGCTGGCGAGGAATTCGGCCACCGAGTTCGAGTCCTGCGGGAAGGTGTGGGCGGCGAAGTACACGCCGTCGGCGACCTCGCCCGCGCTCCAGACCACCGTGGCGTCGAACGCATCGGCGCCCATCACGACGACGTCGCCGAGGCCGGCAGCGTCGAGCTGCTCGAGCAGGGTCTGGGTCTGGGGCATCACCATGGCGGTGAACAGCACGTCCGGTGCCTCGGCAAGGCTGGCCATCTCGTTCACCTGGGTGGAGAAGTCAGCATCGGCGAGGCTGAATGCGTAGTCGCCGAGCATCGTGCCGCCGCCCTGGGCGAAGGCATCGGCGAAGTACGCCGGGTTGCCCGAGAAGTAGATGTCGTCCGTGCTGCTCATCGTGACGGCGGTGGTGTAGCCCTTGCCGAGAGCGAACTCGGCAACAGCGGCCGACTGCACCGGATCGCTGAAGCTGGCGAGGAACGCGCCACGGGTGGGATCGGCCAGGGTCGGGTCGGTGGAGGCCATGAAGATCACCGGCGCCTTGCCGGCGACCGTGTCGAGGAGCGGCGCGCCCGTGTTGGCGAACGGCGGCCCGATGATGGCGTTGACGCCGGCGTCGAGTAGTTCCTGCGCAGCGCGCTGGGTGGCGGCGGGGTCGCCCTGGATGTCCTTCACGACGTACTCGACCGGCTTGCCGCACACGCCGCCGGCCTCGTTGATGGCCGCGATGGCGACCTCGGCGGCCTCGGATCCCGGCTGGTCGGAGAAGGCGCCGAGCTCGCCGAGGTCGGCCGCGAAGCCGATCTTCAGGGCGCCGCTATCGCCGCTGTCGCCGCCGCCGCACGCAGCGGCGACGAGCGCGAACGAGGCGAGGGCGGCGATGCCGAGCGATCGCGTGCGCAGTGAGTTCGGACGTGTCGACATCGTGTGGTTCTCCCCGGTCGGCCGCCCGTGGGCGGTGTCTGCTGTCCGACATTAGCCAATGGCAGGTCGTTCGGGAACAAATGACCTACGGAGCCCTTTGCTATCCTGCGCCGCATGGGCAACCGGCGTGTTCGAGTGATGTGGAGCGACCTGAACGGACTGTCGCACGGCCGATACGTGCCGGCGCGGCGGATCCAGCAGCACACGCACCATGCCGTCACCACGCTGACGATGAACGTGCTCGGCGACATCCTCGAGGTGGCGGGCTACAGCAGCGACGTGGGCTACCCCGACCTGTCGACCGTGGCAGTCGCCGACTCGCTGCGGCCGGGCTGGGAGCCCGACACCGACGTGGTGGTCGCCGATCTCGACTTCAACGACGCGCCGCTCGAGCTCAGCCCGCGTGCGGCGCTGCGCCGGTCGGTGGAGGCGTGGCGGGCGATGGGCTACGAGCCGATGCTCGGCTACGAGATGGAGTTCTATGTCGTCAAGGCGGATCCGGCAGCGCCGGGCGGCTTCGTGCCGCTCGAGCGGCCGTCGCACCGCGTGTACGGCGTCGGGCACGGCGGCGACGTCTACGACGACGATCGATCGCCGAATGGCCGCGGCTCGAGCCTGATGTTCGACATCTTCGACGCCGCCGAGCACAGCGAACTCGATCTCGAGGGTGTCTCGGCCGAGTTCAGCCCGGCGCAGATGGAGCTGAACATGAAGTACGGGCCGGCACTCGATGCCGCAGACCGTGCCTTCATCAGCAAGGACATGCTCCGCGAGATCGCCAACCGGCGCGGGCTCGGGGTCACGTTCATGGGGCGCCCGATCGAAGGGCCGTTCACGGGCAACGGCCTGCACGTCAACTTCTCGCTGAGTCCGGTTGGCGGCACGGGCAACGCCTTCGCCGATCCGGCGGGCGAGCACGGGCTCTCGACGCTCGCCCGGCAGTGCCTCGGCGGGCTCATCGCCCACCACGAGGGCATCGCCCTGATGTCGGCGCCGACGGTGAACAGCTACAAGCGGCTGCTGCCCGGCATCATCGCCGGCTACTGGGCGAACTGGGGGCTCGACAACCGCATCAGCACCTACCGGGTGCCGGGCGAGCGCGGTGCAGCGACGCGTATCGAGAACCGGATGCCGTGCGGCAGCGCGAACGTCTACCTGGCGGCGGCAGCGATGCTCGAGGCAGCCCGCCTCGGGGTGGTCAACGGCCTCGACTGCGGTGCGCCGCAGGAGGGCAACGGCGACGTCGAGCCCAACACCGACCGGCATACGCCGCACTCGCTGTCGGAGGCGATCGCCGCCTTCGAGGCCGATGCCGAACTGCGCGCCACGATGGGCCACGATCTCAGCCGCGCGTATCTCGCCCTGCGTCGCAACGAACTCGAGCGCTGGGAGGCCGAGGGCCTCGACTGGGACCCGCACGCCATCACCGAGTGGGAGCAGCGCACCTTCCTGCCGTACTACTGAGACCGGCCGAGACCGGCCTACTGGAAGGGGTCGCGCTCGGCCTCGGCGCGGTTGGCGAGGTACCAGTCGATGGTGTTGCGCAGGCCGTCCTCGAAGGGCATCTGGGCCCGCCACCCAAACAGTTCCTCGGCGCGAGACGGGTCGACTCGGCGACGGGGCTGGCCGTCGGGCTTCGTGGCATCCCACACCAGGTCGCCGGCATAGCCCACCATCTCGGCGATCAACTCGACTGTCTCGCGGATGGTGATCTCGCGGTTGGTGCCGAGGTTCACCGGTTCGACGCTCTCGAGCACCTCGGCGGCAAGCACGATGGCGGCGGCGGCATCGTCGACGTAGAGGTACTCGCGGCTGGCCGTGCCGGTGCCCCACACGTCCATCTTCTCGTCGCCCTGCTCCTTGGCCTCGACGCATCGCTTGATGCGGGCCGGGATGACGTGGCTGACGGCGGGATGGAACTTGTCGCCCGGCCCGTACAGGTTGGTGGGGATGAGATAGGCGAAGCGCTGGCCGTACTGGTGGTGGTTCACCTGGGCGTGCACCAACTGTGCCTTCTTGGCGATGCCGTACGGCGCGTTGGTCTCCTCGGGGTAGCCATCCCACAGCGATGCCTCGCGGAACGGCACCGGGGTGAACTTCGGGTACGAGCACACGGTGCCGAGCAGGACGGTCTTCTCGACCGTCGCCGACAGGCGGGCGGCCTCGATGACGTGCGTGCCCATCAGGAGGTTGTGGAGATAGAGGGGAGCGGGCTCGGCCTGGTTGTACCCGATGCCGCCCACGCGGGCTGCGAGGTGGATGAGATGGGTGGGACGGGCATCGGCGAGCATCTGCTCGGCAGCGCCCGGCTGTGTGAGGTCGTAGTCGCGGCTGCGCGGCACGGCGACCTCGGCGCCCTGCTCGCGGAGCAGGCGGACCACGACCCGCCCGAGGAAGCCAGCGCCTCCGGTGACCACCACTCGCCGACCCGCCCAGAACGACATCATGAACGTGATGCTACGACGGCTCACGCCATGATGGGGAGGTGCGGGTTGCCTACACCCTCGAGCAGTGCTGGCACCGCGTGCCGGGCGGCACTGCCGTGGCTGCGCTGCGCGTGGCCGAGGCGATGTCGGCGCAGCTCGACGTGCGGCTCATCGGGGTTGCCGGCCGTCACCGTCGCCTTCCGCCCGAGCCGTGGACGCCGCCGATTCCGGTCGAGCGGCTGCCGTGGCCGGCGCCGTGGCTCTACGAGACGTGGCTGCGACTGCACTGGCCGCGGGTGGAGACAGCCACCGGTCCGGTGGATGTCACGCATGCCACGACGCTGATTCCGTGCCCGACGAGGGCGCCGCTCGTCGTGACGCTCCACGACCTCGCATGGGTGCACGAGCCCGCCCACTTCACGCGGCACGGCGTGTCGGTGTTCGAGCGCAGCCTCGTGCACATCAGGCGGCGGGCCGACATGGTGCTGTGCTCGAGCCAGTCGACGATGGACGACTGCGTGCAGGCCGGCATCGCTACCGACCGACTCCGCCTCGTGCCGCTCGGCGTCGAGACATCGCGCGTCGATGCCGACGAGGTCGGTCGTGTCCGCACGCGCTACGGACTCCCGGCCGAGTACCTGCTGTTCGTCGGCACGGTCGAGCCGCGCAAGAACCTCCGGGGACTGGTGGCGGCACGCGCGCGCATTCCCGACGCGCCGCCGCTCGTGGTCGCCGGTGCCGAGGGATGGGGCGACACCGGCGTGCCGGCCGGAACCGACGGGGTGCACTTCCTCGGGTTCGTGCCCGGCGACGACCTAGGCGGCCTCTACGCCGGCGCCTCGGCGTTCTGCTATCCGAGCGAGCGCGAGGGCTACGGCCTGCCGGTGCTCGAGGCCATGGCGCAGGGTGCGCCCGTGGTGACGAGCCGCGGCACCGCCACCGAGGAGACCGCTGGCGGGGCAGCGGTGCTCGTCGATCCGCACGACGTCGACGACATCGCCGCCGGCATCGTTGCCGCGCTGGGACGCCGTCGCGAGCTGTCGGCGAAGGGCCTGGCACACGCGCAGCGGCGCAGCTGGCACAGCACGGCTGCACTCACCGCGGCCGCCTACCGCGAGGTGGCGCGTTGACGGCGTCGCCCGAGGTGGCCGTCAACATGCTGTGGTGCGTGCCGGGCGGGGTGGGCGGCTCGGAGGAGTATCTCGTGCGCCAGCTTGTCGGCCTCGGCGATGCGATGCGCCGGGGACGCGTGGCAACGGCGTGGCAGCTGCGCGTGATGGCGGCGCGCGGGCTCGGTGCCGCGCATCCCGAGCTCGAGTCAGCAGCAACGCTCATCGAGGCGCCCTTTGGCAGCGAGTCGCGGGTGCGGCGTGTTGCGGGCGAGGCAACGTGGCTGCGCCGCCAGTCGGGTGGCGCCGAACTCGTCCACCACGGTGGGGGCACGGCACCGGCGGCCATCGCCCGGCCTCGCGTGCCGTACGTGCTCACCGTGCACGACCTGCAGTTCCTCTCCTATCCGCAGTACTTCTCGCCGCTGAAGCGCGCCTATCTGTCGGCGGTGCTGCCGCGGGCGGCGCGAGGAGCGCGGGTGGTGGCGGTGCCGACCGAGTACGTCGCCGGATCGGTCGTCGAGTCCTGCGGCATCGACCGTGGCCGCATCGCGGTGGTGCCGCACGGCATCGATGCCGCGGAGCGCGCCGACGTCACTCCTGAGGCCGACCTTCGGTCTCGCTACGCGCTCGGTGTCGGACCGATCGTCGTGTACCCGGCGGTCACGCACCCGCACAAGAACCACGCGTTCCTGCTGCGACTCATGGCCACGGCGTGGGCCGACACCGAGGTCCGCCTGGTGCTCACCGGCGGGCGGGGCGCAGCGCACGACGAGGTCGTGCGGTCGCTCGACGGCCGCGTGCTGCACCTCGGGCGCGTGCCCGCCGCCGACCGAAACGGGCTCATCGCCATGGCCCACGCGCTCGTGTTTCCGAGCGAGTACGAGGGCTTCGGTGCGCCGCTCATCGAGGCGATGACGCACGGCACTCCGGTGATCGCCAGCGACAGGGCGTGCATCCCCGAAGTCGTCGGCGATGCGGGTCTGGTGCTCGCCCTCGATGTCGAGGCGTGGGCCGGCGCGCTCGACGAGGTCGATCGGCGTCGGGACGACCTCGTGGCTGCGGGGCACGCCCGGGCTGCGCGATTCACGGCCCTCGCCAGCGGCGAGGCCCTCGCCTCGGCCTACGAGCGGGCACTCGCATGAGGCTGGTCGTGCTGTGCCCGCACTTTGCGCCCGACACGGCGCCAACCGGGGTGGTGATCTCGCGGATCGTCGACGAGCTCGCAGCCCGCGGTCACGAGTTGCATGTCGTCACGGCGCTGCCGTGGTACCGCGAGCACCGCATCGACGAGGGCTGGGAGGGTCGGCTCGTGCGACGCGAGCGCACGGCGTGGGGATCGGTGACGCGGGTGCATCCCTTCCCCGGCGGCGACAAGCGCAACCTCGTGCGCCGCGCGGCAGGCTTTGCCGGGTTCAGCGTGCTGGCCGGCCTCGCAGCGCTGCCGGGCGGACGGTGCGATGCCGTCATCGCCATGTCGCCGCCCCTCACGATGGGTCTCACCGGATGGGCGGCGCACCTCGTGCGTCGCGGGCCGCTCGTGTTCAACATCCAGGACGTCTTCCCCGATGCGGCCGTTGCCACGGGTGCCATTTCCAGTCGTCGGATCATCGCAGTCGCATCGTGGCTCGAGCGGGTGAGCTACCACCGAGCGGCTGCCGTGACCGTGCTGAGCGACGATCTTCGCGACAACGTCGCCGCGAAGATGCGGCCCTCGCGCCGCGGCCGAGTGCATGTGATTCCTAACTTCGTCGACACCGATGCCATCCGCCCGGCCGACAGGCGCACGCCGCTGCGCGCCGAACTGGGCATCGGCGACGAGCCGGTCGTGCTCTATGCCGGCAACGTCGGCTTCTCGCAGTCGCTCGAGATGGTCGTCGACGCGGCACGGGCGTTTCCCGGGGCCACCTTCGTGATCAACGGCGACGGTGCTGCGCGGCGGACGCTCGAGGAACGGGCCGCCGGACTCGCCAACGTGAGGTTCAGCGGGTATCAGCCGGCGGCGCGCGTGTCGGAGGTGCTTGCCACGGGCGACATCCACCTGGTGCCGCTCAAGGCCGGACTCGGGCGGGTGAGCGTGCCCTCGAAGACGTACTCGATCCTCGCTGCCGGGCGTCCGGTCCTTGCGGCCATCGATGCCGGCACGGAGGTGCCGAGGATGCTGGCAGCCAGCGGCGGGGGAGTCGCCGTGGCACCCGACGACCCGGTCGCGTTCGCCGAGGCGCTCGGCGCCCTGCTGGCCGACCCGGCGCAGCGGGCCGAGATGGGCGCCGCCGGGCGCCGGTGGGTGGATTCGGCGGCGTCACCGGCCGCCGTGGCCGAGGCGTACGAGCGACTGGTCGAGTCGCTGGCCCGGCGCAGGCCGGCACAACGGCACCGACGGTCGGGCGCTGCCAGCCGCTAGCCTCGCACCCTCGTGGCTACATCGTCCGCCAGAAAGGTCGCCAAGCTCGCCTCGCGGGGCAAGGGCAGGAAGGTCCGCTTCGCGACCGGCACCACGTTCCCCGTCGTGCTCGCCAGCGTGTCGGTGGCGATGATCGGCCTCATTGCGTACGGCAAGATCTCGATGCCGCCCGCCAACTCTGGCCCGCCGCAGCCCGGCGACGAGTGGACGATGGCCTACGAGTTCAGGGTCTGCGACGAGACGTTCACCCTCGAGGGCTCGCCGGCCGACCTCACCGAGCAGCAGGCCTCGGCAGGCGACCGCGAGCAGCTCTCCGCCGGCCAGAACAATGCCGCCGGCTTCATCAACTACCACCCGACGACCGGCGGCGACACGGGCCGCAAGGCGAAGCTGGGCGTGTTCCTCGATGTCTACGGGGTCGAACTCGAGCGCGGCCGCCTCGTGATCCCGGCTGCCCAGGCCGGCGGCGATGCCGACCAGGTGTACGACATCGACGACCCGGCGCTCTTCGAGGGCACGTCGTGTGAGGGCGAGGACCCCGAACTGAAGGTGCGCGTCTGGGAAGACGCCTCCACCGACGAGTTCCAGGACAACATCACCGCGTTCCGCGACCTGCGGTTCACGGCGAACGGCATGGCATTCGCCATCGCCTTCGTCCCGGCGGGTGACGACGTGAAGAAGCCGGCCACCTTTGCCCGGCTCTCGGAGTTCGGCGTCATCGGCGAGGGCGATGCGCCGCTCACCACGTCGCCGGAGACAACCGCACCGGATACGACGTCGCCTGACACGACGTCGCCTGACACGACGTCGCCTGACACGACGTCGCCTGACACGACGTCGCCTGACACGACGTCGCCGGCCACCACGTCGCCGGCGCCGAGTACCACCGGCGGCTGATGCGGGCGGTGGTCCTGGTCGGCGGCTTCGGCACTCGCCTTCGCCCGCTCACCGAGACGATCCCGAAGCCGATGCTGCCGGTCGGCCACGTGCCGATCATCGAGCGACTGGTCGCCAACCTGGCCCGCGGCGGTGTCACCGAGGTGACGCTCGCCCTCGGCTTCAAGCCCGAGCCGTTCGTGGATGCGTTCCCGGACGGCGTCTGCGACGGCGTGGTGCTGCGGTATGCGGTCGAACCCGAGCCGCTCGACACGGCAGGCGCCATCCGCTTCGCCGCTGATGCCAGCGGCATCGACAGCACCTTTGTCGTCGCCAACGGCGACGTGCTCACCGATCTCGATGTGGCGGCGCTCGTCGAGTTTCACCGCGCCCGCAGTGCCGAGGCCACGCTGCACCTCATCGGCGTCGACGATCCGTCGTCGTATGGCGTCGTGGCGCTCGACGAGGAGGGCCGCGTCGAGCGATTCGTCGAGAAGCCGGCACCCGGCACTGCGCCGAGCAATCTCGTCAACGCGGGCACGTACGTGCTCGAGTCGTCCGTGCTCGATCGCATTCCCGTCGGTCAGAAGACTTCGATCGAGCGTGCCACCTTCCCCGCAGTCGCAGAGGGCGGCCGTCTCTTTGCGATGGCCACCGCCGACTACTGGATCGACACCGGCCGCCCCGAGACGTATCTCGCCGCCAACCTCGACGTGGTGCGCGGCATCCGCCGCCACGACCGCTGCGCAGCGGTGCATCCGACCGCATCTGTCGACCCCTCGGCCGAGGAGGTCGACTCGGTGATCGGCGCAGGTGCGTCGGTCGGGGCAGGCGCTCGTGTCAGCGACTCGGTCCTGCTGCCGGGATCCACCGTCGCGGCAGGCGCCGCGGTGGCAGACTCGGTGGTGATGGGCAGGGTCGGGACTGGGGCACGGGTGCGGGCGAGCGTGATCGGCGCCGACGGCGTCGTGGCGCCGGGCGAGCACCTCCGCGGCGCCAGGCGTCCCGACCCGAACTCGTGACCCAGCGGATGCAGGTCCTCGTGATGGGCGGGGCGGGCTTCATCGGCTCGCACCTCGCCGAGCGCCTCCTCGCCGAGGGACACGCCGTCGAGGTCGTCGACGACCTCAGCACCGGGTCGCTGGCGAACCTCGCCGAGGCGCGCGCGATGAATGCCGACCTGAAGTTCCACACCCTCGACGTGTGCACCGACGGGTTCATGGCACTCGCCGCGCTGCGGCCGCCTGATGTCGTGTACGACCTCACGCTGCTGCCGCCGTCGCGCCCCGCCGAGGGGGTGGCGGGCGCCTCGCTGCGAGGACTCGCTGCAGCGCTCGAGGTGGGAAGGTCGCGGCCCGGCACCAAGGTGGTGGTGGCGGTGAGCGCAGCGTCGCTCTACGGCGAGGCCCCGGCCCGCGAGCAGCCGCTGAAGGAGAGCCAGCCATGGAAGCCGCTCGGCGTCGCCGGCGTGGTGTCGCGCGCCGCAGTCGACCTGCTCGCCGCCTACCGCGAGCGGCATGCCGTCGAGTTCACCGCGCTGGCAATGCCGTCGGTGTACGGGCCTCGCCAGCGTCCTGATGCCGGCGTGGTGGCAGCATTCGCCGATGCGGCGCGTCGTGGCGTGGCGCCGGTGGTGCACGGCGACGGGCGCCAGACGCGCGACTTCCTCTTCGTCGACGATGCGGTCGACGCGCTGGTGCGCGCAGCGCGCAAGGGCAGCGGACTCGTCGTGAACACCGGCACCGGCGTCGCGACGAGCGTCATCGACCTGTGGCACATGATCGCCGGCAGCGACGGCGCGCAGCCCGATTTCGCGCCGCGGCGCCCCGACTCGGTGCAGCGGCTGTCGCTCGCCCCGACGCGCGCCCGAATCCAACTGGCGTGGGCGCCCTGGACCGATCTCGCGACGGGTCTCCGCTCGCTCGACCGCAGCTAGCGCCCCGCTAGGGAACTGCGATGCCGGCGGCGGCCAGCGTGGCGCGTGCCAGCGCTGCGCCGACAGCCGGCGAGCTCATGACGCTGGGCACGATCACCGGCTCCATGCCGGCGGCGCGCACGCGGTCGGCGAGATGCGCGTCGAGTGGATCTATCACCAGCGTGGCAGCGATCGGCGCGTAGAGGCGGGCGATGCCCTCGACATCGGGCCGGTGCCCGAGCTCGAGCAGCATTCGGTCGGCGGGGCCCTTCAGCGCCGCGCCGCCGACGAGGGGCGAGATGGCCACCACCGACTGGCGTCGGGCGGCGAGCGCGTCGTCGACGCCGGCGAGCGAGCGGATGGGGCCGATCGAGACGATCGGATTGGACGGCGCGATCACGACCGCTGCCGCATCGTGCAGCGCCGACGCGGCAGTGCCGGCCGCCGACGCGGTATCGGCGCCGGTGAAGCGGACGCTGCGCACGGCGACAGCGTGCCGTCGCTGGACGAAGTACTCCTGGAACGGCACCTCGATGCCCTCGACCGCAAGCGTCACCATGGTGCGCACCGGGTGGTCGGACATCGGCACGATCCGCTGCCGGATCGCCCATGCGGCTGCGATCTCGGCGGTGACCTCGCTGAGCGTGGCGCCCTCGGCGAGGCGTGCGGTGCGGTAGAAGTGGGTGGCGAGATCACGGTCGCCGAGGTTGAACCAGGTGGGCGCCGCCACCGACTGCGCCGGGCGCACCTCGGCGTAGCGCGCGAGCGAGTCCATGGCCCGCCACGTCTCGTCGCGCAGGCCCCACCCGCGCTCGGGATCGATGGCGCCTGCCAGGGTGTACGTGACGGTGTCGAGGTCGGGCGAGATGTGGAGGCCGTGCAGCACCGTGTCGTCGGCGGTGTTGACGATGGCGGTGGTGCGGTCGGCAGGCCACGACTGCTCGAGTGCGACGAGGAACCGCGCCGCGCCGACGCCCCCGCACAGGACTGCGACGGTGTCGGTCATCGGTCCATCCTCCCGGCAGCGACGTCGTGGTAGAGCTCGGCGACGCCGTCGGCGCAGCGCTGCCAGGTGAAGGCCACCCACCGCGAGTCGCCGGCGCTGACGAGCCGCTCGCGCAGGCCGTCGTCGCCGAGCGTTGCGCCGAGCGCCCCGGCTATCGAGTCGATGTCGAGGGGATCGCAGTACCGCGCCGCATCGCCAGCGACCTCGGGAATCGAGCCTGCAGTCGAGGCAACGAGGGGCACGCGCACCTGCATCGCGTCGAGCACGGGGAATCCGAAGCCCTCGTCGAGCGACGGGTATGCGACGACGGCGGCATGGCGGAGCAGCCAGGCCCTCACGGGGTCGTCGATTCGCCCAGTGCGCAGCACGCGCGGCGCCACGCCTGGACCGAGCGCGTCGATGGCTCGCTCGGTGGCCTCGGCGTCGTCGCCGGGCGAGCCGGCGAGCACGAGCACTACGTCGCGGTGCTCCGAGGCGATGGCGCCGAACGCGGCGACGAGGCGCGGCAGGTTCTTGCGCCGCTCGATCGTGCCGATGGCGACGATGAACGGCCTGCCGGCGAGGTCGGGAATAGGCGGCGTGCCGTCGGATGCGGGCACCGCGAGCGCGCCGAGGTGCACGGTGCGCACGGGCGCGCCGGGCAGCATCTCGCGCACGGTCTGCTCGGTGGCCGCCGATGAGGTGTGCACGACGGCGCCGGCGTGGACGGCACTGCGCAGCACGGCCTCCGCGTGGCGCACCGCCGGCGCGGCGAGCTCGGGATGGCGCATGAACCACAGGTCGTACACCGACACCACTCGGGGCACGCGCGACGGCGGCACCACGTAGTTGGTGCCGTGCACGAGGCGGACGTCGCCGAGCCAGCGGTCGACGCGTGGCATCGGCATCCGCGCCCAGGCCTGGTGGGCGAGCGCAGCGGGAAGCGGCAGTCGGCGCGTGCCCGGCGCGAGGCGGGCGCGGAGCGACAGCACGTAGTCGACGAGTTCGAGATCGGCCCGGCTGGCGAGTGCCCGGCGAAGTTCGTCGACGGCGGCGCCGATGCCGGTGCGCGGGCCGTGCAGCGGCCCGGTGTCGAACCCGATGCGCAGCGCCATGGACGGCTGAGGCTACTGGCCGGTCGGCAGGGCAGGCCGGTACGATCGGCCCGCCGACTCGACCTGAAAGCAGCCCATGCCCCGCGCCTTCATCACAGGAATCACCGGCCAGGACGGCCAGCACCTTGCCTCGTTCCTGCACGAGAAAGGCTATGACGTGTTCGGCATGGTGAAGGGCCAGAACAACCCCAAGTTCACCGCCCTGCAGGAGGAGTTCCCCTTTGTCGAGGCCGTGCCCGGCGACCTGGCCGACCTTCCGTCGCTGGTGAAGGCGCTCGAGGCCACGCAGCCCGACGAGGTGTACAACCTCGGCGCAATCTCGTTCGTCGCCCTCAGCTTCAACCAGGCCGAGCTGACAGCGAACATCACCGGCCTCGGCGTGCTGCGCATGCTGGAGGCGATTCGGATGGTCGGCGGCGCGAAGAACAATCCGATCCGCTTCTACCAGGCGAGCAGCAGCGAGATGTTCGGCAAGGTGCGCGAGACGCCGCAGACCGAGCGCACGCCGTTCCACCCCCGGTCGCCGTACGGGTGCGCCAAGGTGTTCGGGCACGACATCGTCGTCAACTACCGCGAGAGCTACGACCTGTATGCCTGCAGCGGCATCCTGTTCAACCACGAGGGTCCCCGCCGCGGCCTCGAGTTCGTCACTCGCAAGGTCACCAACTCGGTGGCGCGCATCAAGCTCGGCCTGCAGAAGGAGATCGTGATGGGCGATCTCGAGCCGCGCCGCGACTGGGGCTACGCCGGCGACTATGTGCGCGCCATGTGGCTGATGCTGCAGCAGGACGCGCCGGACGACTACGTCATCGCCACCGGCGAGACGCACAGCATCCGCGACCTGCTCGACCGGGCGTTCGGCGAGATCGGGATCGACGACTGGTCTCCGTACGTCCGCCAGGACCCGAAGTTCTTCCGGCCCGCCGAGGTCGACCTGCTCATCGGCGATTCCACGAAGGCCCGCCAGAAGCTCGGCTGGTCGCCCGAGGTCGACTTCGCGTCACTCATCACGATGATGGTGCAGCACGACCTCGCGATCGAGGCGGCAAAGCTTCCTCGCTGACGCCGTCAGCTCTCGAGCGGCACGTCGGTGATTGCTTCCACCACCGACGAGCCGGTTGCCGTGGCACCCGCTCGCAGCCGAAGCCTGAGGGCGGCGGCGAACAGAAGCAGTGCCGCGCATGACGAGCTGATGAGGGCAATCTCGACACGCGTGAAGAGCTCGGCGCCGCCGTTGAGCGACACGACGAGCAGGAACGTGAGGCCGGCGCCGGCCCAGCCCATGGCGACGAGTGCGTGGCCGCGGAGGGCGATCACCGCCTGTGCCAGCGCCAGCGCCAGCATGTAGATGGCGCTCGACAGCGCCAGCAGCGCGAGCGTGCGGCCGTCGAGTTGTGAGTCGTAGAACTGCTCGATCACGAACGGACCGAGGAGATACGCGCCGACCGTGCCGACGACGGCGACGGCGAGCACCACTTTCAGGAGCCGGGCGAGCCCCTCGCGGAACTCGGTGATCTCGTTGCGCGCCGCGAGGCCTGACAGGCGGGGCAGCAGCGCCGCCTGCACCGCCTGGAACATGAAGAGCGGCACGCGTGCCAGCAGCACGCCGTAGGTGAACCGCGTGACGCTGGCCTCCTGGCCCTCGCTGGCGAGCACGGTGACGGCGAGCGGACCGGCGTTGACGAGCCCGGCAGCGCAGATCGAGCCGGCGAGCAGCCAGCCGAGGTTCTGGGTCACCTCGTTCCACTCGGCCGGCGGGCCGTCGTCGGTGCGCAACTGGCCGGTGGCGGCGACCCACAGCACGCCGGGCAGCGGGGCGAAGGCGATCGCGAGGCCATACGGGCCGACGGCATCGACGCCGGCAACGGCGAGGGCGGCGCACAGGGCGATGCGCACCACGCCGTCGCTCGACATCACGATCGAGTAGGCGCGGAATCGGCCGTGGCCGCTGGCGATGCCGCGGGCGATGTGGGCGGGCGTGTAGCTGACGAAGGCGATGATGAGGGCAAGGACCAGCACCCAGTCGTCGTTGAAGAAGCTGCGGGCGATCGGCTTCGAGACGGCGACGATTCCGATGCCGACGACGGCGGCCATCACGGCGCCGAGGGTGATGACGCGCCGGAGCACCGGGCGTCCGCCGATGCCCGTCGCCCTGCGGTGGGCGAGAGCCCGGGTGAGTTCCTGCTCGAGGGGCAGGAACACGCCCGGGGCGAGGGCGAAGGTGGCGACCCAGAGGCTGGTGATGGGCTGCAGGGCCTCGTCGCTGCCGAGGGCGATCTTGCCGACCTTCAGGAACAGGTAGCTGGCCACGCCGGCGATGAAGAGGCCGATCGCCACCGGCACGGTGCCCTCAGGGAGGGGGGCGCGGCGCCCTTCGGGCTTCGAATCGTCGGGTGGTGCCACCAAGCGGGCGAGGTTAGCCGCCAGACTGTGGGGATGGACCGGACGTCCCCCCGTCGGCCATCGCTCGGCGCGCGGTCTCTCGCGCGTTCCGTGGTGCTGTCCCTGCTCCTGCCCGCGCTGGCGGTCGCCCTGCCTGGCGCGCTGGCGGCCCATGCCGTCACGGCACAGGCTACGACGCTCGAACTCGAGGGCGGCGGCTTCGGTCACGGCGTCGGCCTGAGCCAGTGGGGGGCCTACGGCTACGCCGTCGACGAGGCCTGGACTGCTTCGCAGATCCTGAACCACTACTACGGCGGCACCACTGCCAGCACCGTGGCGCTCGATACCTCGATCACCGTGCGACTGCAGCGACTCGACGGTGCGCAGACGGCGGTGGTGAGCCGCGAGGGCAACCTCGTCGTCGACGGTGTCGCCGGCGGGCCGTGGAAGTCGGTGCTGGTACGCGAGGTGTCGGCGCTCGGGACGCCCCCGGTGTACGCGATCTGGGGGCGTGCCGATGCAGAGGTGTGCCCGGCGTCCACCGGCGACCCCGTGGCCAGCGGCTGGACGCTGGTCACCTCGTCGAAGGCCACCAGTGCCGAGGTCCGCACGCAGGTGGATCCCTATGCGCCGACCACCACCTTTGCGCAGCTGGCGGCGGTGTGCGAGCCGGGCGGGACGGTGCGCACGTACCGCGGCTCGATCCGCGCCGTCAACGACGTCAACGGTGCGAACCGCACCGTCAATGTGGTGCGGCTCGAGCACTACGCGCGTTCGGTGGTGGCCAAGGAGATGTCGCCGGGCTGGGCCTACGCCGGCCCGAACCCCGACAACACGCAGTACGACCGCGGCATCGAGGCGCTGAAGGCGCAGGCGGTGGCCGTGCGCAGCTACGCGCTGGCCTCGAACCACGCCGCCTATGCCAAGACGTGCGACTCGACCACCTGCCAGGCGTACATGGGCGCCGCCACGCGGACGGCGGCTCTGGGCACCGTGTTCACGGCCGTCGAGCATGTCGCCGTCGACGCCGCAGTTGCGGCGACGGCGGGCGGCGTGCGGTTGACATCGGCCGGCGCGATCGCAGCCACGTTCTTCTCCGCGTCGAACGGCGGCTACACGCGGCCCGGCTTCGGATCGGCCATCACGTTTCCCGCAGTCGCCGACACGGGTGACGACACGTCGCTGAACCCGAACTATCGGTGGACGGCGACGCTCAGCCTCGCGTCGCTTGCCGATCGGTACGGCTTCACCTCGGTCACTGGCGTCGTCATCACCGCGAACACCGGGCCGGCGAGCGATCCGTTCAACGGGTGGGTGACGACGGTGCGCGTCGACGGCATTCGCGTCGATGGCTCGGTGGGATACCTGGTGACGCCGGGCGACACGTTCCGGTCGCATTGGGGGCTCAAGTCGAGCCGCTTCCGCATCGTCGACCCGAACACGCCTGATCCGTGCGGCAGTCGAGTGGCGCCGCCCGTGGGCGCGGCGCTGGGGCCGGCGGCGGCAGCGCTGTTCCAACCGGTGACGCCGGTGCGACTGGTCGACACGCGCAACGGCACGGGCACGGCGCGTGAGCCGCTTGGCGCGGGGTGCACGCTGGTGGTCGATCCGGGTGCGCCGGCCGAGGCGACATCGGTGGTGCTGAATGTCACGGCGGTGCGGCCGGCGGCGAGCGCGCCGGTCACCGTCTACGCCTGCGGCACGCCGCGGCCGACGATCTCGAACCTGCAGGCGGTGGCGGGGCGTGTCGTGGCCTCCACCGCCGTGGTCAGGGTCGGCGCCGACGGCACGGTGTGCATCCATTCGAGCCAGTCGATGGAACTGGTGGTCGACCTCTTCGGCCACTACTCGCCGACGGCCGGCTCGAAGTATCAGCCGATCACGACGCTGCGCCTGTTCGACTCGCGCAACGGGGCGAAGGTCGCGACGGGGACGACCCTGCGCGTGAAGGCGGTGCGCACCGGCGGCGCGCCGGCGGGGGCGGCAGCGGGCGCGTTCACGCTGCACGCCAGCGATGCCTCGAGCAACGGCTTCGTCACGGTGTTCCCCTGCACGGCGACGAGGCCGATGGCCAGTTCGCTGAATGCGACAGCAGGCGTGAACATCACCAATCACCTGCAGGTGGCGCTGAACGCGTCAGGTGAGGTGTGCATCTACGTGGCAGCTGCAATGCACATCACGCTCGACATGAGCGGATGGTTCGGATCGTCGGCCACGACGTCCTACGTCGCCGTCACGCCGTACCGTGCCGTCGACTCGCGAAACGGCATCGGCATGACCGGCGGCATCGCCGCAGGTGCCAACAGGGCGGTCACGCTCGCGCCGTCCACGTCGCTGCCCGCGGCCGCAACGGTTCGCGCCGTGCTGGCCAACGTGACGTCCACGCAGGCGACGGCATCGGGGTTCATTACCGTGCACCCGTGCCTGTCGCCGGTGCCGTCGGTGTCGATGGTGCGATTCTCGGCCGGCGCGAATGCCGCGACGATGGTGGCAGGCATCGACGATGCGTCGGGACGCTGGTGCCTCTACTCGAGCCAGTTCACCCACGTCATCATCGACGTAACGGGCTACTGGGCCTGACGCCCGCGCCGATCCGACGAGCACGGCATCGGGAGACCCGTGCGCCCGCCGATCTCGCCGAGGGCACCCTTCACGGTGCGCTCGATCTCGCGTCGACGCACCTGCAGTCGCTGGAATCCGAGCACGCTGAAGCCGACGGCGATGTAGCCGATCTCTCTCGCTGCGTGGGGAATCGACTGCGCTGACGGCACGCGGTGCACGGTAGTTGCGTGGCACCAGCGCGGCAACGCGGAGGTGACAGTCGGCCATCTGGGCCGACCGCTAACGTCTTCCCATCGTGGATGCCGCCGCCACTCCCTCCGTGCCGGGCGTCGTGGCCGTGATGGTGGTGCACGAGCCCGCCGAGTGGTTCGACGACGTGCTGGCTGGCGTAGCGGCGCAGGACTATCCCAATCTCAAGTGCCTCTTCCTGGTGGCCGGCACGCCCGGCGACCTGCCGTCGAGGATCCGCCAGTCGGTGCCGGGGGCCTTCGTCCGCGGCGTCGACGGCAATCCCGGGTTCGGGTCGGCGGCCAATGCCGTCCTCGACCTGGTGCAGGGCGCGCACGGCCTGTTCTGCTTCCTGCACGATGACGTCGCGCTCGATCCGTCGGCGATCAGGCTGCTGGTCGAGGAGATGTACCGGTCGAATGCGGGGATCGTGGGGCCCAAGCTCGTCGAGTGGGACCAGCAGACCGTGCTGCAGCATGTCGGATATGCGGTCGACCGCTTCGGCGAGGTCGACCCGATCGTCGAGGCCGGCGAGGTCGACCAGGAGCAGCACGATGCCGTGCGCGACGTGTTCGCCGTCCCGTCGGCATGCCTGATGGTGCGCGCCGACCTGTTCCGCTCGATCGGCGGCTTCTCGACCGTCATCGAGTTCGACGGCGACGATGTCGACCTGTGCTGGCGGGCGCATCTCAGCGGGGCTAGGGTCGTCGTGGTGCCATCGGCGCGGGCGCGTCACCGCGAACGACTCGTGCAGCGCCGCGGGACCTCGACCGACGGGCGGGCGGCCCGCGACCGCATCTTCACCGTGCTGTCGCTCACCGGCTCGCGCCGCGTCGGCACGGTGCTGCCGCAACTCGCGGTGGTCACGCTGCTCGAAGCGGCGATCTCGATCGTGTCAGGCCGGCTGCGCCGCGCCGGGGCCCTGCTCTCGGCGCTCACCGGGGCCGCGCCGATGCTGCCGGCGATCCTCGCCCGTCGCCGCGAGGTGGCGCCGCTGCGAACTGTTCCCGAACTCGAGGTGGCCAGCCTGCAGTTGAGGGGCAGCGCGCGTCTCTCGGCGACGATGCGCGGCAGGATTCACCGCACGGTCGATCCCGACTCGGCCAGCGAGCGGCGCTGGCGAGAGCGTGCCGGCAGCGCGCCGGTGGTGGCGTGGGTGGTGCTGCTGGTCGTGCTCGTGCTGGGCGGCAGGGACATCATCAAGAGCGGCGTGCCGCGATTCGGCGAGTTCCTTGCCTTTGGCAGCAGTCCCACCGATCTCTGGTCGCAGTTCTCCTCGAACTGGTCCGATCACGGCATCGGCGGCGCGACGCCGAACCCGACGGGTCTCGGCCTCATCGCCGTCGCGAGCGCAGCGACGCTGTTCAACATGGGCCTCCTGCACACGCTGTGCATCGCCGGCCTGTACCTCGCCGGAGCGTGGGGCGCGTACCGACTCGGCTCGATGTTCCCGTCGCCCCGGGCGCGGCTCGCCATGCTGGCCGTGTACGCCATGGTGCCGCTGCCCTCACACCTGCTGTCGGCGGGCCAGTGGACTGCACTCATCGTGTACGCCGCCATTCCGTGGTCGGTGCACCTGCTCCGACGGCTGAGCGGGCTCGATCCGTACGTGGCGGCCGATGGCGACGTCGACGGCGTGGCCCGACCGGGGCGCCGTCGGCGGATACGCGCCGTCGCGCAGCTGTCGATGCTGCTGGCCGTGGCGACGGCCATGGCGCCGGTGGTCGCGCTCGTCGTGCTGCTGCTCGGCGTGGTGATCGGTGCCGCCACGATTGCCGTCGGGACGCGCCGGCGTGCCGGTCTTGCGTGGATCGGCGGGTCGGCGGTGGCGGTGGCCGTGGCGTTCGTGATGAACCTGCCGTGGTCGCTCAGCCTGTTCGGGCAGGGCGGCTGGCACGCCGTCGTCGGCGTGCCAGCGGAGGGGGCGAGCGGCATCGGCCTTCGCCGCCTGGCCTCATTCGACGTCGGCAGCGGCTCGCTGTCGATCCTGGCCGTCGCACTGCACGTGCCGGTGCTCGCCGCGCCACTGGTCGCCCGGTCATGGCGCTTCGCATGGGCGGTTCGCGCTGCGGCACTGGCCTCGGTGTTCGGCGCGCTGGCGATCCTCGCCGACCGCGATGCGATTCCCGTGGCCATGCCGTCGGCCGGGGTGCTCCTTGCCCCGGTGGCGCTCGCAGCAGCCGTCAGTGCCGCATGCCTAGCGGCATCATTCGAGGCCGACGTGCTGGGCGGGTCGTTCGGCTGGCGCCAGCCGGTGGGACTCCTCAGCGCCGCTGCCGTTGCCGTCGGCATCGTTCCCGGCATCGTGGCGGCCGGCGACGGATCCTGGAACATGCCCCGTCGCACGCTCGTGTCGGTGCTGGGCGAGTTCGCCGTCGACCCGCCGAGCGGCGACTATCGGGTGCTGTGGGTGGGTGATCCGCGCGTGCTGCCGGTGGCGTCGTGGGAGTACTCGCCGGGCATCGGCTATGCGATCACCGACGACGACCCGATCACCGTCGCCGACCGCTGGCCGGGACGGCCGTCGGCGGCTGAGCGCGAGGTCGCCGAGGCGCTGCGGCGCATCGCGAACGGCGACACGCTGCGCGGTGGCCGACTGCTGGCCCCGTTCGCTATCAGGTACGTGGTGGTGCCCGTCGCCGACGGATTCAATGGCACGCTCGCCGCGCCGGTGCCGCCCCCGGTCGGCCTCGCGGAGGTGCTCGACGATCAACTCGATCTCGCCTCGCCGCTCACCAGTCCGCCGAACTACCTGGTCTTCGAGAACAGTGCCTACGCGCCCGTTCGCGCAGTGCTGACACCTGCGGGTGCCGAGGCAAGTGCGCTCGCCGGCGACGAGGCGGGCACGCGTGTCGACCTCTTCGGCGCAGTGCCATTCGCTGCGGGCGCACCAGCACGCGGCCCGGCGAGCGGCGACCTGCCGGCGGGAACGCTGCACGTCGCCGTGCCGTTCGACGACGGCTGGTCACTCGAGGTGGCAGGCGAGACGATCGAGGCGCGGCGCTCGTTCGGGTCGGGCATGGCGTGGGATGTCGCCGCTGGTGGCCCGGCGACGCTGCGGTACGACGCCAGCCTGCTTCGCTCGCTGTGGCTCGTCGTGTGGACGCTGCTGTGGGTGGTGCTCGGCATCGCCGCGTCGCGGTTTGAGACGGGCAGGTGGCTGGCGTTCCTCACCCGCGACGACGAGGTCGCTGCGGCGCCGGCCGAACTCGAGCCTGCCGAGGCCGCGGTGCTGCTCGGCGCCTTCGGCACGCCCGGCGCATCGCCGGTCGGCGACCTGTCGTGGGACGACGACGACGTCGAGGTCGACGCGACCTACGCCGACGCCGACGAGGACCCGACATGAGGCGCATCTCGATCCGCCGTCGCTCGGTGCTGCTCGTGGCAGTGGTGGTGCTCCCGGCCGTCGGAGCCGGTGCCGCGCTCGCCACGCGGGGCGGCACTGCCGAGCTGCCGATGTTCGCCTCGCCGGCGGCGCCGTCGCCGCCGTATGTGCCGGCCCGCGAGTTGCTGAGCGCGACGTGGTTCTGCGCGGGCGTGCCGATGGTCGACCGCGGCGTGGGCGATCGCGGCCTCGGCGGGGTGGTGGTGGTGGCCAACCCTGGCGATACGCCGCTCGATGCACTCGTGACGGTCTTCACCACCGAGGAAGGCGTGCTGCCGATCGAGCAGGAAGTGCAGGTCGACGCCCGCTCCACCGCCGAACTGAACCTGGCAACCGTGCAGCCCGACGGCGAGTACGTCGCTGCGATGGTCGAGATTGCCGGCGGCGGCGGATTCGTCGAGCAGCGCGCCGACCATGCCGACGGCAGCGCCGTGAGCCCGTGCTCGAACTCGACCTCCGACGAGTGGTTCCTCGCCGACAACTACACCCTGAACGACAGCAATGAAGATCTCGTCATCGTCAATCCATATCCCGACTTCGCCATCGTCGACATCACCTTCGCCAGCCGCGATGCGCGGCGGTCACCGCAGGAACTGCAGGGGATGCCGATACCGGGTCGCTCGATCCGCGTGGTCTCCGAGGAGTTCATGCCCAAGGACGAGGCCATCCTCGCTGCCGATGTCCGCGCCTCGCAGGGACGCATCGTGGTGGCCAGGGCCCAGCGCTATGTCGGCGAGCGACGGGGGTTCTCGCTCACGCTGGCGGCGCCGGCAGCATCACCCGAGTGGTGGTTCGCCGACGGCGAGAAGTCGGAGGCGGTGGCGTTCGAGCGATATAGCATCTACAACCCCGGCGAGCGCGACGTCACCGTCGATGTCGCCGTGCTCGGCATCACCGACGCCCCTGACGAGTTCGTCCCGATCCGCTCCGATGTCGTGCCGGCCGGCCAGGTGGTGTCGTTCACGACGAAGGAATTCGAGAACATGCCCGACGGGCGCCACTACCTCACGTTCAGCACGCAGAGCGAGGCAGGCATCGTGGTCGAGCGCGGCATCACGCGGAAGGTCGGCGATTCGGGCGTCGTCACCGCCGTCTCGCTCGGTGCGCCGCAGGTGTTCCTCGGCTACATGCGCTGGAGCATGGCGATCGGCACCACGGTGCCGGTATCGCAGATGCTCATCGTCGCCAATCTCGACTTCGTCGACGCGACGGTGACCGTGAAGTCGATCGGGCCGGGCGGCGAGCAGCCGATACCCGGACTCGAAGACATCGTGCTGTCCGCGTCGGGCGTGATCGCCATCGACATCCCCGACGATGTCGCCGCACTTGGCCTGCCGCTCATTGTCGAGTCGACCAGTCGGATCATCGTCGAGCGGTCGTTGCCGCGGGCTGACGACCGGCTGGGCCGCAGCGGCTCGCTGGCCATGCCGGGCTGACCGGCGCGAGGATGCGCGGATGACGCAGCTGTTCATCGCCGTGGCCGTGGTGGCGGGCTCGGTCGTCGTCGGCCTCGTCCTGCAGCGCCGCCGATCGGTCGAGGCGCCGACGCAGCCGAAGGCCGCCGTGCCGGCGCAGGTCGACCGGGCCGACTTCGCGCCGGGCAGCCCGTGGGCGGTCATCGTCTTCTCGTCGGCGTCGTGCCATACCTGCGCCGATGTCGTGCGCAAGGCGCAGGTGCTGGCGAGTCCCGAGGTTGCGGTGGTCGATGTCGAGTTCGCGGCGTCGAAGGCCCTGCACGCCAAGTACGACATTCAGGCGGTGCCGATCGTGGCGGTGGCCGACGCCGACGGCGTGGTGCGCGCCGGCTTCGCCGGGCCGGTGACGGCGACCGACCTGTGGGCGGCCGTGGCAGAAGCCCGATCGCCCGGCTCGCTGCCGTCCGACCGAGGGTGTGCCAGCGACCCGAACGGCGACTAGGCCGGCGTCCGAACTAGGCCGGCGTCGCGGCCGGCGTCTCGCCCATCTGCTCCTGCACGATGCGGGCGACGTCGGCGCCGTCGATGGTCTCGCGCTCGAGCAGGGCCTCGGCGACGGCGTCGAGCGCACCGCGGTGGCGGGTGAGCATTTCGGTGGCGCGCTGCTCCTGCTCGTGCAGGATCCGCGAGATCTCGCCATCGATCAGGCGGGCCGTGTCGTCGCTGTACTCGCGGCCCTGGGTCATGAGGTCCTCGCCGAGGAACACCTGCTGCTGGCTGTGCCACGCCATCGGGCCGACGGCAGAGCTCATTCCCCACTCGCGCACCATTCGCCGGGCGATGTTGGTGGCCTGCTCGAGGTCGTTGGCCGCGCCTGAGTTGAGGTGTCCGAAGACGATCTTCTCGGCGACGCGGCCACCCATCGCGCGGCAGATGACGTCCTCGAAGTAGTCCTTCGAGTAGGTGTGCCGCTCCTCGGGAAGGCTCCAGGTGACGCCGAGGGCCATGCCGCGCGGGAGGATCGTCACCTTGTGCAGCGGGTCGGCATTGGGCAGCACCACGGTGAGGATGGCGTGACCGCCCTCGTGGATGGCGGTGGCGCGGCGCTCTTCGGCGGTGAGCACGAGGCTCTCGCGGCGGGCGCCCATCACGACGCGGTCGCGCGCATTCTCGAAGTCGATGCGCTCGACATGCTTGCTGCCGCGGCGCACGGCGAACAGCGCCGCCTCATTGACCAGGTTGGCGAGGTCGGCACCGCTCATGCCGGGTGTGGCCCGGGCCATGGTTTCGAGGTCGACATCGGCGCCCATGCGCTTGTCGCGGCTGTGCACCTTCAAGATGGCGAGGCGCTCCTCGAATTCGGGCAGCGGCACCACGATCTGGCGGTCGAAGCGGCCGGGGCGCAGCAGGGCCGGATCGAGGATGTCGGGACGGTTGGTGGCGGCGAGGATGACGATGCCCTCGCTGGTCTCGAAGCCGTCCATCTCGGCGAGCATCTGGTTGAGGGTCTGCTCGCGTTCGTCGTGGCCGCCGCCGAGGCCGGCGCCGCGCTTGCGGCCGATCGAGTCGATCTCGTCGATGAAGATGATTGCCCTGCCGAGCTTGCGCGCCTGCTGGAAGAGGTCGCGCACGCGGCTGGCGCCGACGCCGACGAACATCTCCATGAAGTCGGAGCCGGTGACGCTGAGGAAGCCGACGCCTGCCTCGCCGGCGACGGCGCACGCGAGCAGCGTCTTGCCGGTGCCGGGCGGGCCGACGAGGAGGATGCCCTTCGGCACGCGGGCGCCGATCTCGCGGAAGCGCTCGGGCATCTTCAGAAAGTCGACGACCTCGGTGATCTCGAGCTTGACGCCCTCGTAGCCGGCGATGTCGGAGAATGTCGTCGACGGCTTGTCGGCAGAGTACGCCTTGGCCTTACTCCGGCCGATCGACATCACATTGCCCATCTGTCCGGTCGCGCGACGGTTCATCCACACGAGGAATCCGATGATGAGTGCGAAAGGCAGCAGCAGGCTGACCCAGTTGAGCAGCCAGTTGCTCTCTGGCGTCTTGG
>JBJTRF010000110.1:0-4145 GCA_046076025.1 Ilumatobacteraceae bacterium
TTGATGTACATGCTCTCGTTGAAGTTCTGCTCGGGTCCGAGCGGATGCATGTACTCGTCGGAGGCATCGAGGCGCACGCCCATGCCACAACCGTACCGGCTGCAGGCGGTGCTAGAAGAGTTCGAGTTGCTCCCAGGTGACGGCGACGTCGCTGACGAGGCGCCATACCAGCCTGCCGCGTCCGTTTGGCCGGCGCACCTCGACGCGCTCTGGCCGGATGCTGCGCGCTGCGCCGTTGGCGTCGAACAGGTTGATGCTGCCGTCGACGGCGACGCCGGCGAGGGTGCCGTGGAACCAGCGTCCGGTGTCGGTCTTCCGGAAGCGGACGGGTTCGGCGCGCCGCAGGCCGAGGTCGCCGAGGCCGAGGCCGGGTGAACCGGTCATGCGCCACCGGTCATGCGCGCCTGCAGGGCGCGCATCCCTGCCAGCCATCGCTCGGTGTCAGCCGCCTTGCGCTCGCGGTACCGCTGCACCTCGGGATGGGGGAGGATCAGGAACTGCTCGTCGCGGATGGCACGGGCCACCACGTCGGCCACCTCGGCCGGCTCGAGCACCGCACCAGCGGCGCGCACGACGGCGCTGCCGAGGTCGCCGACGCCGTCGCCGTCGCCGGTGGCGGTGCCGGCTGGCGATGATGCCGGCACTGCGGCGGCACCCGGCGGTTCGCCGCGCAGCATCGCGGTATTGACCCCCTGCGGGCACAGGCAGCTGACCCGCAGCCCGCGGTCGCCGTAGGTGATGCTGAGCCACTCGGCGAACGACACCGCTGCCGCCTTGGTGAGGCTGTAGGGGGCGGAGCCGATCTGGCTGAGCAGGCCCGCCGCCGACGCTGTGTTGCAGAAGTAGCCCTCGCCGCGCTGGAGCCACTCGGGCAGCAGGTAGCGCGCCGCCCAGCGGTGCGCATGGATGTTGACGTTGAACGCCGTGGTCCACTCGCCCTCGTCGCTCATCGGATCGCGGCCGATGGCGACACCGGCATTGGCGAAGAACAGGTCGATGGGGCCGAACTGTCGACGGGCGGCATCGATGAGCGCACGGTTGCCGTCCTCGGTGCCGACATCGGCGACGACGGCGTGCGCGCTGCCGGGACGGGCCGCCTCGAGCTGACCCGCGAGCGAGGCGAGCGGTGGCTGACGGCGGTCGCTCAGCGTGACCCGTGCCCCGTCGGCGTGGAACCGCGCCGCGAGGGCTGCGCCGATGCCGCCGGCGGCTCCCGTGACGACGACGTGCCGACCTTCGAGTTCCACCAGGCCTCCTAGCCGTCGGTGCGCCGTCGGTGGCGCCGTGCGGCCCGTCCCGCATCGTACGCCCGTCGCCTGCGTCACACCGCTCCGCAATGCGTACGTGACACCCCGTGGGTACCATTCGCGAACGTTGAAATCGCGCGCGTTACGTTCGCGATCAGGACGGGTACCCGCCGACACCAGACCAGGAGCACCGATGGCCACTCGAACGCCCACCGCCGACACCGAGCAGAGCGTCACCGAGCAGGTCGCCGACCATGCCGCCGAGACGGTCATCAGCGAGGCCGTCCTAGCCGAGGCACTCAGCATCATCGACACGGCACTCGGCCAGATGATGCGCCGCGAACTGGTGTCGTCGGGCGAGGTCACCGACGTCCTGCTCGACGTCCGCACCCTGCTCACCACGCCCGCCCCGTCGGCGCGCTGAGCCCCGCACCGTCTCGCTGCCCACGGCAGCGGGTCAGTCGTACTCGGCGAACTCCCTGAACGCGTCCTGCAGGCAGCGCTGCAGCAATTCCGGCTCGGTCACCGCTGCGGCGTCGATGTTCACGCCCATGTCGAGGCTGTGGTCGTAGCTCAGCAGCGTGAGATTGAACGCCACGCCGCCGAGCGGCCCGAGCGGGTAGTTCTGCAGCAGGCGGGCGCCGCCCACGTACAGCGGAATCGGCGCGCCGCGCACATTGCTGGTGGCGAAGTCCACCGTCTGCGCCTGCTGGCGGGCCAGCCTGGTGATCACGCTGGTGGGCAGCGTGCCGGCAAGGGTGGCCAGCGAGTCGAGGGTGGCCGACGTACCCGTCGACTTGGCGCTGTCGGCGGCGTCGCGAATGGCGACGAATCGCTCGGCGACGGTCATCTCGGCCGTAGGCACCAGCATCCGTGCCAGCGAGAACGCATTGCCGCCGGATGCCTCGGTGCGCGTGCTGATCACCATGCTCGCCCGCAGCTCGGCCACCGGGGTGCCGAGCTCGCGGTGGTAGCGGCCGGCGGCATCGGCGGCGCAGGCGAGGAACGCGGTGTTCAGCGTGCCGCCCAGCCGTCGTGCGGCGTCGCGTGTGGGGCCGAACGGGGCGCGCAGCACCTCCATGCGCCGTCGGAGCGACCGCGTCGCCCACAGCGGCGAGCGCGCACCGTCGATCTCTGACAGCTGCTGCACCATCGCCTTCGCTGCGTCGACGGCCGCAGCCCCGACCCCTGGAATCGACGCCGGGTCGTCGACGAGGTCGCGAAGCTGGCGAAGCGCGCCGAGCGGCATCCGAAACGTGCCGGCGAGCACGTCGCGCACCACGTCGATCGGCCCGTGCACGCGCTCGGCCTCGTGGGCGGCTGCCACGAGATCGTGGTCGAGCGGGGGCGGTTCGACGGGGTCGCGTTCGAGGTCGAGGAACTGCAGCGACACCTGCACGCCGGCCTCGCCGTCGACGAGAGTGTGGTGGAACTTCTCGATCAGGGCGCCGCGCCCGCCCTCGAGGCCGTCGACGACGAAGAACTGCCACAGGGGCCGCGTGCGGTCGAACGCGTCGGCGGTGAGCATCGACGCCAGGTCGAGCAACTGGCGCAACGTTCCCGGCGCCGGAAGGGCCAGGTGCCGGACGTGGTAGTGGATGTCGAAGTTCGGGTCGTCGACCCACACCGGGGGCGAGATGTTGGCCGGCGTGGGCTGCACCCGCTGGCGCAGCCGGGGCACGGCGTAGACGGCGCGCTCCATCCGGCGAAGCAGTCGTTCGATGTCGAGTGGGCGGTCGAGCACGGTGACGTTCGCGAACATGCTGCTGAGGTGCGGATCCTTCTCGAGGCGCCACATCAGCGCCTCGGCATCCGACATCGCCCGGTCGAAGCGGGGCACGGGTGCGGTAGCCGCCGACATGTCGGGAGAGGCTAACGGGCTCGGTCAGCCCCCCGGTCGGGCGGCGACCCGGCCGCTGGCTGCCGCTACGCCCAGGGGGTCGCCGCCAGCAGGGCGCGTGCAGCGAGGCCGAGTGCAGCGCCGACCGCCATGCCGCCGATGACGTCGGAGGCGTGGTGGATGCGCACGTAGGCGCGGCTCACGGCGACGACGACGGCGATGCCGAACCACAGCGGGGCGAGCGCGGCACCATCCCACGCGGTCAACAGCGTGGCGGCGAAGAATGCCGACGAGGCGTGGCCGCTCGGGAACGAACTGGTCGAGGGAGCGCGCACCGTGAGCCGCGGGTCGCCGGAGGCGGTGGGCCGGGCGCGGCGGAACAGTCGCTTGATGCCCTGGTTGACGAGCAGGCTCTCGGCACCGAGCAGCACGGCGAACACGAATGCCTGCGTGGCGCGGGTGTCGCCGGTGAGGCCGCGGGCCGCGCCGGCGATGTGCCAGACGAGGGCGAAGTCGCCGAGTTCGCTGGCGGCCACCATCGTCCGGTCGAGGGGCCGGCGACCTCTGAGGCGCTCGAGCGCCGCGTCGGCGCGGTGGTCGAATGCTGCGACGGCGCCCACCTCGCCATGTTGGCAGGCGGCGGCCGCCGGCGTCAGCCTGCCCGCTCGGCGAGGCGGACAGGCGCCTCGGCGCGCGCCGCCTCGGGGTTGCCGCCGAACTCGGGGCACCAGTCCTTGAAGAAGCAGTACGAGCACAGGTTCGACCGCTTGGCGCCGAAGTTGCCCGAGGCGCACGCCGTCGTCACGGCCTGGTGCACGGCCGTGGTGCGGTTCGCCGCAGCGCGCAGCGACGGGCCGGTGGCGTCGGATGAGATGACGGTGCCGCTGCGCAGGTACATGAGGCGCAGGGTCGCCGGCCGCTCGCCGTAGACGTGCTCGACCATGTAGGCGTAGCTCTGCAACTGGTGGAAGCGCTCGGCCTGGTAGGCGGGCGGCGGCGCCGTGCTGGCCTTGTAGTCGGTGATGACGTAACGGCCCTCGGCGTCGCGCTCGAGGCGG
>JBJTRF010000111.1:0-32135 GCA_046076025.1 Ilumatobacteraceae bacterium
GGCGAGCGCCGCTGGCGGGCGGCGCGCCGCGCTGGCCTCGATGTGATTCCGGCCGTCGTGAAGACCACCGACGACATGGGGTCGGTGCTCGAGGCCCTCGTCGAGAACCTCCATCGCCAGGACCTCACACCGCTTGAAGAGGCGGCCTCGTACAGCCAGATGATCGACGATTTCTCGTTGACGCACGACGACGTTGCCAAGCGGGTCGGCAAGAGCCGCTCGGCGATCTCGAACACCTTGCGTTTGCTGTCGTTGCCCGCCAGCATTCAGGCGCTGCTGACCGACGGTCGGCTGTCGGCGGGACACGCCAAGGCGCTTCTGGGCACGCCGGATCGAAACTTCCAGGAACACATCGCTAAGAAGGCCGTTGCCGAGGGCTGGACCGTTCGGGCAGTCGAGCTGGCGATCCGCGAGCGTGAGGGCCGCACGGTGCCGGTCGACGAGGGTGCCGGTCGTGCCGAGACGGCGGATTCGGGCGGTGCGCCGGGCGGCACCGAGACCAAGGTGCCGGCACTTCGGCCGCCGGGACTCGTGGAACTTGAGAATCTCCTCGCCGACCACTTGTCCACAACTGTGCATATCTCCATGGGTGCAAGTCGTGGAAAGGTGGTCATCGAGTTCGCCGACCTCGAAGATCTTGAGCGGATCTATCACCACATGACCACGCAGAGTGGTCTCAACGACTAGATCGTCACTGTCCGCAATGCTTGCAGCGCGACTCGCGCGTGAGGGTTACGCACACTGACGGGACAAGTCTGTGGACAAACTCTCATCCCGCGCGTGAGATCCACAACTCCAGGGCCTGGAGGGCGGCGTCGACCACCAGTGGGGCCGCATCGAGTGCCTGGCGCAGTGGGCCGACGGTGATCAGCACCGCCGGCATTCGGGTTTCACGCAGCACCGGAAGGCGCATGCCGTGAGTGGCGGCACGAAGCTGCGGCACGACGGCGAACTGCGCGACGATGCCCTCGGCGAGCGTTCTCCCGCCGTGTGACTCGAAGGTGGGCACCCGATAGAAGTGCACGACCGTCGACCGCTCGTCGCTGGCCTCGAAGCCGAGGTAGACGTCGGCGGTGAACTGGTTGGCCGCCAGGGCCTGGGCAACGGCGTCGGGTTCGTCGAGGGTCATCACCGAGGCACCGTGCAGGCGCAGGTCGCGGGCGAGCGGTCGCACCAGGCTGCTCAGCCCGCCGAACTGCCCGACCACGATGCGGCAGTCGGCCAGCGATGCCGGACCCGACCGCAGTGCCTCGCGCTCGCGCACGGCGGCGATACCCGGGCCGTCACCGGTCTGGCCGCTGACCCGAAGGATGGCGCGCACCGTCTCGGTGCCGCAGACCCCGTCGGGGCGAAGGCCGCAGTTGACCTGGAAGTCGTCGACGGCGCGAGCGGTGCGCGGCCCGAAGATCCCGTCAACCCGACCGGAGTCGAAGCCGAGCCGGGCGAGTCGCGTCTGCAACTCGGCGACGTCGTCGCCGCGCAGGTTCGGCGAGGTGAGGTACAGGGCCCTGTCGCCGAGCGACCATGACGCCTCGACGAGTGCCAGCCAGGTGTGCTCGTCGCAGATGCCGTCGGGCCGAAGGCCACGCGCTGTCTGGAACGCGCGCACGGCGTGCTCGGTGTTCGGGCAGTACACGCCCGGTTCGGCACCCGCCGGCTGGCATCCGGCCGCGCCGAGACGCCGCTGCAGGTCGCGGATGGCCTCGCCGCGCTGACCGGGGGTCAGTGGGAAGGAGGAAGAAATTCGCTGAGCTCCTGGAGCAGCTGGCCCTTGCCCTTGGCACCGACGATGCGCTTGCGCACCTCGCCGCCGTCGAAGACCAGCAGGGTGGGAATGCTCATGACGCTGTAGCGCATCGCCAGGTCGGGGTTCTCGTCGACGTTCAGCTTGGCAATGGTGACGCCGGGCTGCTCGGTGGCGATCTCACCGAGGATCGGAGCGATCATCTTGCACGGGCCGCACCACTCGGCCCAGAAGTCGACGACGATCGGCTTGTCGCTGGCCGCGACCGTCTCGTCGAATGTTGACGTGGTGAGGGTGACGATGCCATCGGCCATGCCGGTTCCTTTCGCTCGGGTGGTCATGCTACCCGTGCGGTCTGGGCAGGAGCGTGCCAGCGGCAACCCCGATGTCGGGTGGCTCGCGCGCCCGGTGGCTCGCTCGCTCAGTGGGCGCCGTTGGCTTCCAGCCACCGCTCACAGTCGATGGCGGCCATGCAACCCGACCCGGCGGCGGTGATGGCCTGCCGGTAGGTGTGGTCCTGCACGTCGCCGCAGGCGAACACGCCGGGCAGGTTGGTGCGGCTCGAGCCGGGCTGCGTGACGAGGTAGCCCGAGTCCTCCATGTCGAGGACGCCCTTGAACAGGTCGGTGTTCGGCCGGTGCCCGATGGCGACGAAGAGGCCGGTCACCGGCAGGGTCGACACGGCACCGGTGACCACGTTGCGCACAAGGGCACCCTCGAGGCGGTCGGTGCCGAGGAGATCGTCGACGACCGTGTTCCAGAGGGGCTCGATCTTCGGGTTCGACAGCGCTCGCTCCTGCATGATCTTCGAGGCCCGCAGGGAGTCGCGACGGTGGATGAGGGTGACCTTCGAGGCGAACTTGGTCAGGAACGTGGCTTCCTCGATGGCCGAGTCGCCGCCGCCGACCACGGCGATCTCCTGGCCGCGGAAGAAGAATCCGTCGCAGGTGGCACAGGTCGAGAGCCCGTGACCGAGGAGTCGGGTCTCGGCGTCGAGGCCGAGCATCAGGCTCTGTGCGCCGGTGCTGACGATCACGGCGTCGGCTGTGTACTCGGTGTCGCGAACCCAGACGCGACGCGGCGTCGACGAGAAGTCGATCGCCGTTGCCTTGGCGGTGAGGAACTCGGCACCGAATCGAGCGGCCTGCTCGCGCATGCGCATCATCAGCTCGGGGCCCATGATGCCCTCGGGGAACCCGGGAAAGTTCTCGACCTCGGTGGTGAGCATCAGTTGCCCGCCCGGCTGGTCGCTGGTGCTGCTCGGCTCGCCCTCGATCACCAGCGGGGCGAGGCTGGCGCGCGCGGTGTAGATGGCGGCGGTGAGCCCGGCAGGACCCGATCCGATGATGACGACGCGGTGATGGCTCACTGTCTCTCCTGGGGCAGGGGGTGGGCGACGGCGGTGGTCTGGTTGCCGGCGGGCCTAGCCCTCGGCGGGCAGGCGGTGCCGGCGTCGGAGGGCGACGAATCCGAGGACGATGAAGACCGCGGCGAGGACGAAGTAGGTGATCCACACCGTGGTGTCGTGGTCGGTGCGGGCCACACGAGAGATGACGGTCTGGGTGAGGCGCATCAGCAGGATGAGCGCCAGTGGCAGGGCGGTCGAGAGGGCGATGACGACGAGCACGCCGAACACGAGAGCCCGTGAGGCCTTGACGGCGTTGTCGGTGGTGACCGACCGGAGGCGGCCCACCCAGCGCTCGAGGGTGCCGGCGAGGTTCCGCGACCAGTCGGGGTCGGTGAACGGGTTGCCGATCATGGCCCGATCCTACCGGTCAGCCCTACCAGAGGCTGAGGGCGAGCAGGCCGATGGCGAGGTGATACGTGACCATCACGATCAGCCCGCCGGCCCGAACCGGCCGCACGAACTGCCGCCATCCGAGCACGGCATCGGACACCACGAAGCACGTCGACCCGGCGATCACCAGCGGCTCGCCCGTCGCCCAGCCAACGGCGGCCATGGAGGCGATGACGACGAGGTAGGCGAGGACCGGTCGGCGCAGCGACCGATTCGAGGCAGTGGCACCGCGCACGATGAGGTTGCCGGCGGTGGCAATGAGCAGTGCTGCGGCGATGAGGGCGACGCCGCCGAGGGCCGGGCGGTCGAGGCCGCGCTGGACGAATGAGGCCACGAAGACGACATGGCCGACGAGGAAGGCGGCGAGTCCGGCGACGAAGCGGTCGATGGCGGGAAGCAGCATGACGTCGCCGACGAGGCACAGTGCGAGCGCAATCACGGTGAGGGTGCCGGTGGTGCCGCCGCCGGCGGCGAGCGCGAGGCCTGCGATGCCGAGCGTGACGAGCGGCTTGGTGACGGCCTCGACCGTCGAGCGCAGTGTCAGCGAGACGTGCGCGCTGTCGAGGCGTGACCACCAGTTGGCTGCAGCGAGCACGGCGATGATGGCGAGGAGCACAACGGGCACAAAGCGAGGCTAGGACAGCGGTGAGCGCCCACGGAGAATGCGGCTGGCGAGACGACTGCTGTCGAGAACGCCGCTTGCCAGGATGCGGCCGGCGATCAGGGTGCTACGACAAGCTCGGCGCACGAGAGGTCGAGCACCCGCACGACACCCGTTGCGCTGTCGAGCACGGCGACGCCCATCGTGCCCTGCCACGACACTTCGGCGAGGGTGATCTCGGTAGGCCCGAGCGGGCACTCGAAGCCGGCGACCACCATGCCGGGCACGCCAGTGGCCTGCACGCTGATGGCGGCGTCGGTGCTCTCGGGGCCGGTGCCGGACGAGAACGAGGCGGCGAGTTCGAGGAGGGCCTCGATGCTGTCGATCACCAGCGGGGCCGATGCCGGGCCGACGATCGCCTCGATGGTGCTGGCGGTCTTGGCCGTCTGTGATGGGTCGGCGCCGTTGACCTCGGGGGCTTCGCTGGCGGCGATGCGGGTGTCGGCGCCGCCGGCGGCGTTGTCGTTCTCGGTGGCAGCGTCGGATGACATGTCGGCATCGCTGCCGCCGAGCCGTGGCAGCGCAGCCACTGTCACCACCACGAGCAGCGCCGCTGCCGCTGCGGAGATGGCGGCTACCGGCCGACTCCAGCGAGCGGGCCGCACGACGTTGTCCGCCCGGCCATCGGCGTGGTCGGCGGGAACGGTGGTGCCGGCACCGGCGGCGCGATCGGCGATCGCAGCAGGGTCGGCGACCGTGACATCGGTGGTACCGGCGGCGGTGACGGCGTGGGTGACCTGCGGGCCGTCGGCGACGTGGTGCGCAAGCGCGGCGGCGATGGCGCCAGCACGATCGGCGTCGGTGGGGGCGAGGGCCGGGTAGTCGGCTCGCAGCACCTCGCGGGTGGCGGCGAGCGCAGCGAGCCAGTCGGCATCGGGTTCGACGGTGCCCGGGACACGGTGCAGGCGTCCCCCGATGCGCGCATCGAGGGCGTCGCTGAGCCGAGCGAGATGGGCGTCGTCGGGCAGGGGCATCGGGTCGGGGGTGGTCATGAGGCCTCGGTAGGACGTCGGGAGTCGAGGTCGTGGTTCCCGGGCGCCAGCCCGAGATCGCGGGCGAGCTGGGCTCGGCCGCGGGCGATGCGGCTCTTCACGGTGCCGATCGGGATACCGAGGGCACTGGCGATCTCGGCATAGTCGAGGTCGGCGACGTCGCGGAGCACCACGGGAATGCGGAAGTCGTCGGAAAGGCGGCCGAGGGCGGCGTCGAGGGCGGGACCGTCGGTGAGCCGGGCGGCGATGTCGTCGATCGACCGATCGGCCGACGGGTCGATGGCCTCGGCGACGGTTCGGTCGGTGTCGGAGGCCGCCGGTACCGGTCGCCGCTTCCGACGGCGGAGTTCGTCGAGGCTGGCGTTGGCGGCCACCCGGTACGCCCACGTGCTGAAGGCCGAGCGGCCGTCGAAGCGCGGCAGTCCGCGGACGATGGCGATCAGCGCCTCCTGGGCGGCGTCGGCGGCATCGGCATGACTTCCCGTGATGCGGCGGCACACGGCGAACACTCGGTCGTAGTGGCGCCGCAGGAGCATGTCGAGCGCCGCGCTGTCGCCACCCCGCGCGGCATCGACGAGGGCCGGGTCGTCGAGGTCGGTCGACAGGCGGGAGGCGGGAGGCAGTGCGATGCGGCCGAGGTTACCCATCGGGCTGGGACGCCTGTCCGTAGCGCCGGGCCGAGTGGCCCAGCGGGCAGCCCGCTGGGGCGCTGAAATGCCGCAGCACCGTCATCTCTCGGCACGGGGCGATGTCGTCGACTCGACCGGGCCGGCTACGAGACGATGGTGATCTCGCTGATCGCGCCGCGGTACGGGTTCTCGGTACACGCCTCGTCGGGGCCGAGTTCGTAGAAGGCGATGAGTACCCACCGGCCGGTGACGGTTGCCTCGACCTTCACCGGTTCGCTGTCGGCGAACTGGGCGACCTCGCTGCCCCAGTCGGCGAATGCCGGGGGCACCACGTCGGCCGACGACGAGAAGAGCCGCACCTGCGATGGGGCGCTGGCAATGCCGACGCGGATCGTCGCCGTCTGCACCGTGCCGAGATCGGCGACGATGCCGACGCGTCCCTTCGATCCCATGTAGCGGTCGACGTAGCAGAGCGTGCCCCATGCGGTGGCCGGGTCGCCGTCGATGGCAAGTGCGGTGAACGACGGCTGCTCGTCGCCGTCGCCGTCGGGGTCGTACGAGGTGAGGGCCACGATCGATGCCAGCGGGGCTGGCCCGCCGCCCGGTGCCGCCGACGTGGGGATGCCGGACGCCTCGCCCGGGGTGTCGCCGGTCGGCAGCGTTGCGACGGCGGCAGCTGTTGACGTGTCGCCTGTCTGGCCATCGGTCGAGGGGATCGCCGAGTTCGACTGGCGAAGACTCGCCCACACCGCACCGCCGGCAACGAGAGCCAGCAGCAGCAGCACCGCCACGACGAGTCCGGTGGTGCCGGTGCGCTGCTCGTAGTGCCGATTCGGCCGCTGCTCGGGCCGGCGTGGGTTCTGCGGCGTTCGGTCGGCCACTCGGGGCGGGCCGGCGGGACGCCCCGAGCGGTGCACGGGCTCGCGGGCGGGGGCGTCCTGGGGTGCCGTCACGGCGTCGGCGGCCGCCAGTCGCGGTGTTGCCGGTCGGCGCGAGTCGGCGCGACCCTGCTGGGGCCTGGCGGGATCCGACCGCATCGTGGGCGTGGCGGCCCCCTTGGCACGCCGATCGGCGCCTGCGCCTGCACGCCGTGGCGCCTCTGCTGGCGGCAGCGCCTCGAGTCGGGCGATCTCGGCGCGCAGTTCGGCGCCACTGGCGAAGCGGTCGCCGGGCTCGCGGGCGAGCAACCGGTGGATGAGCGGAGCGAGGCCCATCGGCAGCGTCGGCCGCAGGCGCATCAGGTCGGTGGGATCGCGATTCAGCCGCGCCAGCGCAGTGTCGGCATCGGTCTCGCCGAGGAACGGCACCCTGCCGGCCAGGCACTCGTAGAGCACCAGTCCGAGCGAGTAGAGGTCGGCGCGCCCGTCGAGTCGGTTACCGCGGACCTGTTCGGGCGACAGGTACTTGGCCGTGCCCATCATGATGTTCGGGCTGGTGAGGTCGTCGCCGTCGTCGATGCCCTTGGCAATGCCGAAGTCGGTGAGCAGCACGCTGCCCTGCGGAGTGATGAGGATGTTGCCGGGCTTGACGTCGCGGTGCACGAGGTTGGCGCGGTGGGCGCACTCGAGCGCGGCGGCGATGCACTTGCCGATGTGCATCGTGAATGCGGGGCTGAGCCGGCGCTTCTCGTCGAGCACCTGGCGGAGGCTCTTGCCGCTGACGAGTTGCATCACGACGGCCTGGCGACGCGATCCCTTCGATGTGTCCTCGATGGCGTCGAAGACGGCGACAATGTTGGGGTGGCTCAACTGAGCCACGGCGATGGCCTCGCGGCGGAATCGCTCGGCAACGATGGGATCAGCAGCCAGCGTGGGCTTCAGCAACTTGACCGCCACCTGGCGGGTGAGGGCCAGGTCGGTGCCCACCCACACCTCGGCCATGCCGCCTTGCGCGAGCCGCCGGTCGAGCCGGTAGCGATCGGCGAGGATCGTCGGCGACACGCCGCCGTGAACGGGGAGGATGGCAGACATGTCCAACCTCCGACACTAGTGGTGGCCCTCCGCCGGACGCCGACAATGCGGCGCCGCGACGGGCTCAGCGCCGAGCGGTGATGTAGGCGATGCCGATCGTGCCGGCACCTGCGTGCGAGCCGACCACCGGGCCGATGTCGCCGACGATGATGTCGCCCCCGAAGTGCGGCCTGAGCATCTCGACGAAGGCATCGACGTCGGGACACGCTGCGTGCAGCACGGCGAGTTGCTCGACGTCGCCGGCGTCGCGCAATTTGTCGACGAGGAAGGCCAGTGCCTTCGAGCGGGTCCGCTGCTTGCCGCCCTCCTCGACCTTGCCGTCGCGCACCTCGATGATGGGCTTGATGGCCAGCGCAGATGCCAGCATCGCCTTGGCGCCGCCGATGCGGCCGCCCTTCTTGAGGTTCTCGAGCGTGTCGAGCGCGCCCCACACCTTGGTACGCGTCGACAGGTCTCGGGCGAGCGACACCACGGCGTCGTGCGAACCGCCGCTGCGCGCGAGGCGGGCCGCCTCGCTGACGATGACACCGAGGCCGAGCGTGACCTGCTGGCTGTCGACGAGATCGACCTTGATGTCACCCGCCACGGCGCGTGCCGCCAGCTCAGCCGACTGCATCGTGGCCGAGAGCGCAGCGCTCAGCGAGATCACGACGATGCTGGAGGCGCCGTCGGCGCGGAGCCGTCGGTAGGCCTCCTCGAACTGCCCGGGTGCCGGTGCAGCCGTGGAGGGAAGTTCGGACGCGGCCGCGCACTTCGCCCAGAACTCTGCGGGACCGAGGTCGGCGCGGTCGACATACTCGACGTCGTCGATGCGAATCGTCAGCGGCACGATGACGATGCCGAGTTCGTCGGCCACCGACTGCGGAAGGTCGCACGACGAATCGGTGACGATGCGGACAGCGGACTGCGACGGCGTTGCGGACAGTGATTCGGCGGAGGTCACGCCCACGAGGGTAGTGGGCGCGTCAGCGCTGGTCGCCGCCGTCGGCCTCGACGATCAGCGGCGAAGCGGCGCTGGCCTCGGTACCGAGTGTCGGGGTCACCTCGGCGCTCGTCCCTCCGCGGCCACTTGGATGTGCGAGGGCGAAGCGCCGCCGCCTCGACTGGCGCACGTGGCGCAGCCACCAGCTGAGCACGATCAGCAGCAGGGCGCCGGTGACGAGCGGCCCGAGGCCGCGTAGCGCGTTCACGCCGGCGGAGAGCGTGACCGGGCTGCCGAGCGGCACCCCGCCGACCGGGGTGACGACCTCGAGCGTGACGGGGAAGCGGCCGTTCGTGCGGGCCTCGACCGGCACGAGCACCTCGGTGTACTCGCCCGGCGCCAGCACGACCTCGGTGGGCGCATCGGGGAAAAGCAGCTTCGTCGACGAGAGCCGCACCACGACGCGCAGCGGCGCACTGGCAGTGCTAAACAGCTTCACCGGGATCTCGGTGCTGCGGCCGGTGAGGGTGAACGAGAAGCCGTCCGGCATCACGACGCTCGACCTGATGTCGGCGAGTTCGGCGGCGATGCCGTCGATCATCTGCCCCGCTCCCTCGTCGGAGATCGCCGGCGTCGGAAGCAACTCGATGCGGCGCTGCCACTCGCCGAGCCGGGGGTCGTCGTCGGCCAGCATGCTGCCTGTGGTGGCGATGTCGAGCGACACCGCCGCGGCCTGCGACAGCCGCGACGAGAGTGCAGCGCCGCCGGTGGAACTGGCGCCCGCCGGTGGGTTGGCGCCGAGCGGAATCACCACCTCGGTGCCGTCGATCAGCAGTCGATCGATTCCCGTCGACAGCTCGTCGACGGTCACCATCGTGACGGCCGGCGTCGCCGCCAGCAGGGTGCTGAGCGGTTCGAAGAGCGCGGCGGGGATGATGCCGACACCCGGCGCAGCGAGCAGCAGCCCGTGCCGGGCGGGTGCCCCGCCGTTGAGGTCGATCTCCTCGCGTGCTGCGACGATGTCGGCGACGATCTCGATCGCGGCCAGCAGCGGCTGGGTGGTGGTGGCGGCGAGCCGGCTCGACAGGTATCGGTCGACTACCAGCGCGTCGACGGTGGTGTCGTCGTCGACGCCGAGCTGCACGAGCTGCGTCGAGTCGGTGAACATCGACAGCGAGCCGGGCAGCTCGGCGTAGCGGTCGACGGGAAGGATCACCATTCGCGCCCCGAGGTCGCGCAGCAGGGCACCGCCGCCGGCGCTGAGTGCCTCGTCCGCCAGCAGCACGTTCCTGCTCGGAGGACTGCCGGCAGCGGCTGCCAGCGCGTCCTCGCCGTCGCGGAGCCATCGTCCGTACAGCGGGGCAATGTCTGCAGCTGCTGCGGCGGTCGGCGAGAGCGGCCACAGGGATGAGGGCAGCACGCGGTGTTCGGGGAGCACGGCAGCTAGCCGCTCGGCGAGGGCCGCCGCGTCGCTGCCGCTGTCGGGCAGGGCTGCGGCAACGGCAGGGGAGAAGCTCACGGCGATCGGAATGCGGCTGGCCTCGAGCGAGTCGACGAGTCGCGACATCTCGTCGATCGTTCCCTCATCGATCAGGGCCGCCTCGAGGGCAGACGGCTCGATGCGCACGGAACGTCGCGCCGACATGACGAATGCCAGGTTGATCGGCTGCTGGTCCTCCTCGTCGGCGTCGGGAAGGCGGTGAATGAACGTGATGAGCTCGGCGGTCACGTCACCGCGCCGCGCCACCTCGATGACGAGGGGATAGAGGCCCGGCCGGGCCAGCTGCAGCGCTGTGCCGGTGCGCGTCGAGCGCTCGACGGGCACCACGGCGCGCACGGCGCCTCCGGGCAGCCGCAGCAGGTCGGCGAGGGCGAGGTCGACCGAGTCGGCCGTCCGCGTGAGGACACCGTCGACTGCCTCGGCCACCTGCGCACGTCGTTCGATCGGACGATGCGCCGTGACCACCAGTTGGGCACCCGATTCGAGGGCCTCGGCAGACAGCCGCAGGTCGATGGTGATCAGCCCGTTGGCGGCGACGTCGAATGTCTGTGCCACCAGCTCAATCTGGCCCCGGCTGGCTACGTCGGGACGTGCACCGGCATCGATCGTCGGCGCAGCAGTGCCGGCAACCATCAGCGACAGCGCCGCAGCGGCTGTCGCATATCGAGCCGCGCGATGCGACGCGCAGTTCATGCGAGCACCCGCTCGAAGACGCGCAGCCGCTCGTCGAGTGCGGAGAACCCGACAGCGCCGTAGAGCGCGAGGGCCGCGTGGTTGTCGACGGCCGTGTTCACGAGGACTCGCCTGACCCGCCAGAACGCCAGCCAGCGGAGCGAGTCGAGCACGAGGGCGCGGCCGAGGCCGGTGCGCTGGGCCTCGGGGTCGACGGCGAGGCGCTGCAGGAATCCCTGGTGCGCGTCGCGGCCGCTGACGGCGTAACCCGCTGCCGTACCATCGGGTCCGGTCACGACCCGGGCCCGGTGCCGGGGCGTCGCGTGGCGCACGTCGTCGATTGCCGACGCGTCGAGGCCCCACTCGGCGCCGAATGCGCGGACGTCGATGCCGCTGGCGATCGGATGAGCCCCGACGTGTAGGCGCCGCGTGAGGCGGCTGGGGATCGGTGCATCGGAGGGACGAAGGTGCTCGAGGAGCACGAGCTCTTGCACCTGCTCGAAGCCGGCGCTCGACGCCCGACGTCGCATCGCCTCGCCGAGCGCGTTGGTGCGAACCCGTCGGTAGCCGAGGGCGGCGATCTCGTCCGACCAGCGCACGAGGTCGTGTGCCGTCGGCGGGCGCTGCTGCTCGATCATGACCAGGTGGGCGACGTCGTGGCGGAACGACCACGGCCGGACCCGGGCGGTGCAGCCGTCGCCGCGCAGTGTGCGCGACGCATGCTGCGGCGACACCCTCGACTCAGCCCCGTTCGCCATCTGCCGAACGGTAGCGTCGGCCTCGTGACGGTGCTGTTCGCCACTCACGAGAGCTATCTCGAACATCTCGCCGGTCCGCGCCATCCGGAGCGCCCCGAGCGACTCGGTGCCGTCATCGACGGAGTCCGTGCTGCCGGGCTGGGCGACGCACTGGTGCCGATCGAGCCGTCGGCAGCCAGCCGTGCCGACATCGAGCGGGTTCACCCGGCCGCCTATCTCGACCGAGTCGAGCAGATCTGCGCCGACGGTGGTGGGCGGCTCGACCCCGACACCTACGCCAGTCCGGGCTCGTGGCGTGCGGCCACCTTTGCTGCAGGGGCAGGACTGACGGCCATTGCCGCCCTCCAGTCGGGTCGCGGCGACGCGGCGTTCTGCGCAGTGCGGCCGCCCGGCCACCACGCCACCCCTGCCGAGTCGATGGGCTTCTGCTTCGTCAACAACGTGGCCGTTGCGGCAGCGGCACTCGCCGATGCGGGCGAGCGCGTGCTCGTGTTCGACTTCGACGCCCATCACGGCAACGGCACACAGGACGCGTTCTACGCCGATCCGCGGGTGCTCTTCGTGAGCATGCACCAGTGGCCGCTGTATCCCGGCACCGGGTGGCTCACCGAGACCGGGGAGGGCGAGGCCCGGGGATGCACGCTGAACGTGCCACTCCCGCCCGGCGCAACCGGCGACGTCTACCTGCATGCCTTCGACGAGGCCATCGCACCGGTGATCGAGCGCTTCGGCCCCACGTGGGTGATCGTCTCGGCCGGATTCGACGCCCACCGCGATGATCCCATCACGTCGCTCGGGCTGTCGGCCGGCGACTACGGCCCGCTGGCGCGCCGGGTGCTGGCGTGCGCGCCACGCGGCCGTCGGCTGGTGATGCTCGAGGGTGGCTACGACCTGTCTGCCCTCGGTCTGGGGGCGGCCACGGTCGTGCGCGAGATGGCGGGCGTCGACGGTGAGCCGTACGAGTCGGCTACGACGGGGGGACCTGGGCGCGGCGCCGTTGCCAGAGTTCGCGAGCACTGGGACCACGAAGGACTGCTGTGACACCGCCTCGATTTCAGGCGGTGCTCGACGAGGTCGCGCCGCTCGCCGCTCGCTTCCGCGCCGCTGGACACCGCCTCTACCTCGTCGGCGGCACGGTGCGCGACCTGCTGTCGGGCGACCTCGACCCGGCGCACTCGCTCCGGCTCGACTTCGACTTCACCACCGACGCGCTGCCCGCCGAGACCAAGCAGTTGCTGAAGGGGTGGGCATCGGCGGTATGGGACCAGGGCGAGCGGTTTGGGACGATCGGCGCCACGACATCCCTCGATGGCGTCGAGCGCGTCTACGAGATCACCACCCATCGTGCCGAGGCCTACCAGCCCGACTCGCGCAAGCCAGATGTGCAGTTCAGCGACCGTGTCGAGGCCGACCTGTCGCGCCGCGACTTCACCATCAACGCCATGGCGCTCGAGGTGACGTCCGACTCGCCGTCGCTCGTCGATCCGTTCGGCGGGGCGGCCGACCTTGTCCAGCGCGTGCTGCGCACGCCGATTGGCCCTGCCGAGAGCTTCTCCGACGATCCGCTGCGGATGCTGCGAGCCGCCCGGTTCATCGCCCGGCTCGGCGCAGTGCCGGAGCCGGGACTCGTCGACGCGGTGCGCGAGATGGCCGGGCGACTCGAGATCGTGTCGGCCGAGCGGATTCGCGACGAGCTCGACAAGCTCATCACCGTGCCGCACCCGTCGGCAGGGCTGTGGTTCGCGATCGACACAGGACTGGCCGACCACTTCCTGCCCGAGCTGCCGGCCATGCGCCTCGAGCAGGATCCGATTCACACGCACAAGGACGTGCTGACGCACACGCTCGCCGTCGTCGAGAACGTCAGGCCGTGGGAGGGAGACGGGCCATCGCCCTACGACTTCCGCCGCACTCGGCTGGCGGCCCTGTTCCACGACGTCGGCAAGCCGCGCACGCGTGGCTACCAGAAGGGCCGCGGCGTCACCTTCCACCATCACGATGCGGTAGGCGCGCGCATGACCCGCAAGCGCATGGAGGCGCTCCGATACAGCGCCGATGACGTTCAGGCCGTCACCGAGCTCGTGGCACTGCACCTGCGCATGCACACCTACACACTGGGATGGACCGACTCGGCCGTGAGGCGATACGTGCGCGATGCCGGCTCACTGCTGAGCGAGCTCAACCTCCTCACGCGCTGCGACTGCACGACGCGCAATCCGAAGAAGGCGCAGATGCTGGCCCGGCGGATGGACGAGCTCGAGTCGAGGATCGCCGAGCTGGCAGAGCGCGAGGAACTAGCGGCACTGCGGACAGAGCTCGACGGCGTGCGCGTCATGGCCGAGCTCGGCCTGCAGCCGGGGCCGGCGGTGGGCAGGGCGCTGGCCTTCCTGATGGAGGTCCGTCTCGAGGAAGGCCTGCTCGGTGAAGCGACGGTGCTGGAACGGCTACGCGAGTGGTGGGCTGCCGAGTCGCTGTCGACGTGACGCTGCGGCGGACCGGCACTCAGCCCGACAGGCTGTCGACGGCCACGAGCCCGTCGTAGACATCGACGAAGCGCGTCGTGAGCGGTGAGCAACCGGCGCGGATGAGATTGGGCTCGCGGAAGTCGAAGATGATGTCGCGGGCCGCCAACTCGGCCACCACCTGGCGGGCCTTTGGATGTGCCACCGCCACGTGGTTGCCGCGTCGCTCGGGGTCGCGGGGCGTGGGACTCTCGAGACCGAGCTGGTCGCAGAGCTCGAGTGCGAAGGCGGTGAGTGCCGTGCCCTTGGCGTGGATCGCGGGGATGCCGGCCTCGGCCGACAGCGCGATGCCGACCTCGGTGGCGGCGAGGGCGAGGATGCTCGGCGTGCCGAGCAGCAGTCGGCCGATGTCGGGCCGTGGTTGGAAGACCGGCCCCATGGCGAACTGGTCGGTGGTCGCGAACCAGCCCCAGATGGGCTGCTCGATGCGATCATGCAACTCGCGTGTCACGTACGAGAACGCAGGCGAACCCGGCCCGCCGTTGAGGAACTTGTAGGTGCAGCCGACCGCCAGCTCGGCACCGCAGGCGTGCAGGTCGATGTCGATGGCACCGGCAGCATGCGAGAGGTCCCACAGCACCATCGCCCCTGCCTCGCGTGCCCGTGCGGTCTCGGCGGCTACGTCGACGACGGCCGCCGTTCGATAGTCGATGACCGAGCGAACGACGACGGCGACGTCGCTCAGGTCGTCGAGGTCGTGTCGAACGGTGCGGTTCGCCGCTGCGGCGATGCCGTCGACGACATAGCGGTCGGTGGGGAAGTCGTGCTCGGAGATCGCAATGATGCGGCGGTGCGGCCGCAGGGCGAGTGCGGCGTGCACGAGCTGGTAGAGGTTCATCGTCGTGGTGTCGTGCACCACCACCTCGCCGGGCCGGGCTCCGATGAGCGGGGCGAGCGCGTCGCCCACCCGCTGGGGCATGTCGATCCAGTGGTCCCAACTGCGGATGAGGCCGGTGGCCCAGTCGCGGTCGTAGACCTCGAGCAGCCGGTCGCGGGTGCGACGCGGCGGCATGCCGAGCGAGTTGCCGTCGAGGTAGACGACCGTCGGCGACGGGATGTGGAAGCGGTCGCGGAATGCAGCGAGCGGATCTCGTGCGTCGAGGGCGAGCGCGTCGTCGCGGGTGATCACTGCTGCAGTCTGTCAGGCGCGGCGCGGCAGCCGGCTCGAGATGACGCCGTCTGCCTCGAGGCGGTCGAGGGTTGCGTCGTCGCGGCCGAGCAGGCGAGAGAGCCCGGACCGATTGTCCTCGCCACGGTAGCGGGGCTCGCCGCCCACGCTGACATTGCTGCCCTCGAATCGCCACGGCGAGTTGGGCAGGCGGATGGTGCCGCCGCTCCTGTCGCTCACCCGCACCGTGGCCTGCCGCTCGATGCCCCACGCCGAGTCACATACCTCGCGCACCGATCGCAGCCGGCCGACAGCGAGTCGGTTCGGCGCCATCGCATCCTCGATGGATTGCGCGTCGGGCATCGTGCGCGCCCATTCGGCGATCATCGACTGGATCTCGTCGAGGTGCTCGAGGCGGCGCGCGGCGTCGGCATAGCGGCTGGCACCGATGAGATCGTCGCGGCCGATCGAGCGCATGTAGAAGTCGAATGTCAGGTTCTCTGCGGGATGGCCACTGACGACCACCGACTCGCCGTTCGCGGCGGTGAGCACCGGATAGTCCATCGGCCGGAAGCTGCGGATCTGCCCAGGCGCGACGTCGCCCTCCCACAGCGCATCGTGGGCGTGCTCGTTCACGTACAGCATCGTCTGGGCCATCGAGATGTCGATGATGTCGCCGCCCGAGGTGTGCTCGCGCTGGTAGAGCGCGGCAAGGACGGCGATGGCGCACTCCATCGCGGTGTAGACGTCGGCGTGGCTGTGCGGGTCGTTGGCGTAGTGGCCGCCGCGGGCGTCGCCCTGCGACTTGGTGAGACCCGACTCCGCGCCGACCACGGGCGCATAGGCGCGTCGGTGCACCCATGGTCCGGTCTGGCCGTATCCGCTCACGCTGGCAATGACGAGTCGCGGGTTGCGGGCACGCAGCACCTCGGGTGCGAGGCCGAGCCGGGCCATCACGCCGGGCCGGTAGTTCTCGACAAGCACATCGGCGTGGTCGACGAGTCCGAGCAGCAGGTCGCGACCGGCATCGGTATCAAGGTCGATGCTGATGCACTGCTTGCCGGTGTTGGCCTGGGCGAAGTAGGTGGCCACGCTGTTGGGACGGGGCACGGTCGTGCGGGTTATGTCGCCGTCCGGCGGCTCGACCTTGATGACCTCGGCCCCGAGGTCGCACAGGATCCTCGTGGCGTGCGGGCCGGCGAGGACACGGGTGAGGTCGAGCACTCGCACGCCCGACAGCGGGCGGCGCGGTGCTTCGTTCACGGTCGAACGGTAGCCGCGCGGTTGTGGCGGCATCACACCGACGTACGCTCGGAGCGTGCACGACGAGTCGGCGCTCCTCGAGCGGCGCCTGCGGCGCGAGTTGCTCGAGCGGCTGATGCCGGCGATGTACCGCGCCACCGTTCCGCTGCGCGTGACGGCGTGGGAGGTGCCGGGTGAACCGGTCGACTACTCGACGGCGTCATCGTCGCTGGCGCGCGCCGGCGTCGAGTTCGCGGTCGGCTCGCACTACGGCCGGCCATGGGGCACCACGTGGTTCCGACTCGAGGGCGAGGTGCCCGCGTCGTGGCCTGACGCTGCGGGCGGAGGTATCGAGTTGGTCGTCGACCTCGGCTTCCATCCCGACTCGGCAGGGTTCCAGAGCGAGGGCCTGGCGTGGCACGACGGCGTGCCGCTGCAGGGCATTCACCCGCGGCGCACCGCCGTGCCGCTGCCGGTCGGGTCGACGCGTCGGGTCGAGCTGCTCGTGGAGGCGGCGTCGAATCCGGCCTTCCCGATGCGCGCCACGCCGTCGCCGTTCGGCTCGCTGCGCACTGCCGGCGACCGGCCGCTGTACCGACTCCGACAGGCCGATCTCGGATGGCGGGATGATGACGTGTTCCACCTGCTGCTCGATGTCGAGGTTCTGCTCGAGCTGATGGCATCGCTTGATGCGACATCGCCGCGTCGGCAGCGGCTGCTGCGCGAGCTCACGGCCGCGTTCGACGCCATCGACATGTCGTCGCCGGCGGCGATCTCGACGACAGCGCCGGGCGCCCGCGCCCTGCTGGTGCCGGCACTGTCACGGCGCAACGGCGACAGCGCGCACCGGGTGGTCGCCGTCGGCCATGCGCACATCGACTCGGCGTGGCTGTGGCCCGTGCGCGAGACGGTGCGGAAGTGCGCGCGCACCTTTGCATCGGCAGTGCGAATGATCGACCAGTACCCGGACTTCCGCTTCGTGTGCTCGCAGGCGGTGCAGTACCACTGGATGGCCACCCGGTATCCCGACCTGTTCGACAGGATCAGGGAGCGGGTCGCCGCCGGCGGATGGCAGCCAGTGGGCGGAATGTGGGTCGAGGCCGACATGAACCTGCCGAGTGGCGAGAGCATCGTTCGCCAGATGGTGCACGGCCAGCGCTGGTTCGAGGAACATTTCGGCAGTCGGTGCAGCGAGGTCTGGATTCCCGACGTGTTCGGATATCCGGCGTCGCTTCCGCAGATCTTCCGATCCGGCGGCGCGGCTCGGTTCGTGACGCAGAAGCTGAGCTGGAACAAGCAGAACCGCTTTCCGCACCACACGTTCTGGTGGGTGGGCCTCGACGGATCGCGGGTACTCACGCACTTCCCGCCGGTCGACACCTACAACGCCACGATCACCGGCAGCGAACTGGTGCACAGCGAGCGCAACTTCCGCGAGCACGGGTGGAGCGACTGGTCGCTGTTGCCCTTCGGTCACGGCAACGGCGGTGGTGGCACCACCCGCGAGATGATCGAGCGAGCGCGTCGCAGCGCCGACCTCGAGGGCCTGCCGCGAGTGTCGATGGGCACCACGGGCGACTTCTTCGACCGTGTCGAGGCCGAGGCTGCCGCCGGAGCCCCCGTTCCGGTGTGGGATGGCGAGCTGTACTTCGAGATGCACCGCGGCACGCTCACCAGTCAGGTGCAGACCAAGGCTGGCAACCGCAGGTGCGAGCGCCTGCTGCGCGAGGCCGAGCTGTGGTGGGCCACGGCGGCCCATGCCGGCGCAGTCGATGCCGGCGACGAGCGGACGGCCGCAGCGGAGATGGACGGCCTCTGGAAGGACGTCCTGCTGCAGCAGTTCCACGACATCCTCCCTGGCTCGTCGATCACGTGGGTGCACGACGACGCTGCACGAGAACACGCTCGCATTGCCGAGCGACTCGAGGCACTGGTGGCAGAGCCGCTGCGACACCTCGTGGCCGGATCGGGAGTGGCGAATGCAAGTGCGCACGAGCGCCGCGAGGTGATCGCCCTGCCCGTAACTGCTGGCGTCGACGTCAGTTCCTGCGCACAGGTGTTGCACGACGGCTCGCGGGCGGTGATGGTCGAGGTCGGATCACTGTCAGTGCGTCCGGTCGCGAGTGCGGTGGTCGAGCCATCGGCGGTCGACGACCGGGTGACGATGACCGAGCACTCGCTCGCCAATTCGTCGGTCGCCGTGCACTGGTCGCTCGACGGCACGATCACCTCGATCATCGACGTACGCGCCGGTCGCGAACTGCTGCCGGCCGACCGCGGCATCGGCCTGTGGCTGGCTCCCGACCAGCCGGTCGAGTACGACGCATGGGACCTCGAGTCGTGGACTCGACGGCTGGGCCGGCCGGTCGCCCGCGAGTGGGGTCTGGCGGTCGGCCCGACCGGCCCGGTCGAGTCGGTCGGTGCCGTGGTCGCCGTCGAGGTGATCGATACGGGGCCGCTCGTGGGCACCGTGCGCATCGTGCGGTCGTTCGGCTCGTCGACGGTCGAGCAGCGGGTCATCCTTCGAGCGGGGTCGGCGCGCGTCGACCTGGCGTTCGACATCGACTGGCACGAGGACGAGCAGTTGCTCACGCTCGACATCCCGCTCGACGTGAGGGCACGAGAAGCGGCATGCGGCATCCAGTTCGGGCATGTCATGCGCCCGATGCATGCCAGTACGTCATGGGACGCGGCGAAGTTCGAGGTCTGCGCCCATCGGTGGGTCGACGTTGCCGAACGCGACTGGGGCGTGGCCGTGCTCGACGACGGGCGCTACGGGCATGGACTGCTCGATGGTGGTGTCACCGTGAGCCTGGCGCGAGCCGCAAAGTATCCGGATCCGGTGCAGGACCACGGCCGTCACGCGGTGACGGTAGCAGTGCTTCCCCACGGAGCCGGGCTTGCAGAGGTGGTGCGCGAGGCAGATGCGCTCAACGTGCCGATGCGGCATGTCGATGGGCTGGCTGGGGCCACGGGCAGCCCGGTCGTCGATATCCGGCATGCTGCCGAGCACGCCCTCGATGTGAGCGCAGTGAAGTGCGCCGACGACGGCAGCGGTGATGTCGTCGTGCGCATGGCCGAGGTGTGCGGCGCACGGACGCCCGTCACCGTGGCGCTGGGCCGGCGGGTGACGGCAGCGTCGCGGTGCAACGCACTGGAAGAGCCCGAGCAGGGGCTCGACGTGGCCGACGGCATCGTCGACGTGGTGCTACGCCCCTTCGAGCTGGTGACGCTGCGACTGTCCGGCGCCACGTAGCAACCCGCCGCCGCCGGCACGGTGTCGCAGCGGGCACGGTGTCGCAGCGGGCACGGTGTCGCAGCGGGCACGGTGTCTCAATGAGCACGGTGTCTCAATGAGCACGGTGTCTCAATGAGCACGGTGTCTTAGCGAGCAAGGTGCGACAGCGCCAGGGCCCCGTACATGGCGATGCCGTTCACCATCGCCTGCTCGTCGAACGTGACGCGGTTCGAGTGGTTCGGCGGTGCCGTGAGCGGATTTCGGTCGTGCGGGGTGCCGCCGAGGAACAGCATCGCGCCGGGAATGCGATCGAGCACGTAGCTGAAGTCCTCTGCGCCCATGATGGGATGCGGCATGCGAACGGTCGACTCCGCACCGATGATGTCACCGGCGACGCCGAGCGCGAAGTCGGCGGCGCCGCCGCTGTTCACCGTCACCGGATAGCCGTCGTCGTAGTGCACGTCGACGGTGGCGCCGTGGGCGGCTGCGATGCCCTCGGCCACGCGCTGGATGCCGTCCTTCACGCGCAGGCGGGTGCGCTCGCTGACGGCCCGCACGGTGCCGAGGATCTCTGCCGACTCGGGAATCACGTTGGTGGTGGTACCGGCGACGATGCGCGCCACCGTGACGACGGCGGGGTCGAACACGTCGATCTGGCGCGTGACCATCATCTGCAGGGCTTGCACGATCTCGCAGGCCACGGGGATGGGATCGAGAGCATGGTGGGGCTGGCTGGCGTGACCACCACGCCCGGTGACGGTGATGGCGATGCTGTCGGACGACGCCATGATCGAGTTGCCCTTGGTGGCGATGAAGCCGCTTGGCAGGTTGGTGGTGATGTGCAGCGCATAGGCACCGGTGACCGGCGATGTGCTGCCGTCGGCGCGATGCGGAAGGTCGAGCAGTCCTTCATCGAGCATGAATCTGGCGCCGGCGAAGCCTTCCTCGCCGGGCTGGAACATGAAGAGCACCCGGCCGGGAATGTCGGCGCGGCGTGCGCTCAGCAGTCGGGCGGCGGCGACGAGCATCGCCGTGTGCGTGTCGTGGCCGCACGCGTGCATCGATCCATCGGTGGCACTGGCGAAGTCGAGGTCGGTGTCCTCGTGCAGGGGCAGGGCATCCATGTCACCGCGCAGCAGCACCGTCGGCCCCGGGCGACCGCCGTCGAGGATGGCGGCAATGCCGCTCGTGGTGGTGTGCTCGGTGACCTGCAGCGGGAGGCCCTCGAGGGCGCCCAGCACATGCTCCTTGGTGATGGGCAGGTCGTTGCCGATCTCGGGCCAGCGGTGGAGGGTGCGCCGCAGTGCGATCGTGTCGTCGAGCAGGTCGCGGGCTTCGTCGCGCAGCGTGGAGAGTTCCATGCGCAGATGGTAGCCATGGCTGTCATGGCACGAACACGGCAGCACTGCCTGTGAGGACGGACGCAGCGGCCGACGATGCGGCCTCGGCGGAACTGGTCGACGTCGTCGATGGCGACGATCGTGTCGTGGGCACGGTCACCCGACGCGAGATGCGGCAGCGTCGCCTGCGCCACCGGGCTGTGTTCATCGCGGTGCTGTCGTCACCGGCGGAGAAAGGTCGGTGTCAGCTGCTGGTGCACCGCCGCGCTGCCCACAAGGACATCTGGCCCGACCGGTGGGACATCGCCCTTGGGGGCGTGGTGTGCTCGGGAGAGCAGTACGACGCTGCTGCCGTGCGCGAGCTCGCCGAGGAGGTCGGGATCACCGGCGTCGACCTCGAAGCGCTCGGGCGAGGTGGGTACGCCGATGCCGACGTCGATCTCATCGGCCGCTGCTATGCGATCGAGCACGACGGGCCGTTCTCGTTCGACGACGGGGAGGTCGTCGAGTCGAGGTGGGTCGACCGCGCCGCGCTCGACGACATGCGCCGCGCTGAGACGAGCTTCGTACCCGACTCGATCGCCCTCGTGCTGCCGCTGATCGAGTCGCGCCTGGCGTGATCGCTGCTGGCGCAGCTGTGCGGACGGCGTAGCCACGATCGGGGTCGACCGCGGTGTGCGGGACGGCGAGGTGCTTGCAGGTGGGCCGCGAGCGCTGTGCCCAGCAGGACATCGACGGATCGCCGGCAACCGGGACCCAACGAAGGAGCGCACATGGCCATCATCGGTGCAGACCCAGACCAGCTGGCAGCCCTCGGGCGGACGATGCGCGAGCAGATCTCGTCGATCGACGGCGTGACGTCGGCCGTGTCGGCCAGTCTCGCCGGCACGTCCTGGACCGGTCCTGCACGCGACCAGTTCGAGCGCGAGTGGAACGAGGTCTTCCGTGTCGCCCTCACCCGTCTGGTGCAGGCATTCGATGCAGCAGGTGCCGACTGCATGGCCCGCAGTGACGAGCTCCTGCGGGTGATGGGCGTTCGCTGAGCGATGGGTGCTCACCGACGTCGCTGCGGCCGACACCGTGTCGGCCGACATCGTGCGGGTGACCGCTGGCTACGATCGGCGCAGTGCTGATCGTCGAGTTCACCATCGAGCCGTTCGTCGAGGGCAACCCCGGACGGCATGTGCGGGCCGCCGTCGAGGCGGCCGAGGCACTCGGGGTGAGCGTCGACTTCGGCCCGTTCGGCACGACGTGTGCCGTGGCTGTCGAGATGGTGGGGGCCGTGACGTCGGCTGTGGTCGGCGCCGCGATGGCCAACGGGGCAACACACGTCAGCCTCCATGTCGCCCGAGCGGACGGAGACTGACCGTGGCCGATCTCCACCGGCACCCGGTGGTGGTGGCGGTCTCGGCCATCGTCGGCCACCTCGGTGCATCGATCGTGGCCCCATCAGAGCAGGAGCCGGGCGACCTGCCGCTCTGCTGGGAGGGCGAGGTCATCGCCGCCGTCAGGCCGGCGCCGCTTCACGGCGTGCTTGACCGACTCATCGAGCAGGTCGAGCGCGACCTCGGCGGGCCGCTGCCGACGCTCTCGCGCGAGGACAAGCAGCGCGCCATTCGACTGCTCGACGAGCGCGGTGCGTTCATCCTGCGTCGCGCTGTCGAAGACGTGGCTGACGCCATGGGCGTGAGTCGGATCACGGTGTACAACTACCTCAACGCCCTGCACCGCTAGGCGGGCAGCCCCGTCTGGCTAGAGGCGGCGAAGGCTCACCGACGACACGCGGTGGTCGCGTCCCTTGCGCACCAGCAGCCCGGCGCGTTCGCGGGTGGGCTCGATGTTCTCGCGGAGATTGCGACCGTTGATCTCGCGCCAGATGTGTCGAGCGACCTCTATCGCCTCCTCGTGCGAGAGGTGGGCGTAGTGCTGGAAGAAGCTGTCGGGATTCTGGAAGACCGTGTCGCGGAGGGTGAGGAAGCGCTCGACGTACCACGACTCGATGTCGTCGACATCGGCATCGATGTAGATGCTGAAGTCGAAGTAGTCGCTCACGAACTCGGTGGGCGCGGCGTCGCCGAGCGATCCGACCTGGAGGACGTTGAGGCCCTCGAGGATCAAGATGTCGGGCTGGCGCACGGCGACGTGATCGCCGTCGACGATGTCGTAGACGACATGGCTGTACACGGGTGCCCGGACATCGGACGACCCGCTCTTGACGTCGCGGAGGAATTGCAGCAGACGACGCGTGTCGTAGCTCTCGGGGAAGCCCTTGCGATTCATGATGCCGCGCTCTTCGAGCACGCGGTTGGGCAGCAGGAATCCGTCGGTGGTGACGAGGTCGACCTGCGGGTGATCCGGCCACCGGCCGAGCAGCGCCTGCAGGATGCGGGCGAACGTGCTCTTGCCGACCGCCACGCTGCCGGCGATGCCGACGACGAAGGGCACCTTCGGGGCGAGCGTGCCGAGGAATGCAGCGGAGGCCTTGTGGAGTTGCTGCGTTGCCGCCACGTAGAGGTTCAGCAGGCGGGTGAGCGGCAGGTAGACGGCGGCCACCTCGTCGAGGTCGATTCGCTCGTTGATGCCGCGCAGCGATGTGAGGTCGCTCTCGCCGAGCGTCAGCGGCGTGGCGGCGCGGAGGCCGGCCCATTCGTCGCGGGTGAAGTGCAGGTACCGGTCGGCACCCCACGGCGGGGACGCATCGCCGGCAGACGTGGTCACGGAGCACACCCTACGCTGGGGCGGTGAGCAGCCCACGGTGCGCAGCGGATGCTGCCGAGCGGAAGCGGCTCGGTGCGTGGTACACGCCGCCCTCACTGGTTGCCGCGATCATCGACGAGGTCGTGTACCCGGGGGCGAGGTCGGTGCTGGATCCCGCGTGCGGCGACGGCCGATTCCTCGCGGCGTCCGGACTGCCCGAGCAGGTGGGCGTCGACATCGACCTGACGACGCAGTTCGAGCACGACGACTCGCTGCGCCGCGACTGGGGTGACCGGCGCTTCGACGTCGTCGTCGGCAACCCGCCGTTTCTCTCGCAACTCGCGGCAGCGACGAGTCGGGGGGGCCGTTCGCGATTCGGGGGCGGCCCCTACGCCGATGCGGCGGCCGAGTTCATGGCCCTGGCCCTTCGCCTGACGCGGCCCGGCGGTCGATTCGGTCTCGTCCTGCCGCAGTCACTGCTGTCGACTCGGGATGCGGCCGACATTCGCGCCGAGGTGCAGGCACACGCCGCGCTGCGATGGATGTGGTGGTCGCCGACGCAGATGTTCGACGCATCCGTGCGGGTGTGGGCCGGGGTGTGGGAGGTCGGCGCAGTGCAGGGCGAGGTGCGGCGCTCGTATGGGCCCGAGTTCGCGACGTGCCCGCCTGCGTCGATGCCGCGCCATGCCGTCAACTCGAGCTGGGCGTCGCTGCTGGGACCGCACGATGCATCGCCGGCCGACGGCCCGGCGAGCGGCGCATCCGACGCTGGTGGCGGTCCGGTGCTCGGCGACGTCGCGTTGTTCAGCGCCGACTTCCGCGAGCAGTACTACGGGCTGGTGGGCGCGGTCGGTGACGACGTCGACGGGCCGCCACTCGTGACGAGCGGGCTGATCAATCCAGGTCGCTGCCTCTGGGGCGCGCGTCCGGCCCGGTTCGCCCGGCAGGCGTGGCAAGCGCCCCGCGTGTCGATCGAGCGGCTCTCGCCGTCGATGCAGCGCTGGGCCGAGCGACGGCTGGTGCCGAAGATCCTGATCGCCAACCAGACGCGCGTCATCGAGGCGGTGTTCGACGCCGAGGGAGCCTGGTTGCCCGCAGTGCCGGTGATCTCGTGCGTCACGGACGATGCAGCGCGCGTGCTCGACGTGCTGCAGTCGGATGCCGCACATGCGTGGGTGCACCGGCATGCGGCGGGAAGCGGCCTCGGCGCCGGCACGGTTCGCCTGTCGCCGGCGCTGCTGGCGTCGATACCCCTGCCGGGGTGAGCGGGGTCGGCGTATGCCGGCGCCGAACTGCGTCAGGCGGCGGAGCCGAACACTGCCGCCAGGGCTGCAGCCCTGGCGACCTGATTCCAGGCGTTGCCGTCGATTCGGGACGGCGACAGTTCGATGCGCACCCGGCAGTCGAGGTGGGCCATCCACCACGACGCGAGCACGGCTGGATCGACGTCGGTGCGCACGATGCCCCGCCGCTGGGCGCGATCCCAGGCAGCCGAGGTGCGCTCGGCGTGCGAGCGGTCGATGTCGGTGATGGCGGCGGCGAGTTCGGGGCGGGTGATGCAGGTGCCGACGATGTTGGCCCGCATGCGACGGTCGTGGCCTCGATCGGCATCGAATGCGGTGCGCAGTTCGGCGTCGAGTGCCGTGTGCAGGTCGGCGGCCGTGGCCGCGCCGTCGATCGCCTCGGCGAGGGCCTCGACATCGTGTCCGGTGCAGCGTCGATATCGCTCGGCCTGAGCGGCGACGATGAGACCCTCCCGGCTGCCGAATGCCCGGTAGAGGATGGGGCCGGTGACACCGCACGCGGCCGCGATCTCGTGGACTCGGATGGCCACTTCGCCGCCGTCCTCGATGACGGCGATGGCCGCTTCGAGGATTCTTCCCGGTGCTTCTGAACGGGCACGCACTGCGGCTCCTCCCTCGCGTGCCCGACCCCGGTGAGCGATCGCCGCTCCTCGCCTCAGGGTCTCGTCAAGAACGCTACAGGTAGTGAAATCAGTCGATGCTGAGTCAGTCGAAGTGTAAGCAAACGTGCAGAAAAGGGAAGGCTCTCCGCGCAGAATGGGCCAAACGAACCACCACGCATGGTGGTCGGTGGCAACGGCCTCGCCAGGCGTCGACGTCAGCGGCGCCAGGGGGCGCTCGGGCTGACGGCCCCCGGGCCGGTGAGCACCTCGACGCCGTCGTCGGTGACGAGGACGGTGTGCTCGAACTGGGCCGTGCGCTTGCCGTCGGCGGTGACGGCAGTCCAGTCGTCGTCGAAGACCATCTTGTGCTGCCACGTGTCGAGGGTGATCATCGGCTCGATGGTGAAGGTCATGCCGGGCTTCATCACCATGCTGGCGCGGGGGTCGTAGTAGTGGAGCACCTGGATGTCGGTGTGGAACTGCTCGCCGATGCCGTGGCCGATGAAGGCCCGGACGACGCCATAGCGGTACTTCTTGGCGTGCTGCTCGATGGCCCGCCCGATGTCGCTGACCGGCCGCCCCGGCTGTACGGCCTCGATGCCGTACCACATGCATTCCTCGGTGACCCTGACCAGTCGGGTGCTCTCGTCGTCGACGCTGCCGACGAAGAACGTGGCATTGGTGTCGCCGTGCACACCGTCGACGAAGCAGGTGACGTCGATGTTGACGATGTCGCCGTCCTCGAGCACCCGGCTGTCGGGGATGCCGTGGCAGATCACCTCGTTGACGCTGGTGCAGACGCTCTTCGGGTAGCCGTGGTAGTTGAGCGGGCTCGGATAGGCACCGCGCTCGATGGTGGCGTCGTGGACGACGACGTCGATCTCGTCGGTGGTGATGCCGGGGCGCACTACCTCGCCGGCCAGGCGGAGGATGTCGGCGGCCATCGCCCCGGCGCGGCGCATGCGGTCGATCACGTCGGGGGTCTTCACCCGGGACTCGGCCCAGCGGGCGGGTTCGCCGGTGAGGGCGTACGACGGGCGGCCGATGTGGTCGGGCACGACCCGCATCGGGGAGACCGTGCCCTTCTGCACCCGTCCCTCGAGCGGCTTGTGGCACCGCTTGTACTTGCGGCCACTGCCGCACCAGCACACGTCGTTGGCGCGCAGCGTCTCCATGGCGCCGAGTGTACGGCCGCGCTGCCGCCCTGTCCCGATGGATCTGTGCCTGTCGTGGAACTAGCACACTCTGGGCATGGCCGACGATGCTGGCTCCCCCTCGCCGATCACGGTGTTCCTGCTCGACGACCACGAGATCGTCCGGCGGGGCGTGCGCGAACTGCTCGAGTCGGATGCTGGGATCGAGGTCGTCGGCGAGGCGTCGACGGCTGCCGAGGCGCTTGCCCGCATTCCGGCAACCCGTCCCGACGTGGCGGTGCTCGACGTGCGCCTTCCCGATGGCAGCGGTGTCGAGGTGTGCCGAGAGGTGCGCAGCGAGATGCCGTCGCTGGCCTGCCTGATGCTCACGTCGTTCAGCGACGACGACGCTCTCTTCGAGGCCATCATGGCTGGTGCCGCCGGCTACGTGCTGAAGCAGATACGCGGCTACGACCTGATCACCGCGATTCGACGCGTGGCGACCGGCGAGTCGCTGCTCGATCCGTCGGTGACCGCCAAGGTGCTGCACCGGCTGCGCAATCCGAGTGAGGAAGACGAGCGTCTCGCCAAGCTGACGCCGCAGGAGCGCAAGATCCTCGACCTGATTGCCGAGGGTGCCACCAACCGCCAGATCGGCAACGAGTTGCACCTTGCCGAGAAGACGGTGAAGAACTACGTGTCGAACATGCTGATGAAGCTGGGCATGAGTCGGCGCACCGAGGCCGCGGTGTTCGCCGTGAAGGCGGGCATCGGCCGCAAGACGGCTGCTGAGCCCGAGGGCTGAGCCCGCTGCTCAGGGGTCGAGCGGCACCCGCCAGCGCACGGTGGTGCCACGCGGCTCGTTCGAGGCGACGTTGCACGAGCCGCCGAGGCGGATGGCTCGGTCGTGCATGTTCAGCAGGCCGCTGCCGAGGCGGTGGCTCGACGGGATACCGCTGCCGTCATCGGTGACCACGAGCTCGAGGTGGTCGTCGCCGCGCCGGAGCACGACGTCGACATGCTGTGCCCGCGAATGCCGGGCGACGTTGCTGAGCGCCTCTCGGGCGACAGCCGCCACCTCGGCTGCCAGTGGCTCGTCGACCGTATCGAGCACTCCGACGAAGTGGAGGGTTGGCCGGAACCCGAGCACGCGCGACGACTCGTCGACGAGGTCGTTCACGACGACGCGCAGCGTGCGCCCTGCGCTTCGCTTGCTGGCGAGCCCGAAGATCGCCGTGCGCAGCTCCTTGATGGCGTCGTCCTGGTCGTCGATGATGCGCTCGACCTTCGCCCGAGCCGTGTCGGGAATGACCGGCAGCACGCTCTGCAGCGTCAGCCCGGCGGCAAACAGTCGCTGGATCACCGTGTCGTGAAGGTCGCGGGCGATCCGTTCGTGATCTTCGGCGAGCATCACGCGCTGGCGAGCCGACTCGAGTTCTGCGTCGGCGGCGCGGCTGGCCGTGACGTCGCGTACCGATGCGATGACGACGTGCTCGTCGCCGATGTCGGCGGGGGCAAGCGAGATCTCGACCGGGAACTCGCTGCCGTCGGCTCGCCGTGCGCTGAGGGTCATGCCGGTGCCCATGGCACGGCGCCGCGGTGCCGCCGCGAAGCCGCGTCGGTGACCGGCGTGCGCTGCTCGCTGGGCGGCCGGGAGGAACATGTCGACGGTCTGGCCGAGCATCTCCGCGCGGGAGTAGCCCGTGATGTGCTCCATCTCGCGGTTGACGAGCAGGATCTCGCCGTCGCCGGCGACGATGACGACGCCGTCGGGCATGGCCTCCACTACCTCGAGCAGCCACGCAGTGTCGTCCACGGCCGGTGAGTCTCACAGACCGTCGTGCGCCGATGGTGGCGCGTCGGCTCAGGCGTCGCCGATGCCCAGGTCGTCGATGGTGGCTTCGTACGCATGTGCCAGCACGAGCAGCTCGACATCGCTGCGCGGCCGGCCGATCACCTGCATGCCCATCGGAAGTCCTGCCGGCACGCCGGGTGCCGAGTTGGCGGTGCTGAAGCCGACGGGAAGGCTCGCCGCCGGAAGCCCGGCGAAGGTGGCGTACGACGTCACCTCCATCCACTGGTGGTAGGTGCCCATCGAGCGGTCGCCGATCCGGTCGGGCCAGTGGAGCGAGGCATCAAAGGGCCACACCTGTGCGGACGGCACGACGAGCGCGTCGTAGCGCTCGAACAGTCCGACCATCGCGGCATGGAACGCGGTGCGCTGCTGGGCGGCCCGTGCGATGTCGATGGCGCCGAGGGCGATGCCGTGCTCGATCTCCCACCGCAGTTCCGGCTTCATCAACGACGCCTTCGCCGGATCGCCGATGAGGGAGCCGAGGCTGCCGGCGATGCTGTGCTGGCGGAGCACCTGCCACGCCTGCCACGTGCGCTGCAGGTCGATGTCGAGCGCCGCGTGTTCGACATGGCAGCCGAGCGACTCGAGTCGGCGAAGCCCCGCTTCGCACGCGTCGGAGATACCGGACTCGATGGCGAGGTGGCCGCCGAGGTCGCCGAGCCAGCCGATCCGCAGGTCGCCGATACCCCCACGGCCGTCGGTGCCGGCGGCCAGCGTGGCGCTCGCCGCGTCGATGCCGTCGAACTCGTCGAGCCGCGTGGCGAGGGCGAGCGGGCAGAGCGGGTGCGGCCCGCTCTGCGTGGCGAGCAGCAGCGCCACGTCGAGCACGCGACGCGCCATCGGGCCCTCGGTGCTCATCTGCGACATGTAGGCATCGGTGGTGGGCCAGCCGGGAACGCGGCCCTGGCTCGGCCGCAGGCCGATCACGTTGTTCCATGCGGCTGGATTGCGCAGCGAGCCCATGTAGTCGCTGCCGTCGGCGATGGGCACCATGCGAGTGGCGAGCGCGACGCAGGCGCCGCCGCTGCTGCCGCCGGCCGAGCGCGACGGGTCGTAGGCGTTGCCGGTGGTGCCGAACACGTCGTTGTAGGTGTGCGAACCGAGCCCGAACTCGGGCACGTTGGTCTTGCCGATGACGATGCAGCCGGCAGCCCGCATCCGCTGCACCATGAGGCAGTCGGCGGTCGGCACGTGGTCGGCCAGCAGGCGCGAGCCCGAGGTGGTGCGCAGCCCCTGCGTCTCGGCGAGGTCCTTCACCGCCACCGGCAGTCCGTGCATCCAGCCGCGAGACAGTCCGGCGGCGAGCTCGTCGTCGCACTGGCCTGCCTCGGCCATCAGCGCCTCGCGATTGCGCAGGGAGACGATCGCGTTGTGGCGCGGGTTGCGCTCGTCGATCCGATCGAGGTGCGCGGCCATTACCTCGCGGCACGAGAACTGGCGGTCGTGGATGGCAGACGAGAGCTCGGCGGCCGAGAGTGCGATCGGGTTCACGGTGACAGGCTGGCATACGTCGGCGCTGGCGCGAGCGGGGCCGGCGACGGTCGAGGCAACCGGGTGGATCGTCAGCGCCGCTCGAGTGACCGGTCGACGTCGTCGGCGGGGATCCACCACTCGCGGCCGCGTGCCGTGGTGACGTACTCGGGCCACGGATGGTGAATGGGCGGGTCGTAGTCGCAGCGCGGCGCCATCCACGCCGTGCCGCCAACGCCGCCGCCGGTGCGCTCGTCGAACTCTGCGCGGGCGGCGGCGAGTCCTGCCGGGTCGGTGAGGAGGTCGACGATCGTGGCGCCGATCGTGCGGCCGGCGCACTCGATGGTGGGATCGATGGTCGCGGGAATGCCGCCGAGGGCGTTCATCGCCCAGTCGGGGTAGGCGTAGCCGGCGGGTCCGCGCAGCGCTGCGCGGCCGACGTACATGCGGACCGACGGCGCGAACCACGTCATGTCGGTGTAGTCGTCACTCGTGTAGTGGGTCTGCCACGAGGGCAGTTGCGAGCGGACGCGGCGCTCTGCCTCCTGTGGCTCGAGCAGCTGCTCGATCTCGGGGATGAACGGGTGGTCCATCGGCTCGAGTCCGAGCCCGTGCTGGATCTGGCGGCCGACGTCCCTCGCCTCGTCGTCCCATCGAGGTGGACCGCCGAGTTCGAGATTGCGGTAGGCGATGCGCGTCAGCGCATGGTTGGCGAGGCCCGGTGCCGACTTCGACACCCAGTGGCGGCGGACCGTGCAGTGTGCGGCCGCGGCCGCAGCCGCGGCGTTGCTGTCGAGCACCTGCAGCGCCCGGTCGAGCATGTCGAGCGACGGGGCGCGCATTGAGTACATCACCTTCGACATCTGCGCGGCGAGGTTGTCGGCCGTTGCCTGCCCTGATGCGAGGATCACCTCGTTGATGGTCCACGTGCCGGTGTGCGGCAGCATGTGGTCGCGCATCATCTTCGACAGCGTGTACATCGCTACGACGGCGTCATTGGCGCCGGGCGCCCGTGCGGCAGTGTGCGCTGCGGCAATGGGCGAGGTGCTGTCGGCGAGCCACGATTCGGGTGACTCGCAGAGAAACTCGTAGATCACCCCGTAGTACGGGCCGCAGTGCGTGTCCCATCGCAGGGTGTTGCAGTAGGGGAGCATGTAGAAGGGATGCCACGACAGAATGGCGTCGACGCCGTCGTAGTAGCCGCGTGCGGCGTGGATCGGCTTCGAGCCGCGGACCTTCTCGGCCGGCTCGCCCATCAGGCGCAGGGTGCCGCCAATGCCCTCGCGCTCCATGACGGCCTTGGCGGCTAGCACGCCGGCGAGCGAGCCGATGCCGAGTGCCGAGTGCGGGTCGGTGTGGCCGCCGGCGAAACGCGAGAGACTGGGCCGGGGTGATCGATGCGTGACGGGCGCCTGGCAGTTGCCGGGCACGGCGTCGTACTCGGAGTAGGCGAGGATCGTGGGTCCGTCACCGTTCGACCAGGTGGCCGAGAAGGCCGTGGGCATCCCGCCGGATCCGGCCTCGACCGAGAAGCCCTCGCGGCGCAGCAGGTCGACGTACCAGTCGGCCGAGCGGTACTCGCGCCACGCGGTCTCCCCGAACTCGAAGATCGTCGACGCCCATGCCGACCACGCCGTGCGGTGATCGGCGACCCATTCGAGCGCCGCGGTTCGGAGTGCGGTCGTGCCGGCGCCCTGCATGGCGGCAGTCCAGTCGGCGTCGGGCGCCCGGTCAAGGGCGGCCGGTGCAGTCGTGCGCGAGCGAACGGGGCGCCACGCAGGCCCGTGCGGCAGGGTTACGTATCGTTCCTTGGTGATGTCTTGACGGAAGGCTGAGATGGCGTATGGTCGTGCTGGGAGACGTTCCCAATCGGGAGAGGGAGACACCATGAGTTCACCGACCACGGCGCGGCGTCGCGCCAAGGGCCTCGGCGCACTGGCCGTTGCCGTGCTCGCCACCACGACACTGCTGGCGGGC
>JBJTRF010000112.1:0-8021 GCA_046076025.1 Ilumatobacteraceae bacterium
CAGCGGCAAGATGCACTTCGTCGGCCCCGACCAGTTGCACGGGTTCGAGGAGCGGCGCACCACCGACATCTACCCGGCCGACTTCGGGTGGACGCCCGACTGGCGCGCTCCCGACGAGCGCATCGACTGGTGGTACCACAACATGGACAGCGTCACCGGTGCGGGCGTCGCCGAGGTGACCAACCAGCTGCTGTTCGACGACGAGGTCGGCCACCACGCCCAGCGTGCCCTGCACGATCTCGCCCGCGCTGCCGACGACCGGCCGTGGCTGCTGGTTGCCAGCTTCACCCACCCGCACGACCCCTACGTCACGCGCCGCCAGTACTGGGACCGCTACGAGGGCGCCGACATCCCGCTGCCTGCGGTGGCGGCCACCGACGTCGACGACGACCCGCACACCCTCCGACTGCGCGGTGTGTCGGCAATGGAGCGCAGCAGCATCAACGACGAGCACGTGCTTGCGGCGCGGCGCGCCTACCTGGGCAACGTCTCCTATGTCGACGACTGGACGGGGCGTCTCGTCGGCTCGCTCGAGTCGCTCGGCCTCGCCGACGACACCGTGGTGGTGCTGCTGGCAGACCACGGCGACATGATGGGCGAGCGCGGTCTCTGGTACAAGATGAGCTTCTTCGAGGGTGCGAGCCGCATTCCGCTCGTGGTGCATGCGCCGTCGCGATATCGGCAGCAGCGGGTCAGCGCGCCGGTGTCGCTTGTCGACGTGCTCCCCACGCTCGGCGACCTCGCCGGCATCGACCCGAGCGATGCCGTGATGCCGCTCGCCGGCCGGTCGCTCGTGCCGCTCTGCACGGGCGACGAGCCGTCGACGGGCACGCACCGCGAGGTAATCGGCGAGTACATGGCCGAGGGTGCCGTCGCGCCGATCGTGATGATCCGCCGCGAGAGCACGAAGTATGTGCACTGCGCTGCCGATCCCGACCAGCTGTACGACCTCGCCGCCGATCCGCACGAGCGCGTCAACCTGGCATCCGATCCCCGACATGCCGACACGCTTGCGTCACTGCGCGCCGAGGTGGGGGAGCGATGGGATCTCGCCGCGCTGCACGACGAGGTGCTCGCCGACCAGGCGCGCCGCCGGCTCGTGTCGACGGCGCTGCGCGCTGGCCGCTTCACGCCATGGGACTACACGCCCTCGCGCGACGGCGCTGCCGAGTACATGCGCAACCACCTCGACCTCAACGACGTCGAGCGCGGCGCACGCTGGCCGCGCTGACCGGCGACGGCTAATTCAGCCGCCTGTCACCTCGTGCAGGCGCCCGTCGGCGACGTCGTAGACGAAGCCGCGAATGTGGTCCTTGTAGCGCACGAACGGACTGTGCCGAAGCCGGTTGATGCTCTGCAGGACATCGGCGAACGGGTCGGCGAACGACTCGAGTGCCCACCAGGGCTTGATGCCCACCTCGGCCTCGAGCTCGGCCTTGAACGCCTCGTCGGTGACGGTCTGCAGGCCGCAGTTCGTGTGGTGGACGAGGATGATCTCCTGCGTGCCGAGCAGCCGTTGCGACACGACCAGCGACCTGATCACGTCGTCGGTCACCACCCCGCCGGCATTGCGGATGACGTGGGCGTCGCCGTGCGCCAGGCCGAGCATCTGGAAGATGTCCATCCGGCTGTCCATGCACGCCACGATCGCCAGGCCGCGACGCGGCCGCAGCGACAGGTCGTGGTCGGCGAACTGGTCGACGTAGCGGTCGTTGTTGGCCAGCAGTTCGTCGGCGTTGGGCTGGAAGGGTTCGTCGGGCACGCGTCTCCCACGGCACTGATCGGTGCCCGTCTGGGGCAGCGGTCGTCGGGTGCCGACGGTAGCGTGTCGGACCATGACCCCCAGCGACCGTCCGATGGCACTCGACGCCGGATCCGACCCCCGCCTCGACGTCTTCACCCGCCTGCTCAAGAACCGCGTGGTCATGCTCGGCACCGACGTCAACGACGACATCGCCAACCAGATCTGCGCCCAGCTGCTGTACCTCGAGGGCGAGGATCCCAATGCCGACATCTGGCTGTACATCAACAGCCCCGGCGGATCCGTCACGGCCGGCATGGCCATCTACGACACCATGCAGTTCGTCAGCTGCGACGTGGCCACCGTGTGCATGGGCATGGCGGCCAGCATGGGCCAGTTCCTCCTCACGGCCGGCGCGCAGGGCAAGCGCTACACGCTGCCGAATGCGCGCATCATGATGCACCAGCCGCTCGCCGGCCTGCGCGGCCAGGCCACCGACATCGCCATTCAGGCCGAGCAGCTCGCCTACACCAAGCGCCGCATGGCCGAGCTGATCTCGCAGCACTCGGGCCAGACGCTCGAGAAGATCCAGGCCGACAGCGAGCGCGATCGCTGGTTCACCGCCGACGAGGCGAAGGCCTACGGCCTCGTCGACAAGGTGATCGTGCGCCGCGGCGAAATCCTCTGACCAGCGCCCTCACGGGGTAGCGGTGGTCGCGGCGGCATCGGTCGACGGCGGCGTCGGCGGTACCTGCAGCGGCGTGGTCGTCACGGGTGGCGTCAGCCCGATGATCGCGTTGCAGAGCCGGTAGGTGTAGTCGATCACTCGGTCGGCGGCCGGCTCGGCGCGGCGGAGCGAGTCGGCGGCGGCCTCGAGGCCCTCGGCGTCGCCGGGCGTCACCTCGACGGCCTGCTCCATCGCGGCCAGCACGATGCGCCACTCGGTCTCGACGGCGAGCGGCGCGGTCGCCGCGACGTCGCGCCAGGCGGCGAGCACCCGCTCGACCACGACCGCATCGGCGAACGCCGTCGAGTTGAGGGCAAGGATGTTGTCGCCCACGGCCGTGCAGTAGGCGGTCTCGCTCCGGTCGGGGTCGTCCGAGCATGCGGCGACGGCGGCCAGCAGCGCCGCTGCCAGCGGCAGCGCCGCGACTCGCTGCATCCGTGCACCCATGGCGGCGAGTCTCTCAGGCGCGACGCGCCGGTGTCGGTCATCGCCGGTATGGTGCGCCTCGCCGTCGGGGAGCCGAGTCCGTTCCCTCCGCTGAAGAGCGTCCCCTGCCATTGGGCCGGGCCGCGAACACGGAGGTGGAAATGCTCGCATCAGTCAGGTCGGCGACGCTGTTCGGCGTCGAGGGTCGACCCGTGGTCGTCGAGGTGCACGTCGCCACAGGCCTGCCCTCGTTCCAGGTCGTCGGGCTTCCCGACGAGGCATGCCGCGAGTCGCGCGATCGCGTGCGTGCCGCAGTGCTGTCGAGCGGGCTCACGTGGCCGCAGGCGCGCATCACCTTCAACCTCGCCCCGAGCGGACGCCGCAAGGGCGGCTCGGGCCTCGACCTCGCCATTGCCGTCGGCATGCTCACGGCCGACGGCCAGGTGCGCGACGACCTCATCGACGATCACGGCTTCCTCGGCGAGCTCGGCCTCGACGGCACGGTGCGCAGCACCTCGGGGGTGGCGCCGATGGTGGCTGCACTGGTGGGCGACACCGAATGGTGCCGGCCGGTGGTCGCTGCTGGCGGATACCGCGAGGCCAGCGGCGTGGCAGGCGACCGTGTTCGCGTGGTGCGCACGCTGCGCGACGTCGTCGATGCGCTCAATGCCGAGGCACCGTGGCCCGCCGTCCCCGACGACAGCCCGCTCGACCCTCCGGACCCGCAGCCCGACCTCGCCGACGTGCGCGGCCAGCCGATGGCACGCCTCGCACTCGAGGTGGCGGCGGCAGGCGGCCATCACATGCTGCTCGTCGGCTCGCCCGGCTCGGGGAAGACCATGCTCGCGGCGCGGCTGCCGGGACTGCTGCCGGGGCTCTCGGTGCCGGAGGCGATCGAGACGACGATGGTGCACTCGGCGGCCGGCATCCGGCTCCCGCCAGGCGGCCTCGTGCGACGGCCGCCGTTCAGGGCGCCGCACCACAGCAGCACCATGGTGTCGCTCGTCGGCGGCGGCACCTCGGCCCTGCGCCCCGGCGAGGTGAGCATCGCCACCAATGGCGTGCTGTTCCTCGACGAGCTCGGCGAGTTCGCGCCGGTCGTGCTCGATGCGCTGCGCCAGCCGCTCGAGGAGGGCGTCATCCGCGTCGCCCGCGCCCAGGCGCACGCCACCATGCCGGCGCGGTTCCTGCTCATCGCGGCCACCAATCCGTGCCCGTGCGGGGGAGGGCCGCCCGGCTCGTGCGACTGCGACGAGTCGTCGCGGTTGCGCTACCTGCGGCGCCTGTCCGGCCCGCTGCTCGACCGCTTCGACCTGCGTGTCGCCGTGTCGCGGCCCGAGGTCGACGACCTCCTCGCCAGCGGCGGCGGCGAGCCGTCGGCTGTGGTGGCCCGACGCGTGCAGGCAGCGCGCGAACGCTCGCAGGCGCGCATCGGGATGGTCACGGCAGCGATGCCCGGTGCACGGCTCGACGAACTGGCACCGCTGTGCGCATCGGCACGCGAACTGCTGCGCCGCGAACTCGAGCACGGCAGGCTGTCGGGACGTGGCTACCACCGCGTGCGACGCGTGGCGCGCACCATCGCCGACCTGCACGAGGCCGGCGATACCGTCGGCGACGACCATGTCGCGCTGGCGCTCGGCATGCGGGTTCGCATCGGCCTGAGGCGGGCGTCATGACGGCGGCGCTGCCAGAGGCCGCCTACGCGGCAGCACTCGCCGGATTCGACTCGATGACCGTGCACCGCCTTGCCGCGTTGCTGCGCCATCGACCGCCGTCGACCGCGTGGGCGATGGCGGTGGGCGACGTGCCGGCCGAGGGACTCGTCGCCACGGTGCTCGCCGACGAGTCCGTGCGTGCTGCCTGGCGGCGCAGCGCGGCCGCACGGTCGCCCGATGCCACGTGGGAGCAGCTGCGCGAACTCGGCGTCGAGGTGCTTGTCGCCGGCGACGCCCGCTACCCGGGCATCCTGCTCACCGACCCGCTGCCGCCGCCGGTGCTGTTCGCCCGCGGCGACATCGCGCTGCTCGGCGGACGTCGTGTGGGCCTCGTCGGCACCCGCAACGCCACCCATCCCGGCCGAACCGCCGCCCGCCGGCTTGCCGCCGACCTCGCTGCGTCGGGCGTGCACGTGGTGTCGGGCCTGGCGCGGGGTATCGACGGCGCGGCGCACTCGGCCGTGGTCGCCGGCGAGTCGCCGGGACGCCCGATCGCCGTCGTCGGCTCGGGACCCGACGTCGTGTACCCGGCGGAGCACCGCGAGTTGTGGGAGGCCGTGTGCAACTGCGGGCTGCTGCTCACCGAGGCGCCGCCCGGCGCGGCGCCCCTGGCGCACCGGTTCCCGCCGCGCAACCGCCTCATCGCCGCACTGTCGGAGGTGCTCGTGGTCGTCGAGTCGCGGCGAACCGGTGGCTCGCTCATCACGGCATCGGCGGCGCTCAAACGCGGCATCCCCCTGATGGCGGTGCCCGGCCTGCCGTCCACGCGCGCCACCGAGGGGACGAACGAACTGCTGCGCGACGGCGCTGCGCCGGCACTCGATGCCGGCGACGTGCTCGCCCTGCTGGCCATCGAGCACCGTCGGGCCGCCGACGCCCCCGAACTGCGGGCACGGCCGCGCCCCGACGACATCGAGGTGTACGACGCCCTCGGCGTGCAGCCGCGCACGGTCGACGGGGTGGCGCTGGCGTGCGGACTGTCGCTCGTCGTGGCCGCCATGCGCCTCGCCCGCCTCGAGCAGGCGGGCTGGGTGGGCGGCACCGACGGGTGGTTCGAGCGGATCGGTGCGCCGCTGCGATGACCTCGGGCGAATACCCTTGCCGTCTATGTCCGGTGGCCCGCTTCCCGCGTCGACGGCCGTCGCCGACCCGGAGTGGCCCGTCGGTGCCTTCGAGGCGTCGCTCACGCACTCGTCGGCGAACACCGTCGCCGCCTATCGTCGCGACGTGCACGGCTTCATCGAGTGGGCGGGCGACCTCGGAGTGCGGCAGCCTGGCGCAGTCGACAAGTTCTTGCTCCGCCGCTACGTCGGCTGGCTCACCACCGAGGGCTTCGCCCGGCGCAGCATCGCCCGCAAGGTGTCGTCGCTGCGGCGCTATTTCGGGTTCCTGCGACGCGACGGGGTGCTGTCGGTCGATCCCGCGATGTCGCTGCGTGCCCCGTCGGGCGAGGCGCGACTGCCGAGGGTGCTCGACCACGACGACCTCGACACGCTGCTCGACGGCCAGCTGCCCGACGACGAGCCGGCGTGGCGCCGCCGTCGCGACGACGCCGTGCTCGAGGTGCTCTATGGTGCTGGCCTACGCGTGGGCGAGCTGTGCTCGCTCGATGTCGACTCGCTCGACCTCGGCGCCGGCGCGCTGTCGGTGTGGGGCAAGGGGTCCAAGCAGCGGCGGGTGCCGCTCGGGGCTCCCGCCGTCGAGGCACTGCGCGCCTGGCTCGACGTGCGGGCCGAGGTGGTATTGCCGGACGCCGGGGCGGCGCTGTTCGGCAACGAGCGCGGCCGGCGCCTCGGCCCACGCGACGTGCGGCGGATCCTCGACCGCCGTTCGCCCACGCCGACGCACCCGCACGCCCTCCGTCACACCTACGCCACCCACCTGCTCGACGGCGGCGCCGACCTGCGCGCCGTGCAAGAGTTGCTCGGTCACGCCGACGTGGCCACCACGCAGCGCTACACCCACATCAGCAACCACCGCCTCCGCGAGGCCTACGTCGAGGCGCACCCACGGGCATGAGACGAGAAGTCGACATCGAGCAGGTCTGGCAGCGCTGGTTCGACAGCCGCGACGGCCGCGCCCGCGAGCAGCTCATCGTGCACTATGCGCCGCTGGTCAAGTTCGTGGCCGGCCGTGTCGGCGCCGGTCTCCCGAGCAGCGTCGATGCCGGCGACCTGGTGAGTGCCGGGGTGTTCGGGCTTATCGACGCCGTCGAGCGGTTCGACCCCGAGCGCGGCGTGAAGTTCGAGACCTTCGCCGTGCCGCGCATCAAGGGTGCTGTCTTCGACGGGCTCAGGGCCCTCGACTGGGTGCCCCGCTCGGTGCGCAGCAAGGCCCGCCAGGTGGAAGGGGCGATCGCCTCGCTCGAGGGCAAGCTCGGCCGTGCGCCGTCCGAGGAGGAGATCGCCGACCACCTGCGCCTCAGCGACGGCGAGTTCCATAAGTGGATGGCGTCGATCTCGTCCACCACGGTCGGCCCCCTCGACAGGGCCCTGGCTGCCGGCGCCGAGCCGCGTGCGCTCAGCGGCGCCACGCCCGACTCTCCGGCAGCCATCGTCGAGGACGACGAGGTGCGCCGCCTGGTGAAGGCCGAGGTGCGGCGTCTGCCCCAGCGCGAGCAGCTGGTGATGACCATGTACTACGACGAGGGGCTCACGCTCGCGGAGATCGGCACGGTGCTCGGCGTCACCGAGAGCCGGGTGTCGCAGATCCACACCAAGGCGGTGCTGCACCTCCGTGCCCGCCTGTCGGCCAGCGGCGTCACCTGACTCCGGCGCGGCGCGCCGCGTCGCGGGCGGCCGCCGCCCTGGCCGTCGTGGCGTCACTCGTCGCCAGCGTGCTGGGCATCGTCCCGGGCGAGGCCGTCGCCGCATGGGCGGGCGACGTGCCGTGCCTCGTGATGCCGGCCCTCGGCGACATCGTCGAGCCGTTCGTCGAGCCGCCGTGCCCGTACTGCGCCGGTCGGCGGGGCATTGTCGTGCGAACGGCCGGTGGCGCGCCGGTGGGGGCGTCGGCCCCCGGCACCGTGACCTTCGCCGGGCCGGTGGCCGGCACGAACTACGTCGTGGTCGCCCATGGCGGCGGGTGGCGCACCACCTATGGCCGCCTTGCGGCCGTGCGCGTGCGTGCAGGCCAGCGGGTGCCACTGCTGGCGGTGGTGGGCACCAGCGGCGGCTGCCTGCACTTCGGCGTCCGGCAGGGCGACGCCTACGTCGATCCGCAGCCGCTGCTGGTCCGGCCGCCGGCCCGGGCACGGCTCGTCCCCGCCGACGGCCGGCCGGCTAGGCGCCCTGCGGCGGGCATGGGGCGAGGGGCGTGCCCTCCGGCGCCTACACCCGGGCACGGGGGTGCGGCGTCACCCGCCCGCAGATAGCATCGCCGACGGCCTGCCGACCGGCGGGCCGCACCC
>JBJTRF010000113.1:0-9746 GCA_046076025.1 Ilumatobacteraceae bacterium
CCAGGGCGGCGCCGTCGCCGCGGACCCTCGGCCGGCTGAGGCAACTATGCGAGTCCTGCTGCGCAATCCGCGCCGCGAAGTGTCGGTCGAGGGTCGGCACACCGTGAATTCCCTGCTCGCCGAGCTCGGCCTGCTGCGCGAGTCGCATCTCGTGATCCGCAACGGCACGCTCGTTCCCGGTGACGCTGATCTCGGTCCGGACGACGAGGTCGAGATCCGTCCGGTCATCTCAGGGGGATGCTGAGTGGTCGCCGTGGGCTCGAAGTGCCGCACCTGCCGCGGCCCGGCGATCATCGACCTGCCGCGCCACAATGCCAACTTCTGCGCCGAGCACTTCCTCGAGCTCTGCCGGCGTCAGGTGCGCAAGGCGATCGACCAGTTCGAGATGGTCGGCCCCGGCGACCGGGTGCTGGTGGCAGTGAGTGGCGGCAAGGACAGCCTCGCTGCGTGGGACATGCTCACCGAGCTCGGCGTCGAGGCCGACGGGCTGTACGTAGGGCTCGGCATCGGCGACTATAGCGACGACTCGGCCGGCTATGCGCGCCGCTTCGCCGCCGAGCGCGGTCTGCGGCTGATCGAGGTGTCGCTGCGCGACGACTACGGCTTCGACATTCCCACGGCGGCGCGGGCCACCAGGCGGGTGCCGTGCAGTGCGTGCGGCACCAGCAAGCGCCACGTCTTCGACAAGGCGGCGGTCGACGGCGGCTACTCGGTGCTCGTCACCGGGCACAATCTCGACGACGAGGCTGCCGTGCTGTTCGGCAATTCGCTGCGCTGGGACGTCGAGTACCTCGCCCGCCAGTATCCGGTCCTGCCGGCGCGGGCCGGATTCCCGAAGAAGGCCAAGCCACTGGTGCGGCTCACCGAACGCGAGACCGCCGCGTGGTGCATCGTCCGCGGCATCGACTACCTGGTCGACGAGTGCCCGATGGCTGCCGGCAACCGCCACCTTGCCTACAAGGACGCCCTCAACCGCATCGAGGCCGAGTCGCCGGGGTCCAAGGCATCGTTCTACCTCGGCTTCCTCGACAACATGGCTCCGATCCTGCGACGAGCAGTGGCCGAGACCGAGCCAGATCTGGCGGCCTGCACGCGATGCGGTGCCCCGTCGTCGTCGCCGGTGTGCGCGTTCTGCCGCATCAGCGAGACGTCGTCGGCCCATGCGCCGGTGCCGGTCGAGGTGCTGCTGGCCCGCCGGTCGCGGCGGCGCGACGTCCCTGCTGCAGCGGGGGAGAGGGGAATCCAATGAGTCACCCGTTCGCCGTCGGCGACAAGGTGCTGCTGATCGACGGCAAGCAACGCCGGTACCTCATCACACTGGCAGAGACCGCCGAGTTCCACAGCCACGCCGGCTTCGTCCCGCATGCCGACATCATCGGGGCCCGCGAAGGCACCGTGCTGAAGAGCACGAGGGGCGCGTCGTACACGGCACTGCGGCCGACTCTCGAGGACTTCGTGCTCGAGATGCCGCGCGGAGCGCAGGTGATCTATCCGAAGGACCTCGCTCCGATCTGCATGCTCGCCGATATCGGCCCTGGGATGCGGGTGCTCGAGAGCGGCGTCGGTTCAGGCGCGCTCAGCATGACGATGCTGCGGTGGGGCGCCACCATCATCGGGTACGAGATCCGCGACGACTTCCTGAACCGGGCGAGGGCCAACGTGCGCGCGTTCCTCGGCGAGGATGCCCTCGACCGCTATCACCTGCACCTGCGCGACTGCTACGAGGGCATCGGCGAGACCGACCTCGACCGGGTGGTGCTCGACCTGCCCGAACCGTGGCGTGTCGTGCCGCACGCCGTCGGGGCCCTGCGTCCGGGCGGGATCCTGGTGGCCTACACGCCCTCGATCATGCAGGCCGCCCAGACCCGCGAGGCAATGGCGAATCGCTCGTGGATCGGCACCCGGACGCTCGAGGTGCTGCACCGCGGGTGGTACGTGGAGGGCCAGGCCGTCCGACCGGACCACCGCATGATGGCCCACACCGGCTTCCTCACGGTCGGGCGCTACCTGGGTTGAGTTGACGGCGCTACGCCGAAAAAGCACCGAGGCGGCCCGCAGGCCGCCTCGTGACTGAATACCTCTGGGTAGGTGGCCCAGCGTGGGTGACTCAGGGCTTGATGACTCAGGGCTCGGATACTCAGGGCTCGATGAAGATGCACTCGCCCGGGCACTCCTCGGCCGACTCGATGACGGCATCGAGTCGATTGTCGGGAATGTTGGCCATGCCCTCAGCGCCCTGGGGGAGGCCCTTGGCGGTGGCGTACACCTTGTCGCCTTCCTTCACGTAGGCGAGGCCGTCGTCGAGCAGGGTGAAGACGTCGGGAGCGATCTCCTCACAGAGACCATCACCAGTGCAGAGGTCCTGATCGATCCAGACCTTCATGTTCGCTCATCTCCTCAAGAGTCGTCGGACCCGCCTCGCGGGTGGCCGCAGCATACATGGGTATCCCCGTCGGCACCCAGTCATCCGACGGTGTTAGGTTCCGCCCATGGCTGCCGACGCCGACGACGTCGAACCCCGCGGGTCGTCCGCCGAGCGCGCGAGCGCGCTCGAGGCAGAGGTCGCGGCCCTCCGAGCATCGCTCGGCGATGCTCCCCGCCGTCTGCGCCACCTCGAGGAACGCCTGCTCGAGACCAAGGGGCAGCTCGCCCAGGCGGTGTCGCAGAACGAGCGCCTCAGCTACACGCTGCGCGAGGCGCGCGAGCACATTGCCTCGCTGCGCGACGAGGTAGCCAAGCTCACCCAGCCGCCGGCTCCCTACGGCATCGTCGTGGGCAAGAACGACGACGGCACCGTCGACGTGCTCACGAGCGGCCGCAAGATGAAGGTGAGCCTTCACCCCGACGTCGAGCACGACGTGCTGCCGCGGGGCGCCGAGGTGGTGCTCAACGAGAGCTTCAGCGTCGTGCTGGCCCGGAGCCCCGAGGCCACCGGTGAGGTCGTCACCATCAAGGAGGTACTCGACGACGGCGTCCGCGCCGTCGTGGTGGGCCGAGCCGACGAAGAGCGGGTCTGCGAACTCGCCGACGCCCTGCGGGGCGTCCACCTGCGGTCGGGCGACACAGTGCGGCTCGACGTTCGCTCGAACCTGCTGCTCGAGAAGCTGCCGCGCCCGGAGGTCGAGGACCTGCTCCTCGAAGAGGTGCCCGACATCTCCTACGCCGACATCGGCGGCCTCGACGTGCAGATCGAGCAGATCGCCGATGCGGTCGAGTTGCCGTTCCTGCACAGCGACCTCTTCGCCGAGCATCGCCTTCCCGCGCCGAAGGGCATCCTCCTCTACGGGCCGCCGGGATGCGGCAAGACCCTCATCGCCAAGGCGGTCGCCAATTCGCTCGCCCGCAAGGTGGCCGAGAGCACCGGGGGCGAGAAGGGCCGCAGTTACTTCATCAACATCAAGGGCCCGGAACTGCTCAACAAGTACGTCGGCGAGACCGAGCGGCAGATCCGGCTGGTCTTCCAGCGAGCCCGCGAGAAGAGCGAGGAAGGCTGGCCCGTCATCGTCTTCTTCGACGAGATGGACTCGATGTTCCGAACCCGCGGCACGGGCATCTCGAGCGACATGGAGAGCACGATCGTGCCCCAGTTGCTCGCCGAGATCGACGGCGTCGAGGGCTTGCGCAACGTCATCGTCATCGGCGCCACCAATCGCGAGGATCTCATCGATCCCGCGATCCTCAGGCCGGGGCGCCTCGACGTGAAGATCAAGATCGAGCGCCCCGATGCCCGTGCGGCGCGGCAGGTGTTCGGCCGCTACCTCACTGACGACATCCCGCTCGCCGCAGGCAGCGACGTGGGCTCGATGCTCGACGCCACGGTTGCCGAGATGTACCGCACCGGGCCGGAGAACGAGTTCCTCGAGGTCACGTACCAGAACGGCGACAAGGAGATCCTGTACTACAAGGACTTCGCCTCGGGGGCGATGATCGAGAACATCGTGCGGCGGGCCAAGAAGCTGGCCATCAAGCGCGTCATCGCCGGTGGCCCCCGCGGCGTGTGCCTGCAGGACCTGCTCGACTCCATCAAGCAGGAGTACAAGGAGCACGAAGACCTTCCCAACACGACGAACCCCGACGACTGGGCGAAGATCAGCGGGAAGAAGGGCGAGCGGATCGTGTTCATCCGCACCCTCGTGAAGGGACGCGACGACACCGCCGAGGGCGGGCGGGCCATCGAGCGCGTTGCCACCGGCCAGTACCTCTGAGCACCGGCGGATCGATGGCAATCCCGAAGGTGTGCGGCATCGAGACCGAGTACGGGATCCTCGTGCGCGGCACCGACAGCAACCCGGTGTCGGCGTCGTCGCTGCTGATCAATGCCTACCTGGGCAGCGTGCATCGCCGCGTGGGCTGGGACTTCGACGACGAGCGCCCGGGTCGCGACGCCCGCGGCTTCAGCGTCGACGACCTGCTGGCCCCGGAGGTCGACACGGCGCTCGTCAACGCGGTGCTCACCAACGGCGCCCGCTACTACGTCGACCATGCGCATCCCGAGATCAGCACCCCTGAGTGCGCGACGGCCGTCGAGGCCCTCGTCTATGACCGGGCCGCCGAGGAGATCATCCGGCTGAGCATGGCCGCGGCGCGGTCGCTGCTGCCCGACGGCGCCGACATCCTCTGCCACAAGAACAACTCCGACGGTAAGGGCAACAGCTACGGGTGCCACGAGAACTATCTCGTTGCCCGCGACGTGCCGTTCGCACGGATCGTGCACCAGGTGACGCCGCACTTCGTGACGCGGCAGGTGGTCGTGGGGGCGGGGAAGGTGGGCTGCGAGCTGCCGGGCTTCGGCGTCGACGGCGTGCCGTTCCAGCTCAGCCAGCGCGCCGACTTCTTCGAGGAGGAGGTGGGGCTCGAGACGACCCTGAAGCGGCCAATCGTCAACACGCGCGACGAGCCGCACTGCGACGCAGCGAAGTACCGCCGCCTGCATGTCATCGTGGGCGATGCCAACATGAGCGAGTCGGCAACCTTGGTGAAAGTGGGGGCCACGGCGTTGGTGCTGGCGATGATCGAGGACGACGTGCTCGGCGACGAGATGGCGCTGGCGAATCCCGTGACGGCGATTCGCCAGGTGAGCCACGATCCGACGCTCCGCCAGACCGTGCTGCTGCGCAGCGGCCGGCGTGCCACGGCGCTCGAGGTGCAGTGGTGGCTCCTCGGCCACGCGACGCGGTACGCGGCCGACCGCGGTGCCGAGGCCGTCGGCGAGTCCACCGCCGCAGCGGTGATCGCGCTGTGGGAGCAGATGCTGGCGGGCGTCGAGGCGTCGCCCGACTCGGTAGCCGACCTGGTCGACTGGGTCGCCAAGCGGCGCATCATCGACGGGTATGCGCATCGCCACGGCATTGCTGCGGCCGACGCCCGCCTGAAGGCACTCGACCTGCAGTACCACGACATGCGGCCCGACCGATGCCTTGCCGACCGTGCCGGCCTTCGGCGTGTGGCGGCCGCCGACGACGTCCGCCGGGCCATCACCGCGCCGCCCGAGTCGACCCGGGCCTACTTCCGCGGCAGGTGCCTTGCCAAGTGGCCCGACGCGGTGGTGGCCGCCAACTGGGACAGCATGGTGTTCGATGTCGGCACCGACCCGCTGCGACGCGTGCCGATGATGGAACCGTTGCGCGGCACGGCGTCATCTGTGGCTAGGTTGATCGACGACAGCGATACCCCCGCCGAGCTGCTTGCCCGGCTGGGAGGCTGACCCGGTCCGGCATGCCGGACGCGGCGACGGGACGAGCGAGAGGGACCTATCCACATGGCCGAGCGCACGCAGAAGCAGAAGGCGGCTCCGAGCCGTGTCGAGGAGACGGTCGACGAGTCGGCACCGGTGGCGGCCAGTGGCGACAAGCTGAAGGCCGAGCTCGACGACCTGCTCGACGAGATCGACGAGGTGCTCGAGACGAATGCCGAGGACTTCGTGAAGTCATACGTGCAGAAGGGCGGGGAGTGAGCTGATGAGCTCCTCGCTCCCCATGTTCGAGCCGGGCCGCGACCCGGGGCCCAACTTCCCGGAGTTGTTGCGACGAGTCGGACTTGCTCCCTTCTCCGCCGAGGCCGGCGGCGCAGTGGGCCACCTCGACGTGCCGCATGCCACGACCTGCGTCGCCCTTCGTTGTGCCGATGGCGTCGTCATGGCCGGCGACCGACGTGCCACCAGCGGCAATCTCATCAGCCATCGTTCGATGGAGAAGGTCGTGCAGGCCGACGAGCACAGCGGCGTGGCGATCGCGGGCGCCGCGGGCCCGGCCGTCGAGATGATCCGGCTCTTCCAGCTGCAGCTCGAGCACTACGAGAAGGTCGAGGGCAGCGCGCTGAGCCTCGAGGGCAAGGCCAACCAGCTGTCGATGATGGTGCGCAGTAACCTCCCGGCGGCGATGCAGGGCCTTGCCGTGGTGCCGCTGTTCGCCGGCTACGACGTGCGCCGCGGCGTCGGGAGGCTCTGGGACTACGACGTCACCGGCGGGCGCTACGAGGAGCTCGACTACGTCGCCACCGGCTCCGGCCAGCTGCACGCCGCCACCGTGGTGAAGGTCGGGTGGCGTCCCGGCATGTCGCGAGTCGATGCGGTCGCGCTGGCGTGCCGCGCCCTGTGGGAGGCCGCCGACGCCGACTCCGCCACCGGAGGTCCCGACGTGCTCCGTCGCATCTATCCGGTCGTGGCCACCATCACCGCCGAGGGTTGGGCGCGAATCGACGATGCCGAGCTCGCCACCGTGTTCGACCAGATCGCCGCCGAGGTGCACCCGCGATGAGCATGCCGTTCTACGTCGCCCCCGAGCAGATGATGAAGGACCGCGCCGACTATGCGCGCAAGGGCATCGCCCGGGGCAGGGCAATGGTCGCCACCCGCTACGACGACGGCATCGTGCTGGTGGCCGAAAATCCCAGCAGCACGCTCCGCAAGATCAGCGAGATCTACGACCGGATCGCCTTCGGCGGGGTGGGCAAGTACAACGAGTTCGACCAGCTCAGGGTGGCCGGCGTCCGGGCCGCCGACATGAAGGGATATCTCTACAGCCGCGACGACGTCGACGCCCGAAGCCTTGCCAACGAGTACGCCAAGATGCTGGGAAACGTGTTTACGCACGACGTGAAGCCACTCGAGGTCGAGATTCTCGTGGCCGAGTGCGGCCTCGCTGATGGCGACGATCAGATGTTCCACATCCTCTACGACGGCACCGTGGTCGACGAGCACGACTACAGCGTGCTCGGCGGCGATGCCGAGTCGATCCAGGCGCGCATGCGCGAGACGTTCGTCGACGGCCGGTCGCTGGCCGAGGCCGTCCGCGCCGCAGTGTCGGCGCTCTCCGGCCCCGAGCGCACCATCGACGCCGGCGACCTCGAGGTGGCCGTGCTCTCGCGCAGCAGCGGCCGGCGGTGCTTCCGGCGCCTCGACGATGCGGCCGTGGCCGCAGCGCTCGCTTGATCGACCTCAACAGCGACATCGGCGAGGGCTATGGCGTGCATCCCGGTGGTCCCGACGCGGCACTGGCGGCGGTGATCTCGTCGGGCAACGTGGCGTGCGGGGGCCACGCGGGTGATCCCCCCACGATGCGACGGACGTGCCGACTCGCCGTGGCGAACGGCGTCGTGATCGGCGCCCAGGTCTCGTACCCCGACGTACTCGGATTCGGTCGGCGATTCATCGACATCGACCCGTCCGAACTCGCCGACCACGTCGTGGCGCAACTGGCCGCCCTCGATGCGTTCGCGCGCTCGGCCGGCACTCGCGTCCGGTACGTGAAGCCTCATGGCGCGCTGTACAACGCGGTGGTGCACCACGGGCGCCAGGCCGCGGCGCTGGCCGATGCGGTGGTGGAGTGCGGCAGCCTGCCGCTGGTCGGCCTGCCCGGCGCCGTGCTCCGCTCCGAGGCCGAACGGCACGGACTCCGCTACGTCGTCGAGGGCTTCGCCGACCGCGCCTACGCGGCCGACGGCACGCTGGTCCCGCGTGGCGAGCCGGGCGCGCTGATCGTCGAGCCCTCCACCGCTGCTGCGCAGGCCGTCGCCCTCGCACGAGCAGGCATCGAGTCGATCTGCGTGCACAGCGACACCCCGGGGGCGGTGTCGATCGCGCAGGCGGTGCGCGATGCGCTGCTGGCCGACGGTCACCACATCGGTCCCTTCGCCGCCGACGCGTGACCATGCGCCTGCTGCCGTACGGGCCTCGAGCGGTGCTGGCCGAGTTCGACAACCTCGACGAGGTGATGGCGACTGCTGCGGCATGGCGTGCGGCCCGATGGCCGTCGGTGGTCGACATCGTGCCGGCGGCGCGGACGGTGCTGGTGGTCCATGACGGCTCACTCGACCGCGCCGTGCTCGAGCCGACGACGTCGCCGACGGCGGTCGACGACTCTCCAGTCGTCGAGATTGACGTGGTGTACGACGGCGCCGACCTTGAGCACGTGGCAGCGATGCTGCGCTGCAGTGTCGACGACGTTGTTGCGCTGCACGCTGCTCCCACCTATCGGGTCGCGTTCTGCGGCTTCATGCCCGGCTTTGCCTACCTCGTCGGCGCGCCGCCGGTGCTGCACCTGCCGCGGCTCGCCACGCCGCGCGAACGCGTCGCCGCCGGATCGGTCGCCATTGCCGGCGGGTACTCGGGCATCTATCCGCGCGAGAGTCCGGGCGGCTGGCACCTCCTCGGTCGGGCCGAGAGCGAACTGTGGGACGAGCGTCGGCCGGTGCCGGCGCTGCTGGCACCCGGCACCCGGGTGAGGTTCGCTCCCGCATGACGGCTGCTGCCATTGACGTCGAGTCGTGGGGGATCAGCGGCTGCGTGGTCGACGGTGGTCGCCGCGGGCTCGGCTGGCTGGGTGTGCCACGCGGCGGTGCCGTCGACCTCGGGGCACTGCACCTCGCCAACCGACTCGTCGGCAACGCCCCCGACAGCGCCGGCATCGAGACCTCCGGCGGCCTCGTGCTTCGACTCCGGCGCGCCGCCGTGATCGCGGCCACCGGGGCGATCGCGGCGATCGAGGTGGCCGACGGGCCGCCAGTCGGATGGGGAACGCCGGTGGCACTGCCGGCGGGCGCACGGGTGCGCGTGCGACGACTCGACAGCGGATGCCGCGCCTACCTCGGCGTGCGCGGCGGACTCGAGCGGCGTGACGCCGACCTCCTCGGCACCCTCGGCGAGCCGCCGGCACCGGTGGCGACCTCGTCGGCGGTGCCCCGGCCGCTGCCGTCCGCCGTCAGGCTGTGGCGCGGCCCCCGGCTCGGTGCCGTCGAGGACGGCGCGTGGCAGCGTCTGATATCGACGCCGCTCCTCGTGACGGCGACCAGTCGCGTCGGCTGTCGTCTCGCCGGCGTAGCCCTCGGCCACGCGGACAGCGCAGTGCTGGAGTCGGAGGGGATCGTCGAGGGCGCGGTGCAGGTGCCGCCCGACGGCTGTCCGATCGTGATGCTCGCCGATCATCCGACGACTGGGGGCTATCCGGTCGTGGCGGTGGTCGATCCCGCCGATCTGTGGGTGATGGCACAGGCTCCGGTTGGCGCGGCGATTCGATGCGCTGATGCCGAGCGACAGGGCAGCCGCTAGGCAGCTCGCCGTCGGCGACCGCATTCAGGCGTGCGCTACGGTGCCGCGGCATGGAGCGGCGGATCTTCGGGCTCGAGAACGAGTACGGCGTCACGTGCACGCTCCGGGGCCAGCGACGGCTGAGTCCCGACGAGGTCGCCCGGTACCTGTTCCGTCGGGTGGTCAGCTGGGGCCGCAGCAGCAACGTGTTCCTGCAGAACGG
>JBJTRF010000114.1:0-12934 GCA_046076025.1 Ilumatobacteraceae bacterium
GCACAGCAGCAGTGACGGGATCGGCGCGTGCTGGGCATCGCTGTCGCGATCCGACAGCACGATGAACCGCTTTCCCTGCCGGATGAGGGCGTCGACCTCGTGGAAGATCTCGGTCAGGCGTCGCTCGAGGGCGGCGCCCCCGCCGGCGACGGGGTACAGCCCGGACACGCGGGCCCCGGCGAAGACCGAGAAGTTCCCCTCGTCGTTGATGTGCAGGATCTTGGACAGCTCGTCGTTGTCCACGACCGGGAACGGCAGGACGACCTGACGGCAGTGCTGCGGCGTTGCCTCGAGGAGGTTGCCCTCCGGGCCGATGATGCTCGACAGCGACGTCACGATCTCCTCGCGGATGGCGTCCAGCGGCGGGTTGGTGACCTGCGCGAACAGCTGCGCGAAGTAGTCGAAGACCATCCGCGGCCGCGACGACAGCACGGCGATGGGAGTGTCGGTGCCCATCGATCCGATCGGCTCGCCGCCGGAGCGCGCCATCGGCGCCACGATCAGCTTGAGCTCCTCGTGGGTGTAGCCGAACACCTGCTGGCGGCGGCGCACGCTCTGGTGGCTGAACACGATGTGCTCGCGGTCGGGCAGGTCGCCGAGGTCGACAAGGCCTGCGTCGAGCCACTGGCGGTACGGATGCGCTGCGGCGAGCTCGGACTTGATCTCGCCGTCGTCGACGATGCGGCCCTTCGACATGTCGATCAGGAACATCCGGCCCGGCTGGAGGCGCCCCTTGCGGACCACACGCCCAGGGTCGATGTCGAGCACCCCCACTTCGCTGGCCATCACCACGATGCCGTCGTCGGTGACCCAGTACCTGCTCGGCCGCAGCCCGTTTCGATCGAGGACGGCGCCCACGACCGTGCCGTCGGTGAACGCCACGCTGGCCGGGCCGTCCCACGGCTCCATCAGCGACGAGTGGAAGCGATAGAAGGCCCGGATGTCCGGGTCCATCGACTCGTGGTTCTCCCAGGCTTCTGGGATCATCATCAGGACCGCATGGGGAAGCGAGCGGCCGGCCAGGTGGAGCAGTTCGAGCACCTCGTCGAAGCTCGCCGAGTCGCTGCCGCCCTCCGAGCACACCGGGAAGGCGCGCTCGAGGCCGGGCAGCAGGTCGCTGTGCAGCAGGCTCTCGCGGGTGCGCATCCAGTTTCGGTTGCCCTGCACGGTGTTGATCTCGCCGTTGTGGGCGACGTATCGATACGGATGCGCGAGCGGCCAGCTCGGGAAGGTGTTGGTGCTGAAGCGGCTGTGCACCAGCGCCACGGCGCTCTCCATCCGCTCGTCGGCAAGATCTGCGAAGAAGGCCCCCAGTTGCGGCGTGGTGAGCATGCCCTTGTAGACGAGCGTCCTGCACGACAGCGACGGGAAGTAGGTGCGCTGCTCGGGTGCCAGTTCGCGTTCGATGCGCTTGCGCAGCGTGAACAGCAGGCGGTCCAGGTCGATGCCGTCCGCGCCGTCCGGGTCGGCGACGAAGAGGTGCTCGAACGACGGCATCACGGCGCGGGCACTGGCCCCGAGCACGCTGGCGTCCACCGGTACCCGGCGCCAGCCGAGGACGGCGAGGCCCTCGTCGGACGCCAGCGATTCGATCGCAGCCCTCGCCTTGGCCGCATCGCCCTCGTCGGCGGGCAGGAAGGCCAATCCGACGCCGTACCGGCCGGCAGCGGGAAGGGCCAGGCCCTCGTCGGCGGCCACCGCCCGCAGGAAGCGGTCGGGCACCTGCACGAGGATGCCCGCTCCGTCGCCGGTGTCGGATTCGGCCCCGGTGGCGCCGCGGTGCTCCATGCTGCACAGGGCGCCGAGGCCCATGGCCACGATCGACCGCGACGGCCGACCGGCCAGGTCGGCGACGAACGACACGCCGCAGGCGTCGTGCTCGAACCGGGGGTCGTACAGGGCGTGTGCTGCCGGGGGGCCGGCCGGGAGGGTGGTCATCGCTTCGTGCTCCGGGTGACGCAGGTCAGGGGCGCACGGGACGACATTGGCCCGAACGCCTCGACTATATCCGGCCATGGGCGGCGCGCCCCATGCGGCACGCAACCGCCGCCACGACCGCGTACCCGGCCACGACCGAACGAGGTACTGGTGAGCACGCCCGCAATTGGCTACGGTGTCGGCGTGCCGTCGCCCGCCCGTTCAACGGCGTGCCTCGACGGCCAATCGGCGAGATGCCGTGGGCCAATTGGCCCATTGCAGGCACCGCGGAGGTTCACATAGGGTGGGAATGCTTCTACGGAAAGGGAGACAACACCATGCAGAAGGCTGCGATTTCGCTGCAGCGCCGCTTGCTGTCGCTGCGGGACGGGAACGATCAGGGTGCCGGCATTGCCGAGTACGCCCTGCTCGTGGCACTCATCGCCGTGGTGGCCATCATCGGCATCACCACCTTCGGCGAGCAGCTCGCCGACTTCTTCGGCACCCTGCCGGGCAAGCTCGGCTTCTAGCCGTGGCCGCCACCCCTGGCCGCATGGCGGGGGTTCGGCGCCGGAACGAACGCGACAAGGGGGCGGCGATCGCGGAATTCGCGCTCGTCGTCCCCTTTCTCGTGCTGTTGCTCGTGGGCATCATCGAGTTCGGCGCGGCGCTGAATCACCAGATCTCCATCCAGGGCGGCGCCCGTGAGGGCGCCCGCATCCTCGCGCTGCGCAACTCGGCTGCGGCCGTCGACACCGCCGTTCGCAACTCGTCGGGCATCGCCACGATCACCTCGATCCAGCAGACGCCCTGTCCCGCCGGCACCACGAGTGCCAGCACCGCACTCGCCACCGTCGTCGTGCAGTCCGAGTTCACGTTCGGCATCCCGTTCGTCGACCTCGGCACCCGTACCATCACCGCGTCGGCATCGATGCGGTGCGGACTCTGAAGGAGCTCGCAATGATCCGCCGCCGCAACGCCGATCACCGCAACGCCGACGACCGTGCCAGTCGGGACGGCGGTGCCATCCTGCCGCTGGTCGCCATCTCGATGGTGCTCCTGCTCGGCATGGGCGCCATGGTCATCGACATCGGGCACATCTATGCCGAGCGCCGCCAGCTGCAGAACGGCGCCGACGCTGCAGCGCTGGCCATTGCCCAGTCGTGCGCCATCCGCGTGGGCTGCACTCCCGGCGCCTACGAGCCGATGGCCGCCAATCTCGCCAACCGTGCCGCTCGTGATGGCATGACAACGGTGCGCGAAATCTGCTTCGGCGGCCGCACCACCACCGGCCTGCCCCAGTGCGGCGGCGGCGAGGCTGGCGACCCTCGGGCGCTCGGCTGGGTACGCGTCACCACGCGCACGCTCACGGCCGAGGGCGACGAGGTCGACTTCCTCCTGGCCCCCATCGTCACGGCGCTCACCGGCTACACGGTCGAGGCCACGGCAATCGCCGGATGGGGCATCGCCGGTGCCGGCCGGGTGCTGCCGTTCGCGCTCCACGAGTGCGAGTACTCGGCGCTCGGCGGCGTGCTCGATCCGCTGAATGGCGTCTATCCGTCGGGCGAGCAGATCATCTACTCGCGTTACACCACCGGGAATCGCAACGACACCGACTGCCGCACCGATTACCTGGGCGAGGGCACGTCACCCGGCAACTACGGCTGGATCGACAAGCCTCGACTCGACTGCTTCGCGGATGCGTCAGTCGATGTCTGGTCGCCCGGCAACCCGGGCAACAACCCCGAGATCCGCAACTGCTCCGCCGAGATTCTCAACAAGACCGTGCTGCTCGCAATCTGGCAGGACGCCGACCTCTCGGGCGGCAACAACGCCGAGTACGAGATCATCGCCTTCGTCGGGTTCACCGTGACGGGCTACAACCTATCCGGCTTCAACTCGCCGGGATTCACGTGTCCGCCGAACCCGGCCGATCCTGGTGCGCCAGCAGGCTCGCTGCGCTGCTTCCGCGGCGTGTTCACCGAGGCGACCTTTGACGGCGACTTCGGCGGCTACTACAACACTGGTGTTACAAGCGTAAAGATGATCGGCTGAGCCGTCCGGCCGGCCTCGAACGACAGGAAGTCAATGAAGCGCAAACTGGTAGGGATCCTCGTCGCCCTCGTGCTCGCCCTCGTGGGCACGGTCAGCCTCGTGGGGTACGTCGAGAAGGCCAAGAACGACGCCATCGAGGATGACGCCCAGGTGTCGGTGCTGGTGGTGCAGCGCGACATCCCGGCCGGCGCCACCCTCGCCATCATCGGCAACGCCGTGGTGCCCACCGAGGTGCCCAAGCGCCTCGTGTCGCCCGACGCACTCACCAGCCTCGACAACGTCGACCCCACCCTGGTGGCCGGTGTCGACCTGAAGGCCGGCGAGCAGCTGCTGGCAAGCCGTCTCGTCGACGCCGACGACCTCGTGCGCGTCGAGGTGCCCGAGGGCCTGCAGGAGATCACCCTGGCGCTCGATCCCGAGCGCGCCGTCGGCGGCGCCCTGGCCCCCGGCGAGCTCGTGGGCATCCTGCTCTCGTTCGACTCAGAAGACCCCGAGGCCGCCGGCGTCACCACCACCACCGACGACACCCAGACCACCGACGGCGAGCCCCTGCCGCGCCTGCCCAAGACGACGCACCTGACGCTGAGCCAGATCCTCGTCACCGCCGTGCAGTACTCGTTCACCGACACGCAGCGCACGGCGCAGCCGCCCACCACCGACGACAACGGCGACATCATCCCCGGCACCACGGTGGCCACGGCCCCGGCCAGTGTGCTGCTCGTGACGCTGGCGGTCACCACTCCGCAGGCCGAGCAGATCACGTTCGCTGCCGAGTTCGGCCTCATCTGGCTCACGCGCCAGAACGCCGACACCGACCTCACCGGCGGCAGCATCCTCACCCTCGACAAGGTGTACGGAGTGGTGAAGGAATGAGAGACGCCCTCCCCATCGTCGCAGTCGTCACCAACGACAACCGCGGCGACGTCGAGGCGAATGCAGGCATCGAGGTCTCGACCCGCCGGGTGCGGTGGATCGACGACACCGGGCGTCCGCTGTCGCCGGCGGCGCTGCAGCAGCAGGTCGAGCAGCACGGCGCCCTCGCCGCCTGCTTCGGCCTCGATGTGCCGATCGACCTCGCCCTTAGCGTGGCCAACCTGCTGGAGGAGGCGCCCTTCCCCACCGGCGCCGTGCTGGTGCGCGAGCCCTCGCCCGACCTGTGGCGCGAAGCGCTGCGCTCGGGCGTGCGCGACATCATCTCGCCGAACTCGATGGGCCTCGAACTGGGCCGGGCGCTGCTCGCCGAGGCCGAGCGCGTCGCCCGTATCCGATCGGTGCGCGTCGAGGACCTCGCTGTCTCCAATCAAAGGTCGGGCCGGATCATCGTCACCCTGTCGCCCAAGGGCGGCTCGGGCAAGACGATGCTCTCCACCAACCTCTCCGTCGCCCTCGCCATGGGCCTCGGCACCGACGTGGCTCTCGTCGACCTCGACTGCGTGTTCGGCGACTGCGCCAGCGTGCTCGGCATGGTGCCCGAGCACAATATCGGCCAGCTCGCCTCGATGCCATCGTTCGACAGCACGACGATCAAGGTGTTCCTCACCCGCCACGAGCCCTCGGGCCTGTTCGTCCTCGCCGGGGCCGGCTCGCCCGAGGAGGGCGAGGCCGTCACCGGCGAGATCGCGTCGCAGATCCTCACCAGCCTGTCGCGCGACGTCGGCCACATCGTGGTCGACACGGCCGCCGGCCTCGACGAGCGGGCACTCGCAGCCATCGACCTCGCCACCGACCTCGTGCTGGTAGCGAGCCTCGATGTCACCAGCATCCGCAATCTCGGCAAGGAAGTCGACGCGCTCGACCGAATGGGCGCCACGGCGGCCCGCCGGCACTTCGTCATCAACCGCGCCGACGCCCGCGTGGGCCTCGAGATCTCCGACGTCGAGAGCGCCATCGGCATGACCCTCGACGCCGCCCTGCCCAGCAGCCGCGACATCCCGCTGTCGATGAACCAGGGCACCGTCATCGCCCTCTCGCAGCCCGATTCCCAGCTCGGCCGCCAGCTGCACGCATTCGCCAGGCAGTTCATGGTCGACGAGTCGACTGACGCCATCGAACGCCGCAACCGATTCTTCAAGAGGAGGACCCCGTGAAACTCTCCGACCGCCTGCAGAAGGGCAACGCCACCGATCCGCGGCTTGCCCGCCCCACTCCGTCGTCCGCAGGAACCACTACCACGCAGGCCGCGCCGACGGTGTCGTCGGCACTCGCCGGCTTCAAGGCCACGGTCCACCAGGGCCTCGTCGCCCGACTCGGCAACCGTCTCTACGACACGAGCGTCAGCCCCGAGCAGCTGAACGCCTACGTGGCCCAGGAGATCAGCGATCTCATGGCATCCACCGGCGTGCCCCTGTCGCTCGTCGAGCGCCAGCAGCTCACCTCCGAGATCCTCGACGACGTGATGGGCCTCGGCCCGATCGAGAAGTTCCTGGCCGACCCCACCGTCAGCGAGATCATGGTGAACTCGCTCAGCTACATCTACCTCGAGCGCGACGGCGTGCTCGAGCAGACCAACTCCGCATTCACCAGCGACGACCACCTCCGCCGCGTCATCGAGCGCATCGTCGGCAAGGTTGGCCGCCGCATCGACGAGTCGTCGCCGATGGTCGATGCCCGCCTCGTCGACGGGTCACGTGTCAACGCCATCATTCCCCCGCTCGCCGTCGACGGCCCAGTGCTCACCATCCGCAAGTTCTCGGCCGATCCGCTCACCATCGACGACCTCATCAACTTCAAGACCGTCACCCCCGAGGTTGCGGCACTGCTGAAGGCCGTCGTCGAGATCGGCCTCAACATCATCATCTCGGGCGGCACCGGCACCGGCAAGACAACGATGCTGAACGTGCTCTCCAGCTTCATCCCCACCAGCGAGCGCATCGTCACCATCGAGGATGCCGTCGAACTGCAGCTGCAGCAGGATCACGTGGTGCGCCTCGAGAGCCGGCCACCGAACCTCGAGGGCCGCGGCGAGGTCACCACCCGCGACCTCGTCCGCAACTCGCTGCGCATGCGCCCCGACCGCATCATCGTCGGCGAGGTCCGCGGCCCGGAGGCACTCGACATGCTGCAGGCCATGAACACCGGCCACGAGGGCTCGATCTCCACCGTGCACTGCAATAGCCCGCGCGACGCCCTCGCCCGCCTCGAGACGATGGTGCTGATGGCCGGCGTCGAGCTGCCCAGCAAGGCCATCCGCGAGCAGGTCTCGTCAGCCGTCGACCTCATCGTCCACATCCAGCGCTTCCCCGACGGCGGCCGCCGGATCACCCACCTCACCGAGGTTGGCCGACTCGAGGGCGACATCATCACCACCAGCGACATCTACAAGTTGATGAACGACAACGGAGCCGTGGCCGCCAACGGCACGCTGCGCTCCACCGGCATCCGCCCGATCTTCGCCGACCGCCTCCGCGAGGCCGGCGTCGGCGCCGGGTGAGCGGCATGATGCGCCGGCACGGCGCCCGCGTGGTCGGCGCCGCAGTGGTAGGCGCCGCCTCAACTGCGCTGCTGGCTGCAACCGCACTGGCATCGTCCACCACCGTGCCGCCCGACACGGCACCCGCCACCACCGAGGGTCTCGTCACCGAGTCGGTCACCGGCGGCGCCTCGGCAGCCGCCCTGCGCAGTTTCGGGTCGCTCACCGTGTTCGTCGCCGTCTTCGGCCTGCTGCTGTTCGTCACCTGGCCCTCAAAGCGCCGCAGCCAGGAACTGGCCGCCCGCGCTGCCCGCCCGAAGGTCGAGGGAGGCCCGATCAAGCGCCTCACGGCACTCGTCGACAACCTCCTCGCACGCAGCGGCAAGCAGCGAGCGCTCGCCAAGTCACTCGACATTGCCGCCATTCCGCTGCGGCCGGGCGAATTCGTCGTCGTCGCCGGCGTGGTGGGCCTGCTGGTCATCCTCGCCCTCGGTGCCTCGCTGCCGTTTGCGATGGCGCTCATCATCGGCGGCGTGCTCACGCCGATCGGCACACGCGCCTACCTGCGCCAACGCATCGAGTCGAGGCGCAAGAAGTTCGTGTCGCTGATGCCCGACATGCTGCAGACGATGGTGTCGTCGCTGCGCGCCGGCTACGGCCTGCCGCAGGCCCTCGACGTCGCCGCCAACCAGGCACCCGAGCCGATGAGGTCCGAACTGCAGCGAGTGCTCTTCGAGCAGCGAATCGGCCGCGACCCGGGCGAGGCACTGGCCAACGTCGCCGAGCGCATGGACAGCAAGGACTTCACCTGGGTGGTGTCTGCCATGCAGATCAACCGCGAGGTCGGCGGCGAGCTGGCAGTGGTGCTCGAGAACGTCGGCGAGACCATCCGCGAGCGCCAGCGCCTGCGCCGCCAGATCGACGTGCTCACCGCAGAGGGCCGCCTGTCGGCGTATGTGATCACGGCACTCCCCATCCTCGTGGCGTTCGTGCTGCTGCTCACCAACCGCGAGTACTTCGAGCCCTTCGGCCGCGATTCCGGGCCGTTCCTCGTGCTGTTCGCCGGTGCCCTGATGGCCGCCGGCTGGGTCTGGATCCGCAAGATCGTAAAGGCGGTCGACTGATGTTCGATCTCACTCCCCTCGCCGGCAGCGCAGCCGTGGTCGGCTCGATTCTCGTGCTCTGGTTCGCCCTCAGCGGCGGGCAGAAGGACGACACCGTGGCGCTCGCCGAGCGCTTCGGCCCCGACCAGCGCCGCATCTCGCTGGGCCGCTCCGGCAGCGAGCGGGCCCTCGGCCCGTTCGCGACGGCCATCGTCGACAAGGTGCGCTCGCTGCTGCCTGCCGCCCGGATGCGCAAGCTCGAGGCGAAGATCGCCCAGGCAGGGCTCGACGAGAAGTGGACCATCGAGCGAGTCGTGTCGATGAAGATCCTTGCCGCTGTCGTGCTGTTCCTGCTGTTCGCTGCCCGTCTCATCGCCGACCTCACCTTCGGTGGCGTCGTGCTCACCATTGCCGCCACCGTGATCGGCTTCTTCATTCCTAACGTGCTCGTCGACCGCCGGCGCGACGACCGCAAGGAAGAGATTCGGTCGCAGATCGCCGACTCGATCGACCAGCTCAACGTAATGGTGCGAGCCGGCCTCGGCATCGACGCTGCCCTCGCCCGCATCGCCCAGAGCAACACCGGTCCGATCGCCGAGGAGTTCAGCCGCGTGCTGCAGGACATGCGCTTCGGCCTTGCCCGCTCGGTGGCGTTCGCCAGCATGGCCGAGCGCGTCGACGTGCCCGAGCTCACCGGCTTCGTGTCGGCCCTGTCGCACGCCGAGCGCCTCGGCGTGCCCATCTCACAGACGCTCACCATCCAGTCGCAGGAGATGCGCGAGCGCCGCCGTCAGATGGCCGAGGAAAGCGCCATGAAGCTGCCGGTGAAGCTGCTCTTCCCGATGGTGTTCTTCATCCTGCCGGTGATGTTCATCGTGCTGCTGGGGCCTGCGGCCATCCGCATGCTCGAGTCGTTCTGACCGAACGCCCTCAGGCGCCGCCACGCAACGTCAGGTGCCGAGTTCGGCCCTGCGGTAGTGCGCACGGCACAGCAGCTCGTACCTGACCACGTCGCCGAACAGGGGCCGATCGGCATGCTCGCCGGTGTCGCCCACCACCACGGTCTCGCCCTGGAACACCACCGCGCCATTCACCACACGCGCGTTGTGCGTGGCCCGCGATCCGCACCAGCACCGCGCCTCCACCTGCATCGGCACCCGCTCGTCGGCAATCTCGAGCATCCGCTTCGTGCCCTCAAACAGTTGGCCGCGGAAGTCGGTGATCAGCCCGAAGGCGAAGACGTCGACGCCAAGGTCGTCGACCACCCGGGCGAGCTGGTCGCACTGCGCCGCCGTGTAGAACTGCACCTCGTCGCACACCATGTAGTGCAGCGGCCAGTTGTCGACGGCGAGCGAGTAGAGGTCGAGGTCGGCCAGCACCTCGACGGCATCAGCCGCCACCCCCAGCCGGCTGCTCACCTTGGCTCCCTCGCGGTCGAGGGCCGTCAGCAGCAGGCCGAACAGGTCACGGCTGGTGAGGTTGTGGTGGATCTGCAGCGCCATCGTGCTCTTCCCCGAGCCCATGGTGCCGAAGCTGAACCGCAGCGTGGCCATCGCCGTCGAAACTAGCCGCGACAGGCCGCCGGGGTGCGCCTTGCCCGGCGACCCGCATCCGCGCAGGCGGCATCGACGCCAGCGGTGCGGCTACGGGCGGGTGAACTCGAAGATCTGCTCGTCGCGCAGCCGGTCGCCGAACGACGGCTCGTAGGCGGCCTCGGGGTCGTGGCGCACCAGCGCATCGAGTCGGTGGGCATCATCGCCCACGAGGATGCGCCACCTCCCCTGCCGCACGCCGTCGAGGATCACCGTCGCTGCCTCGGCGGCCGTCATCGGGGCGTTGTCGCGGAAGGCCTCTGCCTGGGCCTGCACCCCCAGCCGGATGTCGTCGTCGCTGGCACCGCTGAGGTCGATGCCCTGCCCGGCAAGCCGCTGGCGGATGCCTGCCACCTGCTCGGCCGTCATCTCCTTCGGCTCGGCCCCGTGGGCGCGATGCGAGTTCAGCACGATCGAGGTGCCGATGTGCCCTGGCATGACCACGGACACCTGCACGTGCGGCGCATGCAGCCGCAGGTCGGTGATGAGGGCCTCGCTGAAGCCCTTGACGGCGAACTTGGCGGCGCTGTAGGCGGTGTGCGACTGGGCTGGGCCCAGCGAGGCCCAGAAGCCGTTGACGCTGCTGGTGTTGACGATCCGAGCCGCATCGCTGGCCATGAGGAGCGGCAGGAAGGCCCGTGAACACAGGTAGACCCCGCCCCAGCACACGTTGAACGTGCGTTCCCACACCGAGCGGTCGTCGCTGACGAAGCTGCCGCCTCCGCCGATGCCGGCATTGTTGAACAGCAGGTGCACCTGCGCGCCGTCGCCACCGTGTGCTGCGATCACCGCATCCCTGAATGCCAGCACCTGTGCCTCGTCGCTGACATCGGCCACGTGCGTCGTCACGCGGGTGCCCGACGGGGCATCTGCGAGGCACAGCGCCAGGGTCTCGGCCATGTCGTCGGCCGACACATCGCACATCGCCACGTGGCAGCCCTCGGCCGACAGCTGCCGGGCGAGCTCACGGCCCATTCCCGTGCCGCCACCGGTCACGACTGCCAACTTGCCCTCGAACCGCTCCATCAGCGTCCTCCCCTGCGGCCCAGCGCCCTCGCAGAGCCTGCCACGCCGCAGGGCACCCGTCCGAACCGACCCCCGCGACGATGCGCCGAGCCACCGCATGACACGGTGCGCCTCGACCACCCCGCCCTGCTCGAGGGCGTGGGGCTCATGATCTGCTGGAGGTCAGCTGCAGCCGCTCGTGCTGCCGCAGCTGGGGCAGGCGTGGCAACTGCCGGCCCGCACCATCTGCACGCCGCACTGCATGCACATCGGCGCGTCGCTGTGGCGCACGGCCGGGCGCTCGGCGCCACCGGGGTTGGTGACATCGTTGTTCGGCGCCTCGGGGGCAACGCCCAACGACATCTGCGCCGAGAACTCGTCGACCGACGGCACGCTCTTCGGGTCGGGCGCCATCTCGGTGCCGGTGCGGCTCTCCATGGCGGTCTCGTCGACGCCCGGCAGCGTGGGCTGCAGGCGCTCGTCGACCGAGAAGATGCCCAGCTCGGCCCGCTCGTCGTAGGTCAGGTACTCGAGGGCGAGGCGGCGGAACAGGTAATCCATGATCGACGAGGCGAAGCGGATGTCGGGATCGTCGGTCATGCCGGCCGGCTCGAAGCGCATGTTGGTGAAGGCCTCGACGAACGCCCGCAGCGGCACGCCGTACTGCAGGCCGTAGCTGATGCTCTTGGCGAAGGCGTCCATGATGCCGCTGAGGGTGGAGCCCTGCTTGGACACGGTGAGGAAGATCTCGCCCGGCTGGCCGTCGGCGTACTCGCCGATGTTGGCGAAGCCCTTGCAGTCGGCGACGCGGAACTCGAACGTGCGCGCCCGACGCGTGCGGGGCAGCTTCTGGCGCACCGGGCGGTGCACGACGCGCTCGATGACCCGCTCGACCACTTGGCTCGCTGCTACGGCCGGCGTGGCCGACGACGTGGCGTCGGCCGAGTCGTCGTCCTTCTTTGCGGTGCTCAGCGGCTGGGCCACCTTGCAGTTGTCGCGGTAGATGGCGACGGCCTTCAGGCCGAGCTGCCAGCTGAGCAGGTGCAGTTCCTCAATGTCCTCGACCGATGCCTCCTCGGGCATGTTGACGGTCTTGGAGATCGCGCCGGAGATGAACGGCTGGACGGCACCCATCATGCGCACGTGGCCCTCGTAGTGGATGGTGTTGTCGCCCATGCTGCAGGCGAACACCGGCACGTGCGCAGCAGCCAGGTGCGGCGCGCCGAGGATGCTCTTCTCGGTGTCGATGTAGCGGATGATGTCGTCGACCTGCTCGGCCGAGTAGCCGAGCGTGCGCAGCGCCCGCGGCACCGTCTGGTTGACGATGCTCATGGTGCCGCCGCCGACGAGCTTCTTCACCTTCATCAGGCCGAGGTCGGGCTCGATGCCGGTGGTGTCGCAGTCCATCATCAGGCCGATGGTGCCCGTGGGCGCCAGCACGCTGGCCTGGCTGTTGCGCACGCCGTACTCCTCGCCGTCGCGGACTGCCGCATGCCACGCCGCGGCGCCGGCCTGCAGCAACTCGACGGGTACGACATCAGGGTTCTCGATGGCCCCGTGGGCATCGCGGTGCATGCGCAGCACGTTGAGCATGTGCGTCTCGTTCTCGGCGAAGCCGGCGAACGGCCCCATCCGGCTGGCGATGCGGGCGCTGACGGCGTAGGCATGGCCGGTCATCAGCGACGTGAGGGCCGCTGCCCACGAGCGGCCGTCGGCCGAGTCGTAGGGCAGGCCGAGGGCCATCAGCGTGGCGCCGAGATTGGCGTAGCCGAGGCCCAGCTGGCGGAACTTGCGGCTGGTGTCGCCGATCGGCTCGGTCGGGTAGTCGGCGCGGCCGACGAGGATCTCTTGGG
>JBJTRF010000115.1:0-10534 GCA_046076025.1 Ilumatobacteraceae bacterium
TGTTCCGTCGGGTGGTCAGCTGGGGCCGCAGCAGCAACGTGTTCCTGCAGAACGGCGCCCGGCTCTACCTCGACGTCGGCTCGCACCCCGAGTACGCGACACCCGAGTGCGACAGCCTCTACGACCTCGTCGTGCACGACAAGGCCGGCGAGCGCATCCTCGAGAGCCTCACGCAGTCCGCAGAGCAGCGGCTGCGCGAGGAGGGAATTCGCGGCACGGTGTACCTGTTCAAGAACAACACTGACTCGGCGGGCAACAGCTACGGGTGCCACGAGAACTTCCTCACCAGCCGCACCGACGAGCTCGGGGCGTACGCCGAGGTGCTCATCCCGTTCCTGGTGAGCAGGCAGATCTACACCGGGGCCGGCAAGGTGCTGCAGACGGCGCGAGGCCCGGTGTTCTCGATCGCCCAGCGCGCCGAGCATATCTGGGAGGGCGTCAGCAGCGCCACCACCCGCAGCAGGCCGATCATCAACACGCGTGACGAGCCTCACGCCGATGCCGAGAAGTACCGCCGCCTGCACGTGATCGTCGGCGACAGCAACATGAGCGAGTACACGTCGTTCGTCAAGGTCGGGGCAGTGGCGTGCATGCTGCGGATGCTCGAGGACCCCTCGGTCGTACTACGCGACATGACGCTCGAGAACCCGATCCGTGCCATCCGCGACATCAGCCACGACATGACGTGCCGCAGGAAGGTGCGCCTCGCCAACGGCCGCGAGGTCAGCGCCCTCGACATCCAGCGCGAATACCTCGACCGGGCCCTGCGCTACGCCGACGCCAAGGGATTCCCCCCGCTCGAGCAGCGGGCGCTCGAGATGTGGGAGCACTGCGTCACCACGATCGAGAACGATCCGCTGAAGCTCGACCGCGAGGTCGACTGGGTGATCAAGTACCGGCTGCTCGAGGCATTCCGCGAGCGGCACCAGTTGTCGCTCGGCGATGCCCGGGTGCAGTTGCTCGACCTGCAGTACCACGACATCTGCCGCGAGCGGAGCCCGTTCTACAAGCTGCAGGACCGAGGCCTGGTCGAGCGGGTCTGCCTTGACGCCGACATCGACGCAGCCGTCGATACGCCCCCGCAGACCACCCGGGCCCGTCTACGCGGCGAGTTCATCAAGTGGGCAAAGGAGCGCAAGCGCGATTACACGGTCGACTGGGTGCACCTGAAGCTGAACGACCAGGCGCAGCGCACCGTGCTGTGCAAGGACCCGTTCAAGAGCCGCGACGAGCGAGTCGAGAAGCTGATCGCCTCGCTGTAGCCCGCCCCGGACGCGCCGCGTTGCGGCGGGGCAACGGGGCTAGCGTGGGGCCGATGGCGAGATCGCAGCCCGAGGTGGCCGACTTCAACGGATCGTTCGGCTGGGAGGCGCCCTCGGCGCCGTCTCGTCCCACGTGGCTGCGGCGGCTGGGCGAGCTCATTGAGTGGATCGTCATCATCGCCGTGGCCGTCACGGCGGCCTTCTTCGTGAAGTCGTACGTGGTCCAGCAGTTCCAGGTGGCGGGCAACTCGATGAAGACCACGCTGCACGACACCGATCGGGTGCTCGTGAACAAGCTCAGCTACCGGCTCCACGACCCGAACCGGGGCGATGTGGTGGTCCTCAAGACGATGGAGAGCACCGGCGAGCGCGATCTCATCAAGCGCGTGATCGGTCTGCCCGGCGAGACCGTCGACGTTCGCAACTGCCAGGTGTACATCGACGGACGCCTCCTCGTGGAGCCGTATCTCGACCCCGAGGTGGCGCCGTGCACTGACCCGAATGCCTTCGACTTCCCGTACCTCGTACCGGCCGACACGGTCTTCGTGCTGGGCGACAACCGGCCGGGGTCGAAGGACAGCCGCGACATCGGCGCCATTGCCTTCAGCGACCTGCTGGGGCGGGCATTCGTCGTCATCTGGCCGTCGTCTGACTGGCAGTGGCTGTAGGCGCCAGCCCTACAGGGCGCCGATCTGCGCCCTGAACGCGTCGGCCATGCGGTCGGGATAGTCGCTGAAGATGCCATCGAGTCCCATGCGCAGCGCATTCTCGAGCAGGTGCGGGGCCTGGAGGTCCCACCCGAACGTCACCCGGTCGAACCGGTGGAACAACGCCACCAGGCCGCCGTTCCAGTCGGTGTGGTGAAGGTTGATCGCGTCGATGCCGTCGGCTGCGAGTGCCGCCGCCCGGCGCTCGGGCCCCTCCTTGATGCGCGAGAGGCGAGTGCTGTCGACGAGTCGCGCCCCGGTGCCGCGCAGGGATCGCAGCACCTCGAGGTCTGGCGAGCAGAGCCACAGCCGGTCGAGCAGGCCCGGCTCGGCGGCACCGACGACCTCGACCACGCGATGCCCGGCCCGGGGGTCCTTGATGTCGAGCGACAGGTGAAAGTCGGTGCCGCACTCGGCGAGCAGTTCCCCGAGGGTGGGGATGTGCGGCGGGAGCTCGTGACGACGAAGGTCGGCGAGGCGAGTCGACCTGCCGAGTCGGCGTCGCACGAGGCCGTCGTGGTCGAGCACGGCCTCGCCGTCGGAGGTCAGCCACACGTCGCTCTCGAGGCCGGAGGCCCCGAGCCGCAGGGCCAGGGCGAAGGCCTCCAGGGTGTTCTCCGGGGCGTGCGCCCGGGCGCCCCGGTGGGCGAAGGTGATCGGCTCGTCCAGGAGCGAGGGAAGCCGCTGCTGCACGGCCCGATTGTGCCACGGCAGGCGGCGGGCGGCGCTGACGCCGGGGAGGGCCGTCCTCCTAGACTGCCCCCGTGTTCAATCTCCAGGGCAGCGAGATCGTCTTCCTGCTGCTCATCGCCCTCGTCGTGCTCGGTCCGGAGAAGCTGCCCGAGGCCGTGCGCAAGTTCGCCAAGGGGTACGCCGAGTTCCGCAAGATGGCGACGGGATTCCAGGGCGAGCTGAAGTCGGTACTCGACGAGCCGATGCGCGAACTGCGCGGCACCGCCGATGCGGTACGCCAGGCGGTGCTGATGGACGGCGAGGCCCAGTCGACCGCCACGCCCGCCACGGGGTCGCCGGCAGCCGGGGCCAACGTGCCGATGGTGTCGGGCACTGCGCCGGCAGCCAAGCCAGCCGACACCGGACTCGACTTCGGCAACGTCGCCGAGCGTCGTCGGCAGCGAGCCGCCGGCGCTGACGGCGAGCCAGGCGCTGACAGCACGGGTTCAGGCGATACGGGCTCAGGCGATACGGCCGCTGACGCCACGGCCGATGCGCCGCCTGCCGACCGCGAGCCCGAGCCGTGGGAATGACGACCGGCATGCCCGAGGGTCGGATGACCCTCGTCGAGCACCTCGCCGAACTGCGGACCCGCATCATTCGGGCTGCGCTGGCGATCGTGCTCGGCGTCATCGCCATGCTGGCGTTCTACGACCAGGTGCTGGCGTTCATGCGCGGTCCGTACGAGAAGCTCTGCGCCGACCGTCCAGGCGAGCTCAACTGCGACCTGCAGTTCATCGGCCCACTCGAGGGATTCGCGACGCGGCTCAGCATCAGCACGTACGGCGGCATCATCCTCGCCCTGCCGGTGATCCTGTGGCAGGTGTGGCGCTTCGTGGTACCGGCGCTGCACGCCAAGGAGAAGAAGTACGCGATCCCGTTCATCGTCTCGTCGATCGTGCTCTTCGTCGCGGGTGGCACGGTTGCCTACTTCACCCTCACGCCGGCGCTCGACTTCCTCATCTCGTGGGCGGGCAGCGATGTCACGGCGAACTTCAGGGTCAGCGAGTACGTGAAGCTGTTCGGACTGATGATCGCAGCGTTCGGCGTGACCTTCGAGTTCCCGGTGCTGCTGGTCTTCCTGCAACTCGTGGGCGTCCTCACCCCGCAGACGCTGATGAAGCAGTGGCGCTATGCGGTGGTCGTCATCTTCCTGATCGCCGCCGTCATCACGCCCAGCGGCGATCCGTACTCGATGATGGCCATGGGACTCCCGATGGCAGTGTTCTACGCGGCCAGCATCGTCATCGGCGTCGTCGCGCAGCGCCGCAAGCGCTCCCGCGAGGCTGCGGCCTGAGCAGCAGTGGCGTGCGACCCGATCGCAGCAGCCTCACTGCGCATTTCGGGTTCCCGCTCGACGACTTCCAGCTGAGGGCGCTCGACGTGCTTGATCGCGGCGATTCGGTGCTGGTCGCAGCGCCGACCGGCAGCGGAAAGACCGTGGTGGCCGAGTACGCGATCGACGCAGCGCTGGCCGACGGCCGGCGAGCGGTGTACACGGCGCCGGTGAAGGCGCTCTCGAACCAGAAGTACCGCGACCTGGTGGCACGTCTCGGGGCCGACCGAGTCGGGCTGCTCACCGGCGACAACTCGATCAACGGCGATGCGTCCGTCGTGGTGATGACCACCGAGGTGCTCCGCAACATGGTGTACGGAGCCGGCAGAGGACTGCGCGATCTGGGCATCGTGGTCCTCGATGAGGTGCACTTCCTCCAGGACGCCTACCGGGGGCCGGTGTGGGAAGAGGTCATCGTGCACCTTCCCCGCGACGTGCGGCTGGTCTGCCTCTCAGCGACGGTGAGCAATGCCCGCGAGTTGGCCGACTGGATCACCACCGTGCGCGGGCCCACCGAGGCGGTGGTCGAGGAACGGCGCTCGGTGCGCCTCGACCATCTCTTCCTCGTGGGCGACAGCGCGCACGGGCGCGTCCACCTGCTGCCGACGATCGTCGACGGCCGGCCGAACGCCGACGCGCAGCGTCTCGACGACGAGGCTGTGCGGCGCGGCCGTCAGCGCGGACCGAAGGGCCGCCAGGGCCGCCGTCGGCTGTATGCGCCGTCGCGTGTCGACGTGGTCGAGCTGCTCGACAGTCGGCGGATGCTGCCGGCCATCTTCTTCATCTTCAGCCGCAATCAGTGCGACGAGGCTGCGCGCTCGGTGCTCGCCAGCGGCATCCGCCTCACGGACGCCGACGAGCGCTCGCGAATCAGGGAGATCGCCGAGGCCCGCCTGGAGGGCATCGACCCGGCCGACCTCGCTGTGCTCGGCGCATCGCAGCTCATGGCCCGGCTCGAGGCGGGGATCGCGGCCCACCACGCGGGCATGGTGCCGCCGTTCAAGGAGGTCGTCGAGGCCTGCTTCGCCGAGGGACTCGTGAAGGCGGTGTTCGCCACGGAGACGCTGGCCGTCGGCATCAACATGCCGGCGCGGACGGTGGTGATCGAGAAGCTGTCGAAGTTCACCGGCGACCATCACACGATGCTCACGGCGGGCGAGTACACCCAGCTCACGGGCCGGGCTGGGCGACGGGGGATCGACGACCGGGGCAACGCGGTGGTGATCTGGAATCCATTCGTCCCGTTCGACCAGGTCTCGGCACTCGCGTCGAGCCGGTCGTTCCACCTCAACTCGGTCTTCAAGCCGACCTACAACATGGCTGCCAATCTCGTTCGCGCATACTCGAGCGAGCAGGCACACCGACTATTGAACCTGTCGTTCGCTCAGTACCAGGCCGACCGCGACGTGGTTCGCCTCGAGGCCAGGCTCCAGCGCAGGCAACGTGATGTCGAGGCGGCGCGCGAACAGGCCCAGAGCCCCTACGGCGACCTCGACAAGTACCGGGCCCGCCTCCGAGGCCGGCGCGACGTCGACGCCGCTGCCCCCTCGATGCCCGGGCGAGACGACCCCGTGTCGCTCGCGCTGCGCCGCCTCCGTCCGGGCGACGTGGTGTACGCAGAGAAGGGCACGTACGCCGGACGCGTCGCCGTGCTGTCGACGGCCCATCGCAAGTCGGGGGTGAAGATCACGGCACTCACGCTGCGCCGGCAAGCGGTCACGCTGACATTTGACGACTTCGCGGTGCCGCCGCGCGCGCTCGGAGCGATCGCCCTTCCGCCCTCGTACGTGCCCGGCAGGCGCGACGGCGAGCGCGAGATCGTGCAGCGGCTCGAGCGCGTGCGCCTCGAGGCCGCTGCGCCGCCGGACAGCCGCGCCGCCGACGACGTGCCGCGCGGACCGCACCCTGTCGAGGACGATCCGGACCTGGCCGATCGGCTCGCCGCAGCAGCGCAGGCCGACCGCATCGCTGCCGAGGTCGATGAGATGCGCGTGCGGATGGAGGGCCGCAGCAGGTCGGTGGCACGAGACTTCGATCTCGTGCTCGGCATCCTCGAGCGCTGGGGCTACGTCGAGGGATGGGCACTCACGGACGCCGGCACCATGCTGTCGCGGCTTTTCCACGAGTGCGACCTGCTCATTGCCGAGAGCATCCGCCGCGGGCTGCTCGACGGGCTTGCACCCGCAGAGCTGGCAGCGCTGGCAAGCGTGTTCGTGTACGAGCACCGCAGTCCCGAGCCGCCGCCGGCACCGTGGTTTCCGTCGGATGCCGTCCGTGGGCGCAGCCGGTCGGTGGCACGGCTCAGCAGCGAGTTGCGCAGCCTAGAGGCTGCGGCGGGCACGGCGCCGCACCGGGCGCCCGACCCCACCTTCGCCGCAGTGGCGTATGCGTGGGCGGCGGGCGAGGGGTTCGCCGACGTCGTCGCCGCCGAGGAGCTGTCCGGCGGCGACTTCGTGCGCACGACGAAGCAGCTCATCGACCTGGTGCGACAGGTAGCGATCGTGGCACCTGAGACAGCCACCCGCCGCGCCGCCCAGTCGGCCGCCGAGTCGCTGTTCCGTGGCGTGGTTGCGGCCTCGGCCGAGGTGCAGCCCCCGGGCGACATCGAGGAGGGCGACGGATGACGATCCGGCCAGGATCATCGTGGGGACGGCAGCGACCGCTGTCGGCCGAGGTCGCCGTCGTCGACGATGACTGCGAATTGGGCCGTCACGTCACTTCGGCGCTGCGCCGCTGCGACCGTCCGCCACCCGTGGCCGTGCGCTCCGGCGACCTCGCCCGGGCGATGGGCGGCGGCGGCACCGGCCGGGTCGTGCTCGGCGCGATGCTCGTTGAGGCACCGATCGATGCGGTGCGGGTGACCACGGCCGAGGGGCAGGTCGGGTGGTTCTGCGCGCATCTCGTGGCCCGACGCTCGTGGTGGCGCGGCGAGGTCGTCGCCGCTGTCAACGGTGGCTTCATACGCGGCAGGGACCTCGCGCCCCGCGCGCATCCCAACGACGGCCGGGTCGACATCGTCCGCGTCGACCCCTCGATGCCGTGGCGCGCCCGCCGTGCGGCGTGGCTGCGGGCATCAACCGGCTCGCACCTGCCGCATCCGCAGATCTCCGTGACGCAAGCGTCCTCGTCGTCGCTGCAGTTCACGGCGCCGCTGCGGCTGTGGCTCGACGGCACCCCCTGGACCGCGACCACCTCGGTGACGCTCGACGTCGTCCCGGATGCCGCCGTCGTGCTGGCCTAGGACGCGCCGCACGACGGCTAGGTTGCGGCCGGGAGGTACACCGTGGACGTGACAGCACTGAAGGCGGCCGTGTGCGCCAGGGTCGACGAGCTCGCCGATCGCCTCGTGGACGCCAGCCACCAGATCCACTCTCGGCCCGAGCTCAACTACGAGGAGCGATTCGCGCACGGACTGCTCACTGCCCTGCTCGAGGAACTCGGCGCCGCTGAGGGCGTGCGCCCCGTGCGCAATGCCTATGGCGTCGAGACCGCATTCGACGCCGAGGTGGGTGCCGCCGGTGGGCCGACCGTGGCGGTGCTGTGCGAGTACGACGCGCTCCCGGTGATCGGCCACGCATGCGGGCACAACATCATCGCCGCTGCCGGACTCGGCGCCGGACTGGCGGCGGCGGTCGTCGCCGAGTCGATGGGCGGACGGCTGCGCATCATGGGTACCCCTGCCGAGGAGGGGGGTGGCGGCAAGGTGGTGATGGCCCGGGCAGGAGCCTTCGACGGCGTCGACGCAGCGATGATGGTGCACCCGGCCGATGCCGATCTCATCCGCATGGACTGCCTCGCGATCCAGGGCGTCGACGTCGAGTTTCAGGGACGGGCCGCGCATGCCGCTGCGGCACCGTGGGAGGGCCGCAATGCGCTCGACGCGGCAGTGCTCGGCTATACGAGCATCTCGCAGATGCGCCAGCACATCCGCCCCGACGAGCGGATCCACGGCATCTTCACCAAGGGCGGCGACAAGGCGAACATCGTGCCCTCGTCGGCTGCGATGGAGTGGTACGTGCGGTCGGGGACGATGCAGCGCCTCGAGGTGCTCAAGGACCGGGTGATCACGGCACTCGAGGCATCCGCCTCGGCGTGCGGCTGCTCGATGCACCACCACTGGGTCGAGAACCCGTACGCCGACATGATCGACAACGGGCCGATGGTGGCCACCTACGTCGACAATGCCGCCCTTCTCGGCCGGCAGGTCGCCGATCCGCGATCGTCCGGCAAGGTGGTGATGGGCAGCACCGACATGGGGAATGTCAGCTACCTGGTGCCGTCGATCCACCCGATGATCCAGGTCGCGCCCGACGGCGTGCCGATCCACAGCGTCGACTTCGCCCGGTATGCGGCGGCCGACGAGGGCGACCGGGCCGTGATCGACGGCGCCAAGGCGATGGCCATGACCGTGGTCGACCTGTGGGCGTCCGCCGACCTGCGGGCTGCCGTGTCCGCCGAGTTCGCCACCCGTCCCACCGGGGTGACGGTGCTCTAGGCGCCGCATCGGCGGGTTTGACGGCGAGCCTCGCCGGACCCCTGCCGCGCAAGGGTTGGCAGGGGTCTCGATCCCTGTCGCGAGGGTCGGGCACCCGTAGGATTCACCCCTGTGACGGTGTACGTACCCGAGCAGTTCACCGCCGCCGAGACCGACATCCTCCGTCGCTATTTCACCAATCTCGACGGCCCCGTGTTCGCCCTGGTGAACCTGCCCGAAGTGGTGAAAGGCGCCCTCTTCGCCCGGTACAGCCGCAGCCCCAAGAGTCTCCGGCGCCTGTTCCTCGACGAGTTCGTCGGCGAGCTCGACATTGCCGGCGATGCCTCGGTCGACGCCACCGTCGGCCTCGAACGAGCCGAGGAGCTGTACGAGAAGGTCTTCGTCGAGTACGGCGACGACTCGGTCGCCCAACTCGGCGGGGTGCACCTTGCGTGCGAGCAGTCGAGCAACATCCTCACCAAGGTGCTCGAGTGGGGCCGGCTCATGAGCTACCTCGAGCAGAGCACCCGCTACATCAGCTACGACACCCGGCTCGAGGGCCGCTACCGGTTCTTCCGCGACCCGGCGATCATGGGCAGCAGGTTCGGCACGCGGTACGTCGGCGACATGGACCGCATGTTCGACAGCTACTCGCTGCTGCTCACCAAGGTCACCGACCACGTGCGGGCCACCGTGCCCCACGATCCGTCCGACAGCGACTTCGTCTACCGTGCCGCCACCAGGGCAAAGGCACTCGATGCCGTTCGCGGCGTGCTGCCGGCCGCCGCGCTCAGCAACGTGGGCATCTACGGGTCGGGGCAGGCCTTCGAGGCACTCATCATCCGGCTTCGGTCGCATCCGCTGCCCGAGGCGCAGGCCTATGCCGACATGATGCTCACCGAACTGCGCAAGGTGATCCCCAGCTTCCTGCGCCGGGTCGACATTCCCGAGCGCGGCGGACGATGGTCGCAGTACCTCCACTCGACTCGGACGAACACGGCGGCGCTCGTCGACTCGCTCTTCGGCGGCACGCCCGTCGACCAGGCCGACAGCGTCGAACTCGTCGACTTCGACCCCGACGCCGAGAACAAGCTGCTCGCTGCCATCTGCTACCCCCACACCAACCTTCCCGAGCATCAGGTGATGGAGAAGGTGCGGTCGCTCGGCCCCACCGAGCGAATAGCGCTGCTGCGCGCCTATGTGGGCGAGCGCGAGAACCGCCGGCACCGTCCGGGCCGCGCCTTCGAGCGCGTCGACTACCGGTTCGACATCCTCAGCGACTACGGCGCGTTCCGCGACCTCCAGCGTCATCGCATGCTCACCATCGACTGGCAGTCGCTGTCACCCAACCACGGCTACGTGCGACCCGAGCTCGTCGAGGAGGCGGGCATGGCCGACGTGTTCGACGAGGCGATGACGCGATCGGCGATGCTGTACGACACCCTGCGTCACGACTTCCCGCAGCAGGCACAGTATGCGGTCAGCATGGCCTACCGCATCCGCTACTCGATGCAGTTCAACGCGAGGGAGGCGATGCACCTGCTCGAGCTGCGCACCTCGCCCCAGGGTCATCCCTCGTACCGCAGGGTGGCCCTGCAGATGCACGAGCTCATCGCCTCGCAGGCCGGGCACCGGGCTGTGGCCGATGCGATGACGCACCTCACGACGGCGGCCCCCGAGCTCGAGCGACTGGCTGCCGAGCGACGGGCCGAGCAGCGCCGCAGCGGGTCCTGAGCGCCGCCGCTGCCGGTATGGCAGGTCACGCCACCGGTCCCGGCGTCCGTCGTGGCTCCGCATCCACAATCCGGGAGGAACGGGCGGGACGGCGTGTAGCCTCCGTCGCCGCCCGGCGTAGTATCCCCAACTCACGCGGGAGAGGTGAATTCGATGGCTGGCGATGACGACATGCCCGACGACTTTGAGGACGAGGTCGATGAGGAAATCGAGGAACTCGAGGACGAGCCGGACGAGGACGAACTCGACCCTGATCTCGAGGACGACCTCGATGACGAACTCGACTCCG
>JBJTRF010000116.1:0-3459 GCA_046076025.1 Ilumatobacteraceae bacterium
TGCCGCCCCAGCGATGGGTGATCGCCGCGTCGGCGGCGGCGGGGAAGTGCGTGCGGATCACGTTGAGCAGCCGATTGCCGACACCGGCGTCGGTCTCGCGGGCAGGGTCCATCGGGCGGCGCAGCGCATACGGCGCGCCGCGGCCGCCGATGGCGATGCGATCGTCGGCGGTGCGCTGCGCGTAGAAGAAGAGGTGGCGCTTGTCCTTCATCGTCAGGCCGCGTGGCCAGCCGAGCTGCGCCCACACGTCGGCGGGCAGCGGCTCGGTGGCGATCATCAGCGACGTCAGCGGCAGGTAGTCGCGTCGGTGGCCGGGCAGCTGCACCGTGTAGCTCTCGGTGGCACGCAGCACCACCTCGGCGCGAATGGTGCCGTGGGCGGTGCGCAGCTGGCCGGGTAGCAGCTCGAGTGCGGGCGTGTGCTCGACGATGCGCACGCCGCGGCGCTCGCACGCATCGGCGAGGCCGCGGGTGAGGCGGGCCGGATCGATGCCTGCGCCGTGCGGGGTGAAGGCGCCGGCCAGCGCGCCGCTGACGATGGCGTATTGGCGCACGCCATCGGCATCGAGCACCACGTCATCGTCGTTGTGCGTGCCGCTGCGATGCGCCGCCTCGTGAGCCGCGAGTAGGCGTGCGCGCTGCGGTTCGCTCGTGGCGACGGTGAGCGAGCCCTGCTTGGCAAAGCGGCACTCGATGCCCTCGGCGTCCGCCACGCGGCCGATCTCGTCGACGGCCTCGTTGGTGGCACGCGTGGCTCGTCGCACGGCATCGATGCCGTGGCGGCGCGCATAGCGGCCCGGGCTACCGGCGATGCCGGCACTGGCCCACCCGCCGTTGCGGCCCGATGCGCCGAAGCCGGCGACGTCGCGCTCGGCCACGACGATGCGCAGCGACGGGTGGGCGAGGGCGAGGTAGTAGGCGGTCCACAGCCCGGTGAGGCCCGCCCCGGCGATGGCGATATCGCACTGGATGTCGCCATCGAGCGCTGGCCTCGGGCGCAGGGCATCGGCCGACTCAGCGGCGAGCAGGTCGAGCCACAGACTGCGGCTGCGGTAGTCGGCGCTCACGGGCGTGGCCATCGACTGCTGACCGTAGCGGGGCGGCGATGCGGCCTTGGATACCATCGACGATCGATGACCTCGGGCGCCGACGCGACGCACGGCGCAGATGGCTCGGTTGCCGTCGACGGTGCGGGTACGGGCCGATCGCTCGGGCGTCCGTTCCGCACGGTGTGGCTGTCGGTGCTGGTGTCGAGCACGGGCGACGGGATGTTCGTCACCGCGTTCCCGCTGCTGGCAGCGATGCTTACCCGCGACCCGCGGCTGATCGCCGGCGTCACCATCGCGCTGCGACTGCCGTGGCTGCTGCTGGCGCTCTTCACCGGCACGATCGCCGACCGTCTCGACAAGCGGCGCCTGCTCATCGCCGCCGACGTCGGGCGGATGATGATCGTGGCCGTGCTGGGCGTGGCGGTGCTGGCCGACGCGGCCACGATCTGGATGCTGTACGTGTGTGCCTTCCTACTCACCACCGGTGACACGCTGCACGTGAACACGGCGCAGGCGTTGCTACCCGACATCGTCGAGCAGCCGCAGCTGCTGCAGGCCAACGCTCGCTTCGCCAGTGCGCAGTTCGCTGCTGCCCAGTTCGCCGGGCCGCCGCTTGGAGTGGCTGCCTACCAGGCATCGGCATCTGTGCCGTTCTTCGCCGACGCCGTGTCGTTCGCCGGATCGGCAGCGCTTGCGTCGAGGCTGCCGAAGAACTCGCGTGTCCGATCCGATGTCGTGATCGGAACGCGTGCGTCGCTGCGCGGCGACATGCTCGAGGCGGTGTGCTTCGTGTGGAGCAGCCCGCTGTATCGCGTCATCTGCGGCACGCTGGCGTTCAGCAACTTCTTCTACTTCGGCGCCCTCTCGCTGCTCGTGCTGTACACCGAGGAGCACCTGGGTAGCGGCACGGGCGTGTACTCGCTGCTGTTCGTCGGGTCGGCAGCAGGCACCGTGCTGACGCGGTGGTTCGTGTCGGGCATGGTGCGCAGGCTGGGCGCGGCGCGGTCGCTCGCGCTGCCGCTGTGGCTGTGGGCGGTGCCACTGCTCGGCATGGTGCTGTCGGAGTCGCCGGTGGTGGCGGTGGCGATGATGACCCTGCTGGGCGTCGGCACCGGCATCTGGATCGCGGTCAACTCGACGGTGCGCCAGGCGATCACGCCGCCGCACCTGCTGGGGCGGGCGAATGCCATCTACCGGACGGTGTCGTGGGGCGTGGTGCCCTTCGGCGCCGCGTTCGGCGGGTTCATGGCGCACCAGTTCGGCCTGCTGGCGCCGTTCGTGGTTGCCGGCGTCGCTGCCGTGCCGCTGGCCCTGGCCGGGCCGTGGCTGTTCCGGTCGGCGACGGCGCACCTGCGCTGAGCCCTGGTGGCGGCGAGAAACCCTGTCACAGGGCGAACGTATGTTCGCCAGTGTGAAGTTCGTCGACGTGGTGGCTGCGGGTGCCGGGACGGCCTCGGCTGGCGTGAGCGGCGTTGGGGGCGTCGACGGCGTTGGTGCCGACACCGTTGGCACGGCGGGTGATCTCGAGCTCGACGACAGCCAGCTGGCGGCGCTGTCGGCCGACGAGCTCGAGCTGATGGTGCGGGCGGCGGCACACCGGCGGCGGCGCGAAGAGGTGCTGCTGGCCCGGGCCGTCACCGAGATCGGGCGGCGGGGCGAGTTCCGCCGCGACGGGCACCGCTCGGTGGTGGCGTGGTGCCGGGCGCGGCTGCAGTGGTCCACCGCCGAGGCGGTGCGCGTGGTCCGCAATGGCGCGGCGCTGGCGCGCCTGACGGCATGCACGGCAGCGGCACGGGCGGGTGGCATCGGGGTGGCGCAGCTCGACGATCTGGGCCGGCTCGGCGCCAACGACCGCGTGGTCGAGTCGCTCGGCGACAGCGACGAGCTGTTCCTGCGGTGGTCGCAGCGGCTGGCACACCGCGAGTGGCGCATCTTCCTGCAGCGGTGGGAGGCGCTGGCCGACGCCGATGGCGTGCAGTTGCGCCATGCCGAGGCACACGACGAACGACGGGCGGGCATCTCGTTCGTCGGCGAGCAGGTGGTGGTCGAGGCGCAGGGCGGCACCTTCGACGGCACGTACATGCGGGCCGTGCTCGACCGGTTCGTCGATGCCGAGTTCCAGGCCGACCGTGCCGAGGCGGCCGCTCGGCTGGGCTGCGATGCCGAACAGGTGTCGCGGCTGCAGTTGCGCCGGTCGCACCGGCAGCGCTCGTTCGATGCGCTCGTGGCGGTGTTCCGTGCCGCGGCGACATCCTCGGTGGTGACGCGCGATCCCGAGCCGCTGGTCAACATCGTCGTCGACGACACCACTGCCGAGCGCGTGCTGCGCCTGGTTGTCGGCGACGAGGTGCCGCCGCGCTCGCCGCTCGATGCCCGCCACTACCGCTGCGAGACACTCGACGGCGTGCCGC
>JBJTRF010000117.1:0-14202 GCA_046076025.1 Ilumatobacteraceae bacterium
CAGGTCGGTCTCGTCGTACTGGCCGAGATCGGCGGTGTAGCAGAAGGGGACGGCCCCCTTCTCGCGCATCCACGCCACGGCGGCCGACGTGTCGAGGCCGCCGCTGAATGCGATCCCGACCCGTTCGCCGACGGGCAGCGAGGTGAGCACCTTTGACATCGGGTGCGAACGCTACCGGCCGGCCGTGTCGTCCGCCGGATCGCCGTCTCGGTGCCTGTCGGCATCGCGTCGGTAGGTGCCGGTGAACGCGGCGAGCGACACGAGCAAGCCTCCGCATGCCAGCACGAGTTCGACGATGCCGTAGGCCTCGACGCGCCCGAGGTCGCCCACGCCCACCGCGGCGGTGGCGAGCGCAGCGGCGATGCCGAGCCATGCGATGCGACGAGCGCCGGCGAGCACGCCGATCACCACCGCGAGAGGCAGCACGAACGGGAGCATGCTGACGAACACCGACGCCGGCCGCGCCTCGGGGCCGATCCACCACGTCGACAGCCCGGTGGTCCTCGAGCTCACCCAGACGGCGCCGAGACCGAGCACTACGACGAGCCAGCCGACGGCGAGGCTGCTCGCCCAGCCGGGTGCCAGGTCACCCGGTCGCCGGTGACGAAGGCGTCGCGCCTCGAGTCGCGCGGCCCACTGCGACGGCGCGGGCGCTGGCGGTGCCGGCAGTGCCGACGGCGCCGCGGGCGGCGGGTAGGCCGGCGGGGCATCGCCGGTGGGCGGGACAGCGTCCATCGACGCGAGGGTAGCGACCGGAGTCGCTGCGACCATGGCGGTAGCCTCGCTGCTCGTGACCGCCCCCGCCACGCCCGCTCGGTTCGGCGACCCGTTCGAGAAGCTCAGCATCTTCTTCCCGATGTGGAACGAGGAGCTCTACATCGAGCGCGCCGTGGCGTCGGCGATCGAAGAGTGCGAGCTGCTGATGGCCAAGGGCGACATCCGTGACTACGAGGTCATCGTCGTCGACGACGCCAGCACCGATCGCACCCCCGAGATCGCCGATCGGCTGGCTGCGTCCAATCCCCGCATCAGGGCCGTGCACCACCCGGTGAACCGCAAGCTGGGCGGCTCGATGAAGACTGGCTTCGCGTCGGCCACGGGCGATGTCGTGCTGTACAGCGACGCCGACCTGCCCTTTGACATGGCCGAGGCAGCGCGGGCCATCCGCCTCATGCGCTACTACGAGGCCGACATCGTCAGCGCCTACCGATTCGACCGCACGGGCGAGGGCAGCCTGCGCATCGTCTACACGTTCTTCTACAACCTGCTGATCCGCCGCCTGTTCGGCGTGCGGATGCGCGACATCAACTTCGCCTTCAAGCTGTGCCGCACGCGCATCTTCCGGCACATCGAGTTGCGTAGCGAGGGCTCGTTCATCGATGCCGAGCTCGTCATCAGGGCCAAGAAGCTGGGCTTCAATGTCATCCAGTTCGGCGTCGACTACTTCCCGCGCACCCGCGGCGAGAGCACGCTGGCATCGGGCTCGGTGATCAAGCGCATCGTCAGCGAGATGTGGGCGCTGCGCGCCGAACTGCGGTCGATCACACCGGTCGACCACTCGGCGCCGTCCGCCTAGGGCTGGCCGTCCCGCCGACTGGCGACCGCCGTGACGGCGTGCCCGGTTTCACGCCGCCTGCCTCCACCCGAACGGCCACCGTCAGTAGGATTTCGGCGTCCTGTCCTACCCGGAGTATTCGTGACCCCCCGTCGGCCATCCGCCAGCAACGCCCGCAGCCGCCCGCCCCGCCCGTCGGCGCCGCCGCCTCCCCCGCCGGTGAAGCGGTGGATGCCGGCGCTTGCGGCGGTCGCCGTGCTGGCCGCCGTGGTCTTCGCCGGGTTCACCGGCGGCAGCGGCGACGTCGACTCGCTCGACAACCTCGGCCAGGTCGACGACCCGAGCCTCACGGTGCCGGTGAGCACGCAGCCGGGCGTGGTGGTGGGCACCGGCGGCCCGGCCACGAAGACCAATCTCAGCCAGCCGCTGGTTCGGGGGATGAGCGGGCCCGAGGTCACGGCCATGCAGCAGCGACTGCACGACCTCGGCTTCGACCCGGGCCCGATCGACGGGCAGTTCGGCGGCGGCACCGAGCAGGCGCTGTGGGCGTTCGAGGGCGTGCTCAACAACGTCCGCTTCGACCAGCAGACGGGCATCCTCACCAACGACCTGTGGCAGCGGATGCAGGACAACCTCATCTTCAACCCGCGTCGCGTGCAGAGCATCGCCGACCAGACCCATGTCGAGGTGTATCTCGAGCTACAGGTGCTCATCGTCTTCAAGAACAACCAGTCGGTGCTCATCACGCACATCTCGAGCGGCGAGCTCGACGAGTTCGGGAAGCCCAAGCTGTGGTGCGAGCTGGTCACCTACGACACGGATCGCAACGGCGTGCCGCTCGAGACGCCGGTGACGCGCGACGAGTGCGCATACGCCAAGACACCGGGCGGCGTGTTCCGATTCACCCGCAAGTACGCCGGCAAGCGCAACGGCCCCCTCGGCGGCATGATGAATCCGGTCTACTTCAACTACGGTATCGCGGTGCACGGCGCCGACAATGTGCCCAACAGGCCGGCCTCGCACGGCTGCATCCGAATCCCGCAGTGGGTGGCCGACTACTTCCCGACCCTCGTCGAGATCGGCGACTTCATCTTCGTGTGGAACGGCGAGAAGGAGCCCGAGGAAGTCACCGAGGAGGAGAGCCAGCCGTCGTGGAACTTCGCCAACCCGAATTCCACCTACACGACGACGACCTCCACCACCACGACTCTGCCGTTCGCCACCACGGTGCCGCGACCCACCACGACGGCCGCCAAGCCTCCGACGACCACGGCCAAGCCGCCCGCCACCACGACCACCCTCGCGCCGTAACCCCGTCGGCCTGACGTCGGTCAGCAGTTCGCTGCGCCGTCGAGGACGCCGGCGCGGAATGCGGTCACCTTCTCGAAGGCGCCGCCGGCGATGTCGGCATCTTCGGGGGAATCGCTGCGGCTGATCGCGGTGATGATGGCCTCGTCGAGGTCGCCGGCCGAGAGCTGGACGACGCTGTCGACCGGCGTCGGCGGCACGATCGAGCCCACCCATGCGCCGGTGAGGCACTCACTGGCAAGGGCGCGATTCTCGCCGTCGAGCGTGCTGCCCACTGCCTGCTGCACCGCCTCGCTGTAGGCGACGGCGAACAGGTAGCCCACCGACAGGTCGCCCGTCAGCGGATCGGCAGCGAGGGCGAGCGCCAGGTCGCGGTCCCAGTACACCGTGCCGTCGGTGGCGCAGTACACGACGCTGCCCTCGGCTGGTTGCGTGTCCAGTGACGCGCACTCGGGATACGGGCCGCCGGCGTTGAACGGCTCGAAGACCGGGGGACTGAAGTCGATCCCGCTGCTGTCGAGCAGTGGCACCCAGAACTGGTCGAGGCTCGCCGGTATCAGCGTGACGATGTCGCCGCCGCCGTCGGCGGGATCGAACAGCGGCAGGTTGCCGGCGTTCGGGTCGTCGAGATCCGCGAGAAACGGAATGTCGATCAGCTGGTCGATGCGATCCTCGGAGAAGAACGTGGAGCAGCGCTCGACGCCACCGGCGAAGCCGTCCTGAAATGCGCCGACACGGTCGAACCCGGTGCCGTGCGCGTCGGCGCTGTAGAGGCCGGCCAGTTCGACCGGATCGCGGATCTGGATCATGGCGATGAGTCCGGCGCGGATGTCGGCATCGTCGAACTCGACGGCGATGCCCTGCCCGGCCACCATGTGGGCCGTCCATGCGCCGGCGAAGCAGTCGGCCTGCTGCTCCTTGAGAATGACCGGCTCGTCGAACGCGTCGATGCGCGCCTGCACTGCGTGGCCGAATTCGTGGGCGAGCACGATTGCCACTGCCTCCTTGCCGAGGTCGGCGACGAGCGAGGGCAGCAGGTCGGCGTCGTCGTAGGCGATGAAGTCGCCCAGTCGGCAGTAGAAGGCGCCGCTCTCGTACACCTCGTCGTAGGTGGTCTCGTCGGTGCCGCATCCAGGGATGGGATCGCTGCGCTCGGGATACGCGGCGAACACGCCGCCCTCAAGCGACTCCCATTCGGCGTCGTAGACGGCCGGGAACTGCGCAGCCCAGAACGCCTCGACCTCGGCGAACACCGCAGTGAGGAAGCCGTCGTAGGGACGCTCGGGCTTGTCATCGCCGAAGTCGACGACGCCGGGCGTGACGGCGAAGTCGCTGCCATCGTCGGACCGGGCACCGGGGATGAGGCCGCCCATGCCGGATGCCCGCGAGTCCACGGCGCGTACGCCCGAGTCGACGCTGCACGACGAGGCGACGGCGAGGGTGGCGGCCAGTGCGCCAGCCACGATCGACGTCCTGATCGGCACGTGAGCGAGCATACGGGTGGCCGCTGCGGCAGAATGCGCCGATGGGCCACGCCGCTCCGACATCAGTCCTCCAGGCCCGGGTCGACCGGGCCCGCTCCGTCATGGCCGACAAGGGCATCGACACGCTGCTGGTCTCGGTGGGCAGCGACCTGCCGTATCTCGCCGGCTACGAGGCCATGCCGCTCGAGCGGCACACCATGCTGGTGGTACCGCGCGATGCCGATGCCACGCTGGTGATCCCCCGGCTCGAGGCACCGCGCGTCGTCGAGCAGTCCGGCGTGTTCACGCTGCGCCCTTGGAACGAGACCGACGACCCCGTCGCCATCGTCGCGTCGCTGGCGCGCCAGCCGGCGGTCGCCGCTGTCGGCGACACGATGTGGGCCCGGTTCCTCGTCGACCTGCTCGGCCACTGGCCGTCGAGCACGACGCGCTACGTGCGCTCGGTCGAGGTGATGGGCGACCTGCGGATGCGTAAGGACCGCGCCGAGATCGACGCGCTGCGCGCTGCGGGCGCCGCGGCCGACCGCGTTGCAGCGCAGTTGCAGGGCGGGGAGATTCCGCTCGCCGGCCGTACCGAGGCGGCTGTCAGCGCCGACATCTCCGCTCGCCTCATCGCCGAGGGCCACGACGTCGTCAACTTCGCCATCGTCGCCGCCGGCGAGAACGCGGCGTCGCCGCACCACCATCCCGGCAGCCGCGTCATCCGCGAGGGCGAGATCGTGCTGTGCGACTTCGGCGGCACCAAGGACGGCTACTGCAGCGACATCACGCGCTGCGTGCACCTCGGGCCGCTGCCGGCCGAGATCGCCGACGCCTATGCGGTGCTGCACGAGGCGCAGGCTGCCGGCGTGCGCGCCGGAGTGGTGGGCAATGCCTGCCAGGACGTCGACCGTGCCGCCCGGGCGGTGATCGACGCCGCCGGATACGGCGAGTACTTCATCCACCGCACCGGTCACGGCATCGGCATGGAGGCACACGAGGATCCCTACATGGTCGAGGGCAACGGCCTGCCCATCGCCGCCGGCCATGCGTTCAGCGTCGAGCCGGGCATCTACGTGGCGGGCAAGTGGGGGATGCGCCTCGAGGACATCGTGGTCGCCACCGACAGCGGGCCCGATTCGATGAACGCCGCCGATCACTCGCTCGTCGTCCTCCACTGACCTGCGCTGCGCGAGGATGGCCCCATGACCGCTGACGTCCTCGATTCCAGCACCACCGGCGCCAGGCGCCTGCCGTGGCACATGCGCGGCAACTATGCGCCGGTCCTCGACGAGGTCGACGCCGTCGAACTGCAGGTCGTCGGCGAGATTCCCGACGGCCTCGATGGCCACTACCTGCGCAATGGCGCCAACCCGAAGCACGGTGTCTCGGCCCACTGGTTCGCTGGCGACGGGATGCTGCACGGCATCCGGCTCCGCGACGGGCGAGCCGAGTGGTATCGCAACCGGTGGGTGCGCACGCGCTCGCTCGAGGGCGCTCGGCGGCTTGATCCCGCTACCGGCACGTTCGACCTCACTGTCGGATTGGCCAACACGCACGTCTGGGGCCACGCCGGCAGGGTGTTCGCGCTCGAGGAGGCCAGCCTCCCCAACGAGGTGACGCTCAACCTCGACACCCTCGGCCCCTGCGACTTCGACGGGCGGCTGCGGACGCCGATGACGGCCCACCCGCACACGTGCGCCGAGACCGGCGAGATGCACTTCTTCTGCTACGAGCTGGTGAAGGCCCCCTACGTCACGTATCACATCGTGGATGCCGGCGGCACCCTCGTGCACTCGCAGCCGATCGACGTGCCAGGCCCGACGATGGCCCACGACTTCGCGCTCAGCCGCAACTACGCTATCTTCCTCGACCTGCCGGTCACCTTCGACCTCGATCTCGCGATCACCGGCAGCATGCCCTTTGCCTGGGACAGCTCATACGGCGCGCGTATCGGCCTGCTCCACCGTGGCCGGGCGCGGGCCGGCGAGCAGCCGCGCTGGTTCGACGTGCCGCCCTGCTACGTGTTCCATGTCATGAACGCGTGGGATGACGGCCCCTCGTCCAAGGGCACCGGTGCGGGTGCTGACGCCGACGCCCGGTATGTGTGGCTCGATGCCGGTCGTCACGAGTCGATGTGGAACGGCGGTCCCGACCGGTTCGAGCCCAGCATGATGTGGCGCTGGCGGTTCGACCTTCTCACCGGCGAGGTCCGCGAGGAGCAGCTCGACGACGTCAGCCATGCGTTCCCGCGCATCGACGAGCGGCGCACCGGCCTCGGCAACCGATTCGGATACGCCGTGGCACCCCGCGACCCCATGTCCGAGCGCAACGGTCCCGACGGCCTCGGCGGCACCACGTGCATCGTGAAGTACGACCTGGCCACCGGCAGCCGCACGGTGCACGACCTTGGTCCTGCCGCGCAGTCGGGTGAGCCCGTGTTCGTGCCCGCCCACGAGGCGGCGGCCGAGGACGAGGGCTATCTCGTCACCTTCGTGTACGACGGCGACACCGACTCGTCGCGGTTCGTGGTGCTCGATGCTGCCGACATGTCGGCGGCGCCGCTGGCATCAGTGAGCATCCCCCAGCGCGTGCCGCACGGCTTCCACGGCTCGTGGTTCGCCGACAGTTGCTGACTCAGCTCGCCGGCACGAACACGGCGAGGTCGACCGTGGTCGCGTACGTCACCAGCGTCACCAGAACGTCGCCGTCGTCGAGCTTGGCGAGCACGCCGATGTCGAGCGCGCAGTAGACCGCGATGCCGCCGGGCAGGGGCACGTCGACGCATGTCGACGCCTGCTCGGCAAAGGTCTCGGTGCGAGCCGTGGTGGGACCCGACTTCGCCGTGGCATCGCGCCGCAGTCGGCGGGCCGTGTCGGCAGCGTAGAAGTCGATGGTGAGGCCGACATCGCTGGCGGCGGCGTCGTCGATGCCAAACGCGCACGGGCGTGACGCGTCGATGGCGCACGTCTGCGACACGGTGTCGGTCTGGAGGTACTTCGTGTTCCCCAGGGTGATCGCTCGCTGGCCGTTCGAGAGCGACACCGTGGCCGTGTACTCGACGGCGCCGTACTTGCGCAGCACCGAGTAGACGGCCGTGACCGGACCGGTGGTGACGGCATCGAGTCGCTCGAGGACCGCGTCGATGGCCGGGTCGCCCGACAGGGCGCCGGGCGGGAACGGATCGTCGCTGAAGTACGGGCGCTCGCCCAACTGGCAGCCCGAGGCAAGCGCCACGGCGACGAGAACGGGCAGGAGGCGACGGCGGAGCACGTCGGCAGCGTAACCGTCGGCATGGCGCCGCCATGGGGCACCGGCGCCAAGGCGGCCGTTCGAGGGGTGCCGCCCTAGCCTGTCGGCGTGATCCGCCTCGATGCCGCGACGGTGATGCTGCAGTGGGCGGTCGGCGGCCTTGCGTTCTGCTGGATCACGACCCGCCACCGCGAGGTCGGACTCGGCTACGGGTGGCTGCTGCGCGCCACCTACGCGCTCATCGCGCTGGCCGGCGTCGCCGCGGGCCTGCGCTACCGGCCGGTGGCGGTGCGCGACGCAGCGGGCGCGGCGGTGGCCGTTGCGGCGCTGGCCGCGCTCGCCGTGTCGGTGGTGCGGCGTCGCGCCGGCGTCAGCGGACGACTGGTCGAGCACGACCGCCGCTCGGCGCGGGTCGCCGAGATGACCGGCATCGACCGCGCCGTCGACGACGACGTGCCGGCCGATGGATCGGCGCGCGAGTTCCCGCCGCTGCTCGATCTGGCAGCGCCGCTGCTGGGTATCGTCGGCCTCGTCGCTGCCGCACTCGACGCTGGCGGCAACAGCGCCGTCGCTCTCGTCCGCACCCTGGCGGGTGCGGCGTTCCTCGGGGCCGTCACCGACGCGATGCTCCTCGGCCACTGGTACCTCGTGCAGCCGGGCCTGCCGCGGCGTCACCTCAACGATCTCGTCCGCTGGGTGGGATGGATCTGGCCGGTCGAGGTGGTCGGGCTCCTGCTGCCGACGGGAATGCTGTCGGTGCTCAGCGGCACCGTCGACGACGGATGGGGCGGGCAGCTGGGCTGGTTCTGGGCACTGTGCGCGGTCACCACGATCGTGCTCGTCGTCGTCACCCGTGCCGCGCTGCGCGAGCGCTACTACTCGGCGGTGATGGCCGCCACCGGGCTGCTCTACCTGGCGATCCTCACCGCGTTCGGCACCGACCTCGTGGCGCGGGCAGTGCTCGACACCTGAGTCGTCGCCGCGCTACGCCGCAACCGCCGGTGCCGCGGTCGGCGTCGCAGTCCGGATGCGCCGGCTCACGGCGACGCCCGCCACCGCAGCCACGATGGAGATCGCGAAGGTGACGGCGAGCGCGCCCTCGATGCTGACCGAGCCGCGGTCAGCTGCGGCTACGGCGGCGCCGCCAAGGCCGCCGGTGAGCGACCACCCGATCGAGTCGGCGAGCGCGATCTGGCTGCTGGTGCGACCCTCGTCACCCTCGGCGGCGTAGCCCATCGCAGCGACCGTGGTGGGGTTGAACAACAGTCCCATGCCGAACCCGCCCACGCACCACGCAAGGAAGGTGCCCCACAGCGGCCACCATGCCAGCAGCACGGTGGACGACAGCGCCGCGCCGAGGCCGAGCACCACGAAGCCCGTGCCGACGACAGCGGCGGGCGAGCGATGCGGCGACCGGGCGCTGATCCACTGTCCAAGCGTCCACGTGAGCGCGCCGCCGATGATGACGAATCCCTGCACGATCGGCGAGGCGCCGTGCACGCGGTCGGCGGCAAGCGGGATGAAACTGTCGGTGGCGCCGAAGCAGATCGCCGCCATGCTGCGCGCCACCAGGATCGCGGCGAAGCCATGCGCAGCGAGGCGATAGCCGGGCGGCAGCAGTCGGTGCAGGGCCGGCACGGCAAGGAATAGGCCGACGACCACCGCCGGCAGCACCGCGCCGAGGGTGCCAAAGCGCAGGCCGGTGACGAACAGCCCGACCCCCGTTGCCGCGGCCACCGCCAATGGCACACGGCTTCGACCGCGCTCGCCGGCGAGCGGCGCGAAGTCGGCCATCGGCCGAGCGGCGATCGCCGCCACGGCAACCGCCACCGGGATGATCGAGAGGAAGGTCCACCGCCAGCCGAACGTCTCGGTGATCCACCCGGCGATGAGCGGCGCGATGAGGCTCGGCAGCACCCAGCCGGCGGAGAGGAACGTGTACATCATCGGCTGCCGGTCGGCAGGGAAGGCTCGGCGGACGAGTGAGTACGAGATGGGATTGAACGCACCGGTGCCGATGCCCTGCAGCAGCCGGCCAGCGACCACCCACGACATGCTCGGTGCAAGGCCGGCGACCACCAGTCCGACCACGAGCGTCGACACCGCGATCACGAACGGCAGCGCCGGCCCGCGTCGATCGGCGAGCTCGCCTGCGGCGACGAGCGACACCATGTTGGCGAGCGTGTAGATCGCCAGCGACACCCCGTACAGCGAGTCGCCGTCGAGTTCGTCGGTGATGGTGGGCAGCGCCGTGAGGATGGCGGTCACCTCGAACGCGACGAGCGTGACCGACAGGATGAGCCCGATCGCGAGCAGTCGCTGTCGTGAGGTGAGCGCGGTCATGGCGGCCGGGAGATCAGGCGGGTGCGCCGGGTGCCACGAGCGGCCACGGCCGACCGCGCTCGACCGTGTGGGCCAGGTCGAGCAGGAGCGGCTCGGAGAAGTGCCGTCCCACCACCTGCAGCCCGATCGGCAGGCCGTCGAGGAAGCCGGCGGGGATGCTGATCGCCGGATTGCCGTGCAGGTTGGCGGGGAACGTGAGCCGCCCGTTGTTGCCGGGGCCGGCCTCGATGCCGCCGAACACGCCGGGCAGCGGGCCGTCGGCCGAGAAGGCGACGTCGGGATTCGACGCCGTGACGACGAAGTCGACTCCCTCGGCCGGATCGAAGATCCGCGCCATGGCCTCGTTCAGCTCGGCTCGGCGCCGCTCGATCTTGGCCCGTGCCGCGGCGTCGTACCTGCCAGCGGCGGCCTCCATCCCGAAGCGGATCTCGGGCGTGAGCTGGTCGGCACAGGCCGGCCAGTGCTCGGCGAGTTGGGCCTCGACGCCGAGGTTGCCGCTCAGCGACCATGCGGTGCCCATGCGCGGCAGGGCGAGGTCGATGTCGTCGATCCGCCGCATGCCGTGCTGGGCAGTGAGCCATGAGCCCAGTTCCTCGAGCAGGTCCCACATCGGGGGCGACACGACTGCGTTGCCCCACGAGGGCGCGAAGGCGATGCGCGCGCCGCGCAGCGAGTCGCCGTTGGTGCCGAGCGCCGCCTCCCAACCGTCGACGTGCGGCAGGCTCAGCGGATCGCGGGCGTCGAAGCCGTTGCAGACATCGAACCAGCGCGCCGTGTCGCGCACCGACCGCGAGACGCATCCCACCGTCACGGTGAGGTTGCCGTACTGGGCATGCGGGCCGCGGGGAATCCGGCCGTAGGTGGACTTCAGGCCGACGAGGCCGGTGAAGCCGGCGGGAATGCGGATGCTGCCGCCGCCGTCGCCTGCCGTGGCGAGGGTGCACAGCCCACCGGCCACTGCGGCGGCACTGCCGCCACTGCTGCCGCCCGGCGTGCGTCCCTGCTGCCACGGATTGTGCGTGGCGCCGTGCAGCACGGTGCGCGTGAGGTTGACGCCGCCGAACTCGCTGGCCGTGGTCTGGCCGACGAGCACTGCCCCGCCGCGGTCGCGGAGTCGCTGCACCATGATGCTGGTGCGGTCGGCGACGTGGTGGCGGAGCGGCACTGATGCGTGGGTGTCGGGCCATCCGGCGACCTGATCCAGTTCCTTGATGCCAACCGGCACGCCGCCAAACGGTGCCGACACGTCGGCGCTGTCAGCGGCGGCGAGCGCTGCGTCGGGATCGAGATGGCAGAAGGCGTTTAGCGAACTCGCCTCGATGGCGGCGAGCGTGGCGCGGAGTTCCTCGGCAGGCGAGCGGCGGCCGGCGCGGAACTCGTCGACCAGCGAGCACGCATCACCCGACCACGGCGTGTCGCTCATGCGGCCACCCTAGTGGGGCGCCGCCCGGGTCAGGGCGAGGTGGCGGGAGTCGGCGCAGCGCCCGTCGCCGGCCATTCGCCCGCCGTGCAGAGCGCCTGCAGCAGGCCGTCGGTGTCGTCGACGCCGAAGCGGATCTCGCGCAGCATGATGGGGAACCGCACCGCCGAGGCGCGCACCGGCGGATCCACCTCCACCTCGACCAGGCCGGTGAAGGCACCGTTCACGTTCCAGCGGCCGCGCCAGCCGTGCACGCCGCAGTCGAGCACGGGCCGGGTGCGAGCCTCGGCCCGGCGAACCTGCTGCAGCGGGATGTCGGCGGCGAACGCCCAGCCCATCCGCACGCGCAGGTGGCCGTCGGCAACCTCGACCACGCTGCGGCTGGGCCCGAGGCCGGCGGCGGCGAGGCCGAGTCGGGAGAGCCGGCTGTAGCGCATGGGGAATCTCACCCCGGCAGTGTGCCGCGGCTCTCCGCCGCTGCCACGTGCCTCGTAGAGTCGTCGTGCGGCGGCTGTCGTCGCCGCCGGTGCCGAATGGCGCACCGACACCGCACCCGAGGAGCGACGATGACCTTGCCCGTGAGGCCCGGCATGACGGTGCCGCTGCCCGGTCCGCTGCACACGCACCGCGACCGGCTCATCGAGCTCGCCGACCTCGGCTACACCGACATCTGGTCGGCAGAGGCCGACGGCGTCGACGCCTTCACCCCGCTCGCCATGGCGGCGGCGTGGGAGCCGCGACTGCGGCTCGGCACCGCCATCGTGCCCGCCTACACGCGGTCGCCGGCGTGCTTCGCGCAGAGTGTCGCCTCGCTGGCCGACGCTGCTCCCGGCCGTTTCGCGATCGGCGTCGGCAGCAGCAGCAACGTCATCGTCGAGCGCTGGAACGGCGTGCCCTTCGTCGAGCCGTACAAGAAGGTGCGCGACGTGGTGCGGTTCCTGCGCGACGCGCTGAGCGGCGAGAAGATCTCGAAGCGGTACGACACCTTCGAGGTGAACGGCTTCAGGCTCGGCGTGCGGCCCGAGCGGACGCCGCCGATCCTCGTCGCAGCCCTGCGCGAGGGAATGCTGCGGCTGGCGGCGCGCGAGGGCGACGGGGCGATCATCAACTGGCTGTCGGCCGACGACGTCACCCGCGTGGCGGGCGTGGTGCGCGAGGCGGCCGGTGGCGCCGACCGCGAGATCGTGTGCCGCATCTTCTGCTGCCCGAGCGAGAACGCCGACGAGGTGCGCAAGAACGCCCGATTCGTCATTGCTGCCTACCTGAACGTGCCGGTGTACGCCGAGTTCCACCGCTGGCTCGGACGCGGCGAGCAGCTCCAGCCGATGTGGGACGCCTGGCAGGCAGGCGACCGCAAGGCGGCGCTGGCGGCAATCCCCGACGAGGTGGTGGACGCCCTCGTGGTGCACGGATCGCCGGCACAGTGCCGGGCCACGATCGACCGCTACTTCGCCAATGGGGTGACGACGAGCTCGCTGGCGATCCTGGCGTTCGATCCGGCGATGTCGTACTGGGAGTCGGTGCGGGCGCTCAGCCCGTCAGGCGGCGCGGCCTGACGGTTGGCCGTGCCGGCCGTGCCCGCCGTGGGCGGATGCGGCCCGGCGCGCGGCGCTGTCGGCCAGTGCCCGCTTGATGGCAGCGACATTTGCACGGCCGAGTTCGCGCGTATGCCGGTCGAGGACGATGCGCACATGCGCATCGGCATGTGCGAGCGAGCACTGTGCGTCGAGGTCGACGTCGAGCACGGCCTGCTCGGTGGGCTGGTCGCCGGGTGCGTCCGCGGTGGTCATGCCCCCACGGTGACAGAGGGGTGTGACGCGGTGGCGGTGCGTCAGCCGACGACGATCACCGAGGCGATCATCGCGCCGGCGCCCAGCAGGACGGGCGTTGCCCATCGCACCCACTCGGCGGTGGGCTTCCAGCGCGGCGCCAGCATCACCCATCCGCAGGCCGCCCCGCCCAGTGCCCCGCCCACGTGGCCCCCGATCGAGATGCCCGAGATGGTGAACGTGAGCACCAGGTTGAGGATCAGCGTGGTGCCGATGCCGGTGCTGAAGACGTTGACCCCGCGACGGTGCAGGCCGATGGCCGCCGCCGCCATCAGGCCGAACACGGCACCAGATGCGCCGCCGCTCAGCGAGCTGGGCTCGACGAGCAGCACGCCGAGCGACCCGGTGAGCAGGCTCGCCACGTAGAGCAGCGCGAACCGCAGCGACCCGAGCTCGCGCTCGAGCAGCATGCCCAGCTGGTACAGCAGCAGCATGTTCATCAGGATGTGGAACACCCCGAAGTGGATGAACCCGGCGGTGACGAGGCGATACCACTGGTGGGTGTCGCCGGTGCTGCCGTCGGTGAACCGGATGCCGAACTGCAGGATGTCGCGGCCGAGACCGAGCTCGACGTGTGCCGTCGTGGCGCTGCCGCCGAGCGTCGACGGGTCGGCGAGCACCATCGCCGCGAACACCAGCAGGTTGATGCCCATCAGCGCATAGGTGGCGGGCGTCAGCACGCGTGCATTGGCATGGCGAACCCGCGTGCGCAGGTCGGGCTGGCTGGCCTTGGCGCAGTCGAGGCAGTGCGAGCCGACCGTCGCCTGCACGAGGCAGTCGCCGCACGCTGGGCGCCCGCATCGGGTGCAGTTGCGGCCGCCCTCGCGGTCGGCGTGTCGATAGCACGAGGGCACGGGGGGAGGGGAGGGAAACGCCACGGAGCGAGATTACCGATGCCGGTGCGGTGCCCGCGGGTCAGCGCCGGGCGCGCTCGCCGAATGCGTCGGCACCGGCCGGCTCGCCGAGCAGGTGGCCCTGCACGAGGTCGCAGCCGAGCAGGCGCAGGCGGCGCAGCTGGTCGGCCGAGGTGAC
>JBJTRF010000118.1:0-6684 GCA_046076025.1 Ilumatobacteraceae bacterium
AGCACGGCGGTGGCGCCGAGGTCGAGCGCGGCCGCCGTGGCGTCGGCGACCGACTCGCCCGACATGAGGAGGCCCTCGTCGCCGCGGTGCAGCGTGTAGCTGATCCAGAGCCGCTTGGTGTCGCCGGCGCGGTCGAGTCCCCTGCGCACCTCGTAGGCCTCGGTGATCGAGCCGAGCGTCTCGGCCAGCCAGAGATCGACATGGTGGCGTAGGCCGTCGATGAGCGGGTCGATGATGTCGGGAGCGCCGGCGGCGTCGAACAGGTCGGGTTCGTACGAGCCGAACAGCGGGGGCAGCGACCCGGCGACGCGCACCCCGTGGCCGGCGGTCGACGCCGCCTCACGGGCCAGCCGTCCGGCGACATCGGCCAGTTGACGGCCCTCGGCGGCGAACCGCTCGGCACCGATGTGGAACGGCACGACGGCGTAGCTATTCGACGTGATCACGCCGGCGCCGGCGTCGATGAAGTTGCGGTGCGCCTCGACCACTCGGTCGGGGCCCTCGGTGAGGGCGAGCGCCGACCACTCGGGCTGGCGGAACGGCGCGCCGATGCGCAGCAACTCGCGGCCCATGCCGCCGTCGAGGATGGTGACTGCCGTCATGGGGGCGAGGGTAGTCGGGGTACGCTCCTAGGCCTCATGAGCGATCTCACGTTCACCCACCTTGATCCGCTCGGTCGGGCTCGGATGGTCGACGTCACGCCGAAGGAGCCGACGCACCGCCGGGCCGTGGCCCGGGGCCGGGTGCACATGCAGGCGGCCACCACCACCGCCATCGCCAACCGGGAGGTGAAGAAGGGCGACGTGCTGGCCGTGGCCCGGGTGGCCGCGATCCAGGCGGCCAAGCGCACCTCCGACATGATCCCGCTCTGCCATCCCCTGCTGATTTGGGCCGTGTCGGTGAACTTCGACCTCGGCGACGACTATGTCGAGGTGGAGGTGCAGGTCGAGACGGTCGGGCGCACCGGGGTGGAAATGGAGGCCCTGCACGCCTGCGCCGTGGCCTGCCTCACCATCTACGACATGTGCAAGTCGGCCGACAAGGGCATGGTGATCGGCGATATCGCCCTTTGGGAGAAGACCGGGGGCCGGTCGGGCACCTACCGCCGGGAGGCCGGGGTTGTTGCCGAGTCCGTCACGAATGTAGTAGAACCGTAACGAAGCAGATACGGTGTGGCGGTCACCTGAGGGGTCCGGCATGCCGGCCGTTCACGTCGAGTTCACTCATGCGCAGCACACCACACCCCACCCGGACCGAGGCCTGACGTGCAGAACGTCGTGCTCATCACCGTCCTCGGCGTCTGGGCGGCCGTGCTCGTGCCCCCGCTGATGCGTAACCGGGTCGAGAACCGCCCGAACTCGTCGGTCTCCGACTTCCGCCGCCAGCTCTCCACCCTCGAGCGCTCGGTACCCACCCGCACCGTGTCGGTGCGGGGGATGGCCCGCCCGCTGGCACAGGCCCCGCGGCGTCCGGCACCGCAGCGCCGCTCCCAGCCGGCACACCGCCAGGCGCAGCTCCACCGAGTCAGCGCCCGCGAGATGCAGCGCCGCCGCCGCGCCAACGTGCTGTTCGTGCTCGTGCTCACCACCGCCGTCAGCGGCTTCCTCGCGGCCACCACCAAGGCCGGCGCCATGACGTGGACGTTCGGCATCGCCTTCTTCGCCCTCTGCGGCTACTGCTACAAGCTCGCCCAGTTGCGCAGCATCGAGGCGAGCCGTTCTGCTACCAGTCCCGGCTGGTACCACGCCGCCTGATCCACCGCTACACTCGGCGCTCCCAACGGGGGTGTAGCTCAGTTGGCAGAGCGCAACAATCGCACTGTTGAGGCCAGGGGTTCAATTCCCCTCACCTCCACCCGTATGGCAGATTCCACCCGGCCCCTTCGATTCGTCGAAGGGGCCGCTGTCACTCTCGAGAATTGGCGTGTCGCCCCGCACAACCGCTGGGGACTCGCGCACATGCGCGAGGTGGTGCCCTCCGCCAACGTCGCCCGCGACCCCGACCGTGCGTCACCACTGCCAGTCGACCTGCGCGACGGACTCGGCGATGTCGAGTTCACCGTCGAGGGCACGCGCCGCACCGTGCGCGGCTGGATGGACGAGAGTGACGGCGACGGACTGCTGGTGCTGCGCGACGGCGTGGTCGTGCACGAGGAGTACGCCAGCACCCTGTCGCCCGTCGCCACGCACCTGCTGTTCTCTGTCAGCAAGTCGGTCACCGGCATCCTCGCCGGACTCGTGGTCGACCGCTGCGGACTGTCGGTCGACGACCTGGTCGGCGACGTGGTCCCCGAGGCGGCAGCAAGCGGCTTCGGCGACGCAACAATCCGCGACCTCCTCGACATGCGCGTGTCGATCGACTACGACGAGGTCTACGACGACTCGACGGGGATGATGGCGCGCTACCGCGAGGCGATCGGATGGCTGCCGCCCAGCGATCCCTCGAACCCGCCCGACCTCCACGGCTACCTGTCAGCGATGGGTCGGCGCGCTGGCGCCCACGGCGGCGCCTTCCGCTACCTCTCGCCGATCAGCGACATGCTCGGCTGGGTGTGCGAGCAGGCGGCGGGCAGGCCCTTCGCCGAGATGCTCTCCGAGTGGGTGTGGGCGCCAATGGGCGCGTGGTGCAGTGCCGACATCGCCGTCGACCGCCTCGGCGCGCCGCGTACGGCGGGCGGACTGGCGGCGACACTGCGCGACATGGGGCGGTTCACCGAGATGGTGCGCAACGGCGGCGTGGCCGACGGCCGCCGGGTGGTGCCGGCAGCGTGGATCGAAGACCTGCTAACCGCAGGGAATCCTGCGGCGTGGTGGGGCAACGAGTACGAGTCGATGCTGCCGCCAGGCGGGCGCTATCGCAGCCAGTGGTATCTCGCCGACGAGCGCGGCACGCAGGCCATGGCGGTGGGCATCCACGGCCAGTGGCTGTGGTTCGACCGCGACCTCGGTGTCACGGTGGTGAAACTGTCGTCGCGTCCCGATGCATCGAACGACTGGTCGGACGCGGTCGAGCAGGCGATGTTCGCAGCGCTCGCCTCAGCGGTTTCGTAGCGCGCCGATCTCGGCGGCCAGGCGCTTGGCGCTGATGCCGCGTGCGGCGCCGAGCGACTGCGCGAACGTGCTGACGCGCAGTTCCTCCAACTGCCAGCCGAGGTCGACGACAGCCGGCGGCACCGCAGCGCCGAGCGCATCGAGCAGCGCGATGTACTGGCGCTCGATCGCTGCCACCTCGGCCATGCCCCGCGCGTCGCGGGCGGGATTCTCCGGCAGGCGAGCGAGGCGCAGGTCGATGCCCGTGACGTAGCGGACGAGATCGGGCAGGCGACCGGCGCCGGCGATGGCGGCGAAGCCCGGCCGCATCAGCCGCGCGAGGTGCCGGGCCGCATCTCCTGCCGAGGCGGCGACAGCGGGCGCAACGAGGCGGTCGAGGCGCCGGCGCGCCGTCTCGGCCGCTGCACATGCGCGGGCCGCGTGGTGGAGCGCCGTCGCCGCCATCGGCGCAAGACGCGAGCGGGCGTCGTCGCGCAGGGCGGCGAACCGCACCTCGGAGAAGACCGTCTCGCCTGCATCGGCGAGCAGCGCGTCGGCAGCGGCCACGAGGCAGTCGGCGCCGAGATCGTCGAGGTCGAACCCCGCAGCGGCGACGGCCAACTGGTCGTCGGTGGCGAGCTGCACCCGCAGGGCGCGCCGGGTGACGGGCACCTCGAGCAGCAGCAGGCGGCGCACGCCGCCGTGCTGGACACGCTGCTGGAGTGCGGGCGAGGTGAGGACGCGAATCGAGACACTGTCGCCGTCGTCGAGGAGTGCCGGGTAGCCGCGCGTGCCGGCATCGTCGGGAGCCTCGACCACCGGCGGCAGGTCGCCGATGTCCCACGAGGTGATGCCGCGCCGCTCGACGATGTCGGTGGCCCGTGCAGTCGCGATGCGCGCCATCGGTGCAAGGCTCGATTGCAGTTGGAGCAGCGAGCGACCGCTGCCGACAATGGTGCCGCCGCCATCGACGACGGCGAACCGCACCTGCAGGTGCTCGGGCAGTGCTGCCGCACGAAGGACGCGGGACGGCACGCGATGGCCGGTGATGTCGGCCACGATCTCGCTGATGGCGTCGGCAAGGGTTCCGGTGCCGGGATCAGCGCAGGCGATGCGATCCTGCACGGCAGCGACGACCTCGGCCATCGGCGAGAGGTGCCGGCGGTGCTCCTTGGGAAGGGCGCGCAGCATCGAGTCGACGATCGCCGGCCGGATGCCGGGCACGTGCCAGTCGAAGCCGGTGTCGGCGAGGCGGCCCAGCACCGTGAGTGGCACCACCACCGTGGCACCGTCGTCGTTTGCGCCCGGCTCGAAGCGGTACTCGATGGCGAGGTGGAGGTCGTCGTACTGCCAGGTGGTCGGGAAGTCGTCCACCGCCGGGGTGGCGCGGGCGCCGCTGAGCGCCTCGAGGCTCATGGTGAGCAGCGCCGGGTCCTGCGCGCGAGCGCCCGACCACCAGCGGTCGAAGTGGCGACCGCTCACCACCTCGGGTCCGAGGCGGGCGTCGTAGAACGAGTAGACCGCCGACTCATCGACAAGATCGGCCCGGCGCGTGCGCGCCGCCACCTCGCCGAGCTCGCGGAGGAACTCGCGGTTGCGCTGGATCACCGGCTGGGTGGTGTCCCAGTCACCCTCGACCAGGGCGCAGCGGATGAAGTGGTCGCGTGCCGCGGTTCGGTCGGTTCGCTCGAGGCCAACGACGCGATTGGCAATCGGGAGGCCGTAGAGCGTGACCTGCTCCCTGCAGACAGCGCCACCGCGTCGGGCATCCCACCACGGATCGCCATACGAATGGCGGACGAGGTGCGGGGCGAGCGCCTCGGCCCACTCGGGGCGGACGGGCGCCACGACCCGGGCCAGCAGCCGGGAGGTCTCGACGATCTCGGCGGCCATCACCCACGCGGGCAGCGACGACGACAGGGCCGCGCCGGGAGCGAGCGCGAACCTCGACCCGTGCGCCCCGCGGTACTCGCGGCTGGTGCCGTCGCGCATGCCGAGGTGGCCCAGCATTCCGCTCAGCACGCTCTGGTGCACCCGGTCGGGATGACCGGCCTCGGCGCCGCCGCGGATGCCGAGCTCGCCGGTGACCTGGCGCAGCTGGCTGTAGACGTCCTGCCACTCGCGGATGCGCAGGTAGTGCAGGAACTCGGCGCGGCACAGCCGTCGGAACTGGTTGCCGCTGAGCGCCTGCTGCTGCTCGCGCACGTGGTCCCAGAGGCGAACGAACGCGAGGAAGTCGCTGCCGTCAGATGCGAAGCGGCGGTGCATCTCGTCGGCTGCCGGCCGCTGCTCGGCCGGGCGCTCGCGTGGGTCCTGGATGCTGAGGGCCGACGCGATCACCATCACCTCGCGGACGCACCCGTGTCGCTCGGCCTCGAGCACCATGCGGCCGAGCTGCGGGTCGACCGGCAGCCTCGCCAGCTGGCGGCCGATGCGGGTGAGTCGACGGCTGCCTGCGTGTCCGCCGTCCGCTGGGGCGAGTGCGCCGAGTTCGTCGAGCAGCGCCACGCCGTCGCGCACGGCACGCGGGTCGGGTGGGTCGATGAACGGGAACTCCTGCACCTCGCCGAGGCCGAGGGCCGTCATCTGCAGGATGACCGAGGCGAGGTTGGTGCGCAGGATCTCGGGCTCGGTGTACATGGGCCGGGCGGCGAGATCGGCCTCGTCGTAGAGGCGGATGCAGATGCCTGGCGCGACGCGTCCACATCGACCGGCGCGCTGGTCGGCGGACGCCTGCGACACCGGCTCGATCGGGAGTCGCTGCACTTTCAGCCGGTGGCTATAGCGGCTGATGCGCGCCCGGCCGGCATCGACGACATAGCGCACGCCCGGCACCGTGATCGAGGTCTCGGCAACGTTGGTGCTCAGCACGACCCTGCGCCCGCCGTGTGGCTCGAAGATTCGCTGCTGCTCGGCGGCGCTGAGCCGTGCATACAGGGGCAGCACCTCGAGGTGGCGGCCGCGCTCGGCAGCGTCGCGGCGCAGGGCATCGGCGGTGTCGTGGATCTCGCGCTCGCCGCTCAGGAACACCAGCACATCGCCGTCGCCCTCGCGGCCGAGTTCGTCGATGGCGTCGATGACCGCCTGCACCTGGTCGCGGTCGTCGTCAGGCTCGGTGCCGAATGGCCGGTAGCGGATCTCGACGGGGAACGTGCGGCCGGCGACCTCGATGACGGGTGCCGGGCCGCCAGGGCCGGCGAAGTGTGCGGCGAATCGAGCGGTGTCGATGGTGGCCGACGTGACGATCACCTTCAGGTCGGGGCGCGACGGCAGGAGGCGGCGCAGGTAGCCGAGGATGAAGTCGATGGTGAGGCTGCGCTCGTGGGCCTCGTCGATGATGAGCGTGTCGTATCGGCGCAACTGGGGATCGCGCTGGATCTCGGCAAGCAGGATGCCGTCGGTCATCACCCGCACGCGGGTGTCGGGGCCGACCCGGTCGTTGAAGCGCACCGAGTAGCCGATCAGTCCTCCGAGCGGCGTGCTCGTCTCGTCGGCGATGCGCTGTGCGATGGTGCGGGCAGCGACGCGACGCGGCTGGGTGTGCCCGATCCGCTCGCGGCCGATGTCGAGGCAGATCTTCGGCAGCTGCGTGCTCTTTCCCGACCCGGTGTCGCCGGCGACGACGACGACCTGGTGGCCGCGCAGGGCTGCCACC
>JBJTRF010000119.1:0-13461 GCA_046076025.1 Ilumatobacteraceae bacterium
ACGGCGGGCGACGGCGGCGGGTGCCAGTTCCTCGGCTGCCGCTCGTGCCTTCCGCTTGGCGTACCCGGCGCCGAGCACGCCGGCCACGGCGCCCGACACGAACCAGACGAGGCGGCGGATCATGCCGACCACTGGCCGTCGTCGAGGCCGTCGACGGTCTCGTCGAACTCGGCTGCGGCGATATCGTCGTCGGTCGTACGTGCAGGCGCAGCCGAGGCGGAGCGCGCCGGCAGGACCGAGCCGCTCCGTGCTCCCCTGTCCTTGCGCAGGAACCGCCGCCATGCGCGACGCGTCCCGGTGGCGAGTGCCGCCGTCTTGATCACCGGTGCCGACAGCGCCACGCGCGCCACCCGGCCGCCGCCGGCGACGGCATCACTGATCGCCTCGGCCGACCCGAGCAGGATGTCGAAGCGGTCGAGGTCGTGCCGGGCCTCCTGCACCGCGTCGCGGGCCTGGCGGGTGGTGGCGTGCAGGTCGCGCAGCAGGGGACGCGTCTCGGCGCGCAGCGTGATGATCTCGGCACGCAGCGACCGCAGCGTGTCGAGCACGCGCGTGAGCACCACCACGAGTGCGGCGAATCCGATGCAGCACAGCACGGCCGCGAGGAGCACTGCGAGGTCGCCGGCGCTCATCTGGTGTCATCCCTGGTGATCTGCATCTGTTGCTCCTCTACCTCGGTGTCGTCTGGCCGTCCGCCCGCTGGACTGCCGGGCGCAGCGAGGCGTCGCCCGACCTGCGCCTCGTAGCCGTGCGTGCTCGGCCGGTACCACGCCCGGTCGGCAAGCCCGTCGGGAAGGTACTGCTGAGGCACCCAGCCGGCCGGATGATCGTGAGGGTAGTCGTACCCGACGCCGTGTCCTAGGGCCGCAGCGCCCGAGTAGTGCGCGTCGCGGAGGTGGGCAGGCACCTCGCCCACTGCCCCCTCGCGGACGTCGCGGCGCGCATCCCAGATCGCCGTCGCCACCCGGTTGCTCTTCGGCGCCGCGGCGAGGTAGACGGCCGCCTGCGCCAGGTTGAGCTGCGCCTCGGGCAGCCCGACATGCTCGAGTGCCTGGGCAGCGGCGACCGCCACGCCCAGCGCCCAAGGGTCGGCGAGGCCGACGTCCTCGCTGGCGAGGATCACCATGCGCCGGGCGATGAACCTGGCATCCTCGCCGGCCTCGAGCATCCGCGCGAGGTAGTAGACGGCGGCCTGCGCGTCGCTGCCGCGCACGCTCTTGATGAACGCGCTCACGACGTCGTAGTGGTCGTCGCGCCCGTAGCGCAGCGCACTGGTGCCGAGCGCCGCCTCGACATGCTCGACGGCAACCTCGCCGGCATCGGCGAGCGCGCACGCCACCTCGAGGGCGGTGAGCACCTGCCGTCCGTCGCCGCCGGCACGGTCGACGAGCAGGCCGATGGCCTCGTCGGCGGCATGCCGTCCCTCGGCGGCGAGTCCCCGCCGGACGAGCACCTCGATGTCGGCTCGGTCGAGTGGCTCGAGGCGGAACAGCGTGCTGCGGCTCCGCAGCGGCGCGTTGACCTCGAAGAACGGGTTCTCGGTCGTGGCCCCGATGAGCGTCAGCGTGCCGTCCTCGACCGCGGGCAGCAGTGCGTCCTGCTGTGACTTCGAGAAGCGGTGGATCTCGTCAAGAAACAGGATCGTGCCGCGCCCATGCTCGCCGAGCCGGGCCCGGGCACGCTCGATCACCTCGCGCACGTCCTTCACGCCGGCAGTCACGGCGCTCAGCTGCTCGAACGCGCGGGCGGTGCTCCCCGCCACGGCGAGCGCCAGCGTGGTCTTGCCGGTGCCGGGAGGGCCCCAGAAGATGGCGCTCGTCAGCCGGTCGCGCTCGACGAGCCGACGCAGCGGCTTGCCGGCACCGACCAGGTGCCGCTGGCCCACGACATCGTCGAGCGTCTGCGGCCGGAGCCGTGCCGCCAGCGGGGCCTGGGCACGCAGTCGCTCTGCGGCGGCGGCGCTGAACAGGTCGGTCACCGAGGCGACGGTAGCGGCTGCGGTTCGCGCCGCGCGCCTGCGGCTACAGCGAGCCGAGCACCCGTGCGTAGGCCTCGCGCCGCCAGCCGGGCACCTGCTCGACCAGCCACGCCGGCTCGACCCAGCGCCAGGCGGCGAACTCGTGCCCGTCGGGCACGGGCTCCACCTCTGCCGACACGGCGTCGAAGAGGAACCACTTCTGCACCTGCCCGATCCGGTTGCACGCGCCGCCCTTGGCGGCGCGCACATCGTCGGGCCACTCGTAGGCGACCCACTCCGGGAACTCGGCACGTGCCACGACATGCGCCTCGCCGAGACCGGTCTCCTCGCCCAGTTCTCGCCATGCGGCCTGCTCGGGCGTCTCCCCCACCTCGAGCCCGCCCTGCGGCAACTGCCAGCTGCCCGGCGAGTCGAGCCGCTCGAACGCCAGCACCTGGCGTCCGTCGACGTGGCGGACGATCACCACCACGCCGACGCGGAAGTGCGGCGCCGGCACCGGAGGCTCAGGCCTTCGGCGGGAGGACCCGCACGCCGAGTTCGTCGAGCTGCTTGGGGGCAACCGGCGTCGGCGCGTTGGTCATCGGGTCGAGTCCGGACTGCGTCTTCGGGAAGGCGATGACCTCGCGGATGTTCTCCTCGCCGGCGAGGATTGCCACGAGGCGGTCGATGCCGAACGCGAAGCCGCCGTGCGGCGGCGCGCCGTAGCGGAACGGGTTGAGGAAGAACCCGAAGCGCTTCTGGGCCTCCTCGTCACTGATACCGAGCAGGGTGAAGATGCGTGCCTGCAGTTCGGGCTGGTGGATCCGGATGCTGCCCGAGCCGAGCTCCCACCCGTTCAGCACCAGGTCGTAGGCCTGGCTGCGCACCTTCAGCGGCTCGGTCTCGAGCAGGTGCAGGTCGTCGGGATGCGGCTGCGTGAACGGATGATGACCGGGTCGCGGCCGGCCCGATGTCTCGTCGACGCCGACGAACAGCGGGAAGTCGACCACCCACAGGTAGCGGTACGGGCCCTCGTGCACCGGCGGGCGCCCGATGTCGTTGCGCAGCTGGCCGAGCACCTCGCAGGCGGTCGACCACTCGTCGGCGACGATGAGCAGCAGGTCGCCCGGGGCAGCGCCGAGGCGCTGGCGCAGGCTGGCCTGCTCGGCGTCGCTGAGGAACTTGGCCACGGGCGACTCAAGCGCCCCGTCGGCTGCGACCTTGATCCAGACGAGCCCCTTGGCGCCCATCTTCTTCGCCTTGTCGGTCATGGCGTCGAGCTTGTTGCGGCCGAAGTCGTCGGCCTTGCCCGTCGCATTGATGCCCTTGATGCACGCAGCGCCGGCGAAGGCCTTGAACTCGGTGCTGGCGAACACGTCGCCGAGGTCCTGTAGCTCCATCCCGAAGCGCAGGTCGGGCTTGTCGACGCCGAAGCGGTTCATCGCCTCGTGCCACGTGATCCTTTCAATCTCGCCGGGATCCTGTCCCGCCGCCCGTGCCGCCGCGACCACGGCGGCGCCGATGGCGGCGTGCACGTCGTCCTGGCTCACGAAGCTCATCTCGGCATCGAGCTGCATGAACTCGTACTGGCGGTCGGCGCGCAGGTCCTCGTCGCGGAGGCAGCGGGCCAGCTGGTAGTAGCGGTCGAGGCCAGCCACCATGAGCAGCTGCTTGAACAGCTGCGGGCTCTGCGGCAGCGCATAGAACGACCCGGGCTGCTGGCGGCTGGGGACGATGAACTCGCGTGCCCCCTCGGGCGTGCTCGGCACGAGCATCGGCGTCTCGACCTCGACGAAGCCCTGCACCTCCATTGCCTGGCGGATGGCGCTGTTGACAGCGGCACGCAGCCGGAGGTTGCGCTGCATCCGCTCGCGCCGGATGTCGAGGTAGCGGTATTGCAGGCGCGTGTTCTCTGCCACCTGGTCGGCGCGCTCGGTGATCGGGAACGGCGGCGGCTCGGCCACGTTGAGCACCTCGACCGAGCAGTCCTGCAACTCGATCTGCCCCGTGGCCAGCCGGTCGTTGGCGCTCTCGGCGGGGCGGCCAGCCACCGTGCCGGTGACGCGCACGACGTACTCGGGGCGCACGTCGACCGTGTTGTCGACCACGCACTGCGTGACACCGCTGTGGTCGCGGAGGTCGATGAAGGCGAGATGCTCACCGTGCTCGCGGCGGGTGGCAACCCAGCCTGCGAGGGTGACGGTGGATCCGATGTGCTCGGCTCGGAGGTCGCCGCAGCGATGGGTCCGCAGGGAAGTTGCGCTCATGTGATGATGGTCCTGAGGTGGGTGGTGAGAGAACTGCGATCGACCTGGTGCTGCGCAACCGAGTGATCGCGGAGGGGGCGCACGGTCACCGTGCCGGCGGCAACCTCGTCGCTGCCGACGATGACTGCCACCGCTGCCCCGCTGCGGTCGGCAACCTTCATCTGGCTCTTCATGCTGCGGTTCTCGTAGGCGCGGTCGACGCGCAGCCCCGCAGCTCGCAGCGATGACGTGATCTGCAGCGCCTCGAGGCCGCCGGTGGTGTCGACGACGAAGACGTCGACATCGGCGCTGGGTGCTGAGAACGTGCCCTCGTCGTCGCATGCCAGCAGCGTGCGGTCGAGGCCGAGCGCGAAGCCGACGCCTGGAGTGGCGGGACCCCCGAGGGACTCGACCAGGCCGTCGTAGCGCCCGCCGCCGCCGAGCGCGTTCTGTGCCGAGTCGAGGGTGCCGCCCTGGTACTCGAAGGTGGTGCGGCGGTAGTAGTCGAGGCCGCGCACCAGCGTCGACGACACGGTGAAGGGAATGCCCGATGCGCGCAGTCCGCCCTGCACGGCGTCGAAGTGGGCGGCGGCATCGTCGCTGTAGAAGTCGGCGATGCGGGGCGCTGCCGCGACGAGCGGCGCGTCCTGCTCGCGCTTGGAGTCGAGCACGCGCAGCGGGTTCCGCTGCAGCGTCTGACGGCTCTCGGGCGACAGGGCGTCGGCGTTGGCGCTGAAGTGGGCGGTGAGGGCCTCGACGTAGCGCGCACGGTCGTCGGGCTCGCCGAGCGAGTTGAGCAGCAGGTTCACCTGGCGCAGTCCGAGCGCCTGGAAGAACTCCCAGCCCAGGGCGATGATCTCGACGTCGAGGTACGGGTCGTCGGCGCCGAGCACCTCGATGCCCACCTGGTCGAACTGCCGATACCTGCCCCGCTGGGGCTTCTCGTACCGGAACATCGAGCCCGTGTACCAGATCTTCCACGGCGTCACCGGTCGGTGCTCGACGAAGGCCCGGCAGACACTGGCCGTCAGCTCTGGCCGCAGGGCGATGTGCCGGCCGCCCTTGTCGTGGAAGTCGTACATCTCCTTGCTGACCACGTCGGTGGCATCGCCGATGCGCTGGAAGACGCCGAGGTCCTCGAGCAGCGGGGAGATCACCTGGGCATAGCCGGCCCGCTCGACGGTGTCGGCGAACACCCCGACGAAGTGCCGCCAGCGCCCCGATTCGGGCGGGAGGATGTCGCGCATCCCCGGCGAGGTCTGGAATTCGGGCACGGCGGCCAAGGCTACCGCCGCCGTCCGCCGTGAACCGGCGGCACGAGGGGCCTGCCACCGAGCCGCCGACGACTAGCGTTCGCTCCATCGCCCCTGTTTCCCACGCTCAGAACGATCCTCGTTCGACACGCCGTCGGCGATGCGTCCTGCGCGCCGCCACCCTGCTCGCCGCCGGCCTGCTCGGTGCCTGCTCGGTCGAGCCGCAGGGGCCCGAGGCGGCGCTCGGCCCCGCCACGACAGCCGCCACCACGGCCGTCACGCCCAGTGCGCCGGCAACGACCGCCACGACGCCCGGCACTGCGCCGCAGTCGCTGCCGACGACGAGCACAGCGTCGAGCCCGAGCCCGGCGACGACCTCGGCGACGTCGCCCACCGTCCCTCGCACGGTGCCCAGCACGACGCCTGCCACCAGTCCGCCGCAGTCCACGGTGCCGTCGACGGCGACCCCGAGCGGCTGGCGGTCACAGCTGGTGTCGCTCATCAATGCCGCACGCGCCGACGCCGGACTCGGGCCGCTCGAGAGCTGTTCGTCGCTGTACCGCGCCGCCCAGGACTACTCGGGCGTCCTCGCCGGGTGGGGACGCCTCGCCCACGTCGGGCCCGACGGGTCGACGCCCGCCACCCGCGTGGCCGCTGCGGGGTACTCGGGCTACGTGACGATCGGCGAGAACCTCGCTGCCGGCCAACTGGATCCCGCCACCGTGGTGGCGGCGTGGATGGGCTCGGCGGGGCACCGCGCCAACCTGCTGTACCCGGGCTTAAGCCAGGTTGGCGGCGGCTGAACCGACGTGGTGTCAGGCGGGTCGACCGTGCCGTACTAGGTGCTCGACCTGGGTGTCGGCGGCTCGTGCTGAGGTCGCCTCAGCCGCCCTTGCCGGGCACCAGGCGGTAGGCGTCGTAGACGCTGTCGATCTGCTTGATGGTGCGCAGCACCGCCTCGAGGTGCGACGGGTCGGCCATCTCGAACTCGAAGCGCATCTTGGCAACGCGGTCGGACCCTGTGTGGGTGCTGCAGGCGACGATGTTCACATGCTGCTCGCTCAGCGAGTTCGCCACGTCGCGGAGCAGGCGCGAGCGGTCGAGCGCTACCACCTCGACGCCGGCGCGGAACAGCGTGTCGCGCGCTGCGCCATCCCACTCGACCTCGATCAGCCGAGCGCCCTGCTCGCTCATGAGGGTCATGGCATTGGCGCAGTCGGCCCGGTGCACCGACACACCCCGGCCCTTGGTGACGAAGCCCATGATCTCGTCACCCGGCACCGGCGTGCAGCAGCGCGAGAGGCGCACCATCACGTCGTCGAGGCCCTCGACATGCACGCCGACGGAATCCTTGGCACGTCGACCACTGCGGCCCGGCGCGATCGTGGCGGCCATCTGCTCGTCGGCGACGCCTCCTCGGTAGTGGCGCGATACCCGCTGCGCGATGGACCGCGCCGACACGTGTCCCTCGCCGATGGCGGCAAGCGTGGAGTCGAGGTCCGAGTAGCCGGCAGCCTCGACTTCGCCGAGCAGCGCCTCGCTCGACCACACCCGCTGCAGCGGCAGGCCCTCGCGCCGGAACTCTCGGGTGAGTTCCTCGCGTCCGGCCTCGATCATGTCGTCGCGCCGCTCGCGCGAGAACCACTGCTTGATCTTGTTGCGTGCCCGTGGCGACTGGACGAACTGCAGCCAGTCGCGCGACGGACTGGCCGTCTCGGCCTTCGAGGTGAGGACCTCGCACGTGTCGCCGCTGGACAGGCGGTGGTGCAGCGGCACGAGGCGCCCATTCACCTTGGCGCCGATGCAAGCGTGCCCCACCTCGGTGTGTACGCCATAGGCAAAGTCGACGGCCGTGGCACCGACCGGAAGGGTGACCACGCGGCCCTTAGGCGTGAACACGAACACCTCGTCCTGCTCGAGGTCGGTCTTCAGGTTCTCCATGAAGGCCGTCGGGTCGCTGATCTCGGCCTGCCAGTCGATGATCCGGTTCAACCAGTCGATGTCGGCACTCGTGCCGGAGCCGTCCTTGTAGGCCCAGTGCGCCGCCACGCCCCACTCGGCCCGGTCGTGCATCTCTCGGGTGCGGATCTGCACCTCGAGCACCTTGCCACCGGGCCCGATCACGGTGGTGTGCAGGCTCTGGTAGAGGTTGAACTTGGGCATGGCCACATAGTCCTTGAACCTGCCCAGCACCGGCTTGTAGCGGCCGTGGATGCACCCGAGCGCCGCATAGCAGTCGCGCACCGAGTCGACGATGACGCGCACGGCAACGAGGTCGAAGATGTCGTCGAACTCGCGTCCCTTCTGCACCATCTTCTCGTAGATGCTCCAGAGGTGCTTGCCGCGTCCGGTGACCTCGGCCGTGATGTTGAGTTCCTGCAGGCGGGCCTGCACCTTGGCGATGGCCTTGGCCAGGTAAACCTCGCGCTCGGGCGTGCGGGTGGCGACGAGATGGTCGAGTTCTGCATACCGCTTGGGGTAGAGCGACGCGAACGAGAGGTCCTCGAGCTGCTGCTTGAGTTCCTGCATGCCGAGCCGGTGAGCGAGCGGCGCATAGATCTCGAGGGTCTCGTGGGCGATGCGCTGCTGCTTCTCGGCAGGCATCGAGGCAATTGTGCGCATGTTGTGCAGCCGGTCGGCCAGCTTGATGATGAGCACGCGCAGGTCGCGGGCCATCGCCACCAGCATCTTGCGCATCGTCGCGGCCTGCTGCGCCTCCTTCGAGTCGAACTGCAGCCGTTCGAGCTTGGTGACGCCGTCGACGATCTGGGCCACCTCGGTGCCGAAGCCCGACTCGACGTCGTCGAGCGTGATCTCGGTGTCCTCGACGGCATCGTGTAGCAGCGCTGCCGCAAGGGACACTTCGTCGAGGCCGAGGTCGGCGACGATCCGGGCAACGGCCAGCGGATGGTTGATGTAGCTCTCGCCGCTGTTGCGGTGCTGGTGCCGATGCGCCTCGCGTGCCGTCTCGTAGGCGTGGTTGATGAGCGTGATCGACGACTTCGGGTGACGCCGGCGATAGCTGGTGAGCAGCGGCGTCAGTTCCTCGGCCGAGGGATTCTGGTGACGTCGCCACGGCAGCACTCGGTCGACGGCAGCCATCAGCAGATCACCTCGCTCAGTACCTGGCCAGGCTCTCGACCCGGTGCGTGCCGAGACGGCTGCGCCCTCCCAGTGCCGAGAGTTCGATGAGGAAGCCGAGTCCGACGATCTGCCCGCCGAGCGTCTCGACGAGCCGACAGGTGGCGTCGGCGGTGCCGCCCGTGGCGAGCACGTCGTCAATCACGAGGATGCGCTCGCCCGGCACGATGGCATCGCGGTGCACCTCGAGCACGTCACGTCCGTATTCGAGTTCGTACTCCTCGCGCACCACCGCCCACGGCAGCTTTCCGGCCTTGCGCACGGGGATGAAGCCTGCGCCAAGGCGGTACGCAACGGGTGCGGCAACGATGAAACCACGCGCCTCCATGCCGAGCACCCTGTCGACCGCCACCCCGTCGAATCGGTCGACGAGTTCTTCGATCGACTTCGCGAAGCCGCGCTGGTCGCCGAGCAGCGGGGTGATGTCGCGAAAGGTGACGCCGGGGCTCGGGTAGTCGGCGATGTCCCGGACGAGACCCGTCAGCCAGTGGGCAGTCGCTGCCATGGCCTGAGGGTACCGTCCTGCGGCTCAGGCCCGGCGGCGCTTCTTGCGCGGCCGAGGGGTGTGCGTCAGCACCTCTGCGGCCGACAGGTCAGCGCCGGAGGCCGCGGCCTCGTCGACCGGCCGGCTGCGCACGCCCTCGCGACGCGCCGAGGGCAGGCCGCCGTGCACCAGGCGCTCGAGTTCGGGGCCGGTGGCATGGCGCCCGCGGAGCGTCTTGAAACGCGGCTGGCGCTCCTTCACCATCGCCACCAGCGGCGAGGCGATGAACACCGACGAGTACGACCCCGTCAGCAGGCCGACGAGCAGGGCGAGGGCGAACTCGCGCAGCGTGACGGCGCCGAGGATGCCCGACCCCAGGACCAGCAGCGACAGCACCGGCAGCACGGCGGCGAGCGACGTGTTGAGCGAGCGCATCAGCACCTGGTTCATCGACACGTTGAGCACGTCGGCGTACGGCACTCGGCTGCCCGAGTAGCGGCCCTCGTTCTCCTTCACCTTGTCGAACACCACGATGGTGTCGTAGAGCGAGAAGCCGAGAATGGTGAGGAATGCCACCACGGTGGCCGGCGTCACCTCAAAGCCGAAGAGCGAGTACACGCCCACGCTGAGGGCCACGTCGTGGACCATTGCCACGATTGCCGCCAGCGCCATCTCCCACTCGAGGCGCCACGAGATGAACAGGGCAACGAGGATCATGAACACCACGAGGGCGCGCAGTGCCTTGCCGGTGATGCTGCGTCCCCACGTGCTGCTGACCGAGTTGGTGCTCACGTCCTCGGCCACAACGCCCGCCTCGTCGGCGAATGCCTTCTGCACCTGCTGGCGGAGCTCGTCGGGCTGGTCGCCCACCTGCACCTCGAGGCTGCGCTGGCCGGTGTCCTGGCTGATGAGTTCCTGCACCTTGGCGTTCGACGAATCGATCCCGTTCTCGTCGAGGATCTCTCTAGCCCGGTCCTGGGTGATCGTCTCGGAGGGGATCTCCCACACGACACCGCCCTTGAAGTCGAGGCTCAGGTTGAGCCCGCTGGCGAAGAGCGACACGACCGTGACGACCAGCAGCAGGATCGACGCCCCGATGCCGATCCATCGACGCCCGTAGAAGTCGATGGCGGTCTCGCCGTGGTAGAGGCGGCCGAGAGGCCCGCGGCGCGAGCGGACAGCGGGCTCGTGCCGGACGGTGTCGTCGACGTCGGTGCTCATGCCGTGCCTCCCGCTGCCGCGACCTCGATGCCCATCACCTTGCGCCGCTCCATCCACTTCGTCCGCGCCAGCAGCAGCACGGTGGGACGGGTGAACGTGTACGCCACCAGCATGTCGGTGAGCGTCGACAGTCCGAGGAAGAAGGCGAAGCCGCGCACGGCACCCACCGTGAGGTACCACAGCACGAGGGCGCCGAGCAGCGACACGAGATCGGCCACGACGATGGCTCGCCACGCGTTGGTGAAGCCGCGCTGGGCGCTGTTGCGCATCGTCTTGCCGGATTTCACCTCGTCCTTGAGACGTTCGAAGAACACCACGTACGAGTCGACGGTGACGCCGACCGACACGATGATGCCGGCGATGCCCGACAGCGACAGGGCGAGGCCCTGGGTGCGCGAGAGCAGCGAGACGACGGCGTAGATGAGGGTGCCCGACACGGTGAGGCCGATGGCCACGATGAGCCCGAGGAGCCGGTAGTAGGCGATCATGAAGAGCAGCACCAGCAGCACGCCGGCGAGGCCAGAGATCACGGCGGCGCGCAGCGAGCCCTCGCCCAGCGACGGCGACACGCTCTGCACGGCCTCGAGCTTCAGCTGCACCGGCAGCGAGCCGCTGTTGATCACCTCGGCAAGCGCTGATGCCTCGGCCTGGGTGAACTGGCCGCTGATCTGGACCCCGCCCGAGAAGAACGGCTCATTCATGGACGGGTTCGACTGGATGATGCCGTCGAGTTCGATGGCCAACTGGCCGCTCGGGCACTGCGCCGACTGGTTGTAACAGGCCGATGCGATCTCATTCCATGTCGACCTGCCGCCGTTGCCGTCGTTGAGGTCGACTGTGACGCCCCAGCCCGTGTCGAGCACGGCGGCGACGGCGTTGTCGGTGAACACCTCGCCGCTGCCCTCGATCGGGTCGGCGCCGTCGGGGTTCCATGCGGGGCCGACCGGGCAGTACACGTTGGTGCCCTTGACCTGCAGGTACTGCTGGCCGTACGGGTCGCTCTCCTGCACCGGGATGCCGTTCTCGTCGAGCACCGGCGGCTCGGTGGTGGTGGTCGTGCCGGGCGTGGTGGTCGAGGTCGCCGGCACCGTGCTGGTGGACGAGGTCGAGGTGCTGGACGTGGTGGTGGTGCCCGTCGTGGTGGACGGAGCGGCGCCGAGCAGCGGCACCGTGGTGTCGGTGGCCGTGATCGAGCGGCTCGGGCCTGGCGCACCGGTGGTCGTGGGCGCAACCGTGGTGTCGGTGGCCGCCGTAGTGGACGAGGCCGTCGTGGTGGAGGGCGCCGGCACCGTGGTGTCGGCAGAGCCCGTCGACGGCGTCGTCGAGTCGGAGGGCACCTCGGTGGAGTCAGTGGGCTCCTGCGGCGTCACCTCCTGGCACTCGCCGATGACCGGGCGCAGGAGGACGCGTCCGGTGACCTGCACGAGGTCGACCGCCTGCTGCTGGTTCTTCACGCCAGGAAGGTTCACCACGATGGTGTCGCCCTGGCTGAGGATTTCGGGCTCAGCCACGCCGAGCGAGTCGACGCGGTCGCGGATGCGCTCGACGGCCAGCGCCAGGCTGGCCTCGCTGTACTCGGTGCCCGGCTTCACCCGCTGCGTCACGGAGATGCCGCCCTGCAGGTCGAGGCCGAGTGCCGGCTCGGTGCCCGTGAGCACGACCGCGGCGAAGCCGCCGTAGGCGAGCACCACGATGCTCAGCAGGGTGAGGATGAGCCGGCGACGCACGAGGTCAGTCGCCCTCGGCGGGCTTCGGGGCGTCGATCGGCGTGCCGCGACCGCTGCCGTCGTCGACCGGCACGGCGGTCTCGCCGCGGCTGGTGTCGACCTTGCGCTGCACGGCAGCGCGGGCGATGCGGATCTGCACGTCGTCGTCGACCTCGAGCCACACGATGTCGCCGTCGAGTTCGGTGACGAATCCGTACAGGCCGGAGGTGGTCATGATCTCGTCGCCGACCTCGATCGAGCGCTGCATCGACACCTGCTCGCGCTGGCGCTTGCGCTGCGGCCGGATGAGCAGGAAATACATGCCCACTGGGATGAGCAGGAAGATGATCAGGCTGGCGAGGCTCGACCCAGTCGACGACTGGCCGGCGGTGGCAAGAGTGGCGGGATGCACGGCGGGCGAGTCTACCGGTCGGGGTCTGCCGACAGGGGTGTCATCGGCGCGAGGTCCGGTGCCCGCTCATCCCCAGACGGCCAGCACCGACCGCCGGAGCACGTCGAACGAGCCGTCGGCGATGGCCGCCCGCATCTGCTCCATCAGCCGCAGCGTCCAGGCGATGTTGTGGATGCTGACCAGCCGGCTGGCGGTGGGCTCTCCCACCTGGAACAGGTGCCGCACGTAGCCGCGGGTGTGACGGGCGCACACCTCGCAGGGGCACTCCGGGTCGAGCGGCAGGTCGCTGTCGGCGTACCGGGCGGCCTTGACGTGCAGTTTGCCCTCGCCCGTGAGTGCCGTCCCGTGGCGCCCGATCCTGGTCTGCATCACGCAGTCGAACTGGTCGACGCCGAGCGCGACCGCCTCGACGAGGCTCGCCGGGTCGCCCACGCCCATCAGGTAGCGAGGCCGGTCGGCCGGCAGGTGGGCGATCGCTGCCGCCAGTGCCGGCAGCATCTCGTCGCGCGTCTCGCCCACGCTGAGACCGCCGATGCCGTATCCGTCGAACCCGATCTCGACCGTTCGCTGGGCGCTCTCGGCGCGCATCGGCTCGGAGATGCCACCCTGCACGATGCCGAACAGCGCCTGGTCGGCGCGAGCGTGGGCGCCCTTCGCCCGGGCCGCCCACGCCGCCGTGCGCTCGAGCGCATGGCGCACCACCTCGGGCGGCGACGGCAGCGGCGGGCACACGTCGAGCACCACCTGGATGTCGGCGCCGAGCAACTCCTGGGTGCGGACGGCGATCTCGGGGGTGAACCGGTGCGTCGATCCGTCGTAGGTGCTCTTGAAGGTGACGCCCTCGTCGTCGACCTTCGGCTCGAGCGAGAACACCTGGAAGCCGCCCGAGTCGGTGAGCGTCAGGCCCGTCCACCCGGCGAATGCGCCGATGCCGCCGAAGCGGGCCACGGTCTCTGCTCCGGGCCAGAGCATCAGGTGGTAGGTGTTGCCGAGCACGATCTGCGCCCCGAGCCGCTCGTAGTCGGCCGCCGAGAGGTACTT
>JBJTRF010000120.1:0-9714 GCA_046076025.1 Ilumatobacteraceae bacterium
CTTCGCCTCGGGGGCGAACGTCGACACCTTGCCGGTGATGCGGTCGTCGAAGCGCGCGCCGAGCGTGATGAGCAGGTCGCTGCGCTGCAGCGCGGTGATGGCCGTGGCGTTGCCGTGCATGCCGGGCATGCCAAGGCACAGCGGGTGGTCGTCGGGGAAGGCGCCCCGCGCCATCAGCGTCGTGACGACGTGAATGCCGGTCAGTTCGGCCAGTTCGCGCAGCGCCTCGGCGGCGCGGGCCTTGAGGATGCCGCCGCCCACGTAGAGGATCGGCCGCTCGCTGGCCAGGATGAGCCGGGCGGCCTCCTTGATCATGCGCGGGTGCCCCTTCGACACCGGCCGGTAGCCGGGCAGGCTGTCGGCCACCTCGGCATCGGTGGGCCAGTACCAGTCCATCGTGTTGATGAGGACGTCCTTGGGGATGTCGACGAGGGTTGGGCCGGGCCGGCCGGTGGTGGCGATGTGGAAGGCCTGCCGGATGGCAAGGGGCAGGTCCTGGGCGGTCATCACCAACTCGTTGTGCTTGGTGGCGCTGCGCGTGATGCCCACCGTGTCGCACTCCTGGAAGGCGTCGGTGCCGATGGCCGCGGTGCCCACCTGGCCGGTGATGCACACCATCGGGATCGAGTCCATGAAGGCGTCCATCAGCGGCGTCACCATGTTGGTGGCAGCCGGGCCGCTGGTCACCATCGCCACGCCGGGGCGGCCGGTGACGTGGGCGTAGCCCTCGGCCATGTGTCCGGCCCCCTGCTCGTGGCGCACCAGCACGTGGCGGATCGGCGAGTCGAGCAGCGGGTCGTAGGCGGGCAGGATGCAGCCGCCGGGCAGCCCGAAGATGGTCTCGACATGCTCCATCTCGAGTGCCTTGATGAGGGCCTGGGCGCCGGTGAGTTTCATGACTGGGTTCCTTCTGGGCCGAAAAACGACAACAGCCTCCCGACGGGAGGCTGTGACGCACGCATCGATGCCGGGGCGTGCGTCTAGACGAGTACTACGACGACTGTCGGCAGGGCGCTCGTCGGGGCACGCATCCACTCCAGTCTGGCACCGGATGTCGCCGGTTCGCAACCCCCTCAGGCGCTGACGACCCGCTGCACGCGCACGTCGTGGGGCTCTGTCGGCAGGTCGTCGAGCAGCTGCTCGGTGAAGCACACCCCTGCGTTGGGGGCACCCACCGTCGGCAGGAAGCGGTCGTAGAACCCGGCGCCGTAGCCGAGCCGTCGGCCGTCGGGCGTGAACGCCAGGCCCGGCACGACCACGAACCCGACCACCGACGGGTCGAGCCCCGGGCCCTGCGGCTCGAGCACCCCGAACTTGCTGGCGGCCATCGGCCCGTCGGCCGACACCACCGCCAGGCGGCCGTCCTCGACCCGCGGCAGCACCAGCCGGCGACCCTCGGCCGCCAGTCGGGCGAACAGCGGGTCGGTGTCGGGCTCGCTGCGCATGCCGGCGAATGCCATCACGCACTCGGCGTCGGCGAACTCGGGCACCTCGGCCAGCGCCGACCACAGCATCACGCTGCGGATGACGCGGTCGTCGACCATGTCGCGGACCATCGCCATGCGCTTGCGCAGGTCGGCCTTGCTGATCGGTGCCACGACATCAGAATCGCACGGCCGTCAATGCTCTATCCTCCGCCGCATGTCCTTCGACGGCGCGACGTTCCGCCAGGTGCTCGGCCACTTCCCCACCGGCGTCACCGTCATCACCGCCGCCGGCAGCGAGGGCCCGGTGGGCTTCACGATCGGGTCGTTTACGTCGGTGTCGCTCGACCCCCCGCTGGTGGGCTTCCTGCCGATGGTCGACTCGGGCCGGTGGAAGGCCATCGAGTCGTCGGGCGCCTTCTGCGTCAACGTGCTCGGCGCCGACCAGGCGGCGCTGTGCTGGCAGTTCGCCAAGAGCAGCATCGAGCACCCCTTCGAGGGCGTGGCCTGGACACCCGCCCCGAGCACAGGCTCACCGCTGCTCGACGGCGTGATCGCCTGGATCGACTGCACCATCGAGTCGATCGTCGATGCGGGCGACCACAGGTTCGTGATGGGCCGCGTGCAGGCACTCGACCATGCTCCCGCCGATGCCGATCCGAATGCGCTGCTGTTCTTCCGCGGCAAGGTGGGCCGGTTCCAGTCCGGTGACTGAGCACGTCGACGTCATCGTGGTGGGTGCCGGACTGTCGGGCATCGGCGCCGGATACCACCTGCAGGCGCAGTGCCCCGACCGCACCTACGCGATCCTCGAGGGCCGCGACTCGCTCGGCGGCACCTGGGACCTCTTCCGCTATCCCGGCGTGCGCAGCGACTCCGACATGCACACGCTCGGCTTCTCGTTCAAGCCCTGGACCGACCCGAAGGCCATTGCCGACGGGCCGTCGATCCTCGCCTACCTGCACGACACCGTCCGCGAGCACGGCATCGACCGGCACATCCGATTCGGCCACCGCGTCGAGCGCGCCGACTGGGACTCGGCGACGCGACGGTGGACGGTCACGGCCGCCACCGACCGCGGCACGGTGTCGATGACCTGCAGTTACCTGCACATGTGCTCGGGCTACTACAGCTATCGCCACGGGTTCACCCCCGAGTTCACAGGGCGCGAGCGCTTCGCCGGCACGGTCGTCCATCCGCAGCAGTGGCCCGACGACCTCGACTACGCCGGCAAGCGGGTCGTGGTGATCGGCTCCGGCGCCACCGCCGTCACGCTCGTTCCGGCGATGGCAGCGCGCGCCGCCCACGTCACGATGCTGCAGCGCACGCCCACGTACGTGGCATCTGGCCCCGACGAGGACCGCATCGCGAACGCGCTGCGCAAGGTGCTGCCGGCGCGCCTCGCGTACGCCATCACGCGGCGCAAGAACACCGCCTTCCAGCAGATGGTGTACCGGCGCACGCGCACCAAGCCCGACAAGGTGAAGCAGTACCTCGTCGACAAGGTGCGCAAGGAACTGCCCGGCGTCGACGTCGAGCGCCACTTCACCCCGCCGTACGGCCCGTGGGACCAGCGGCTGTGCCTCGTGCCGAACGGCGACCTGTTCGAGGCCATCCGCGCCGGCACCGCATCGGTGGTGACCGACTGCATCGACACCTTCGACGAGACCGGCATCACCCTGGCATCGGGCGAGCACCTCGACGCCGACATCATCGTCACGGCCACCGGGCTGCAGTTGGTGACGCTCGGCGAGATGGACTTCTTCGTCGACGGCCGCCAGGTCGACTTCGCCGACACGCTCACCTACAAGGGCTTCGCCTACAGCGGCGTGCCCAACCTGTCGTCGGTGTTCGGCTACATCAACGCGTCATGGACCCTGCGCGCCGACCTGGTGAGCGCCTATGTGTGCCGGTTGCTGCGCCACATGGCAGACACCGGCACCACCACGTGCACGCCCACCCCGCGCCCCGCCGATGCGACGATGCCGCTGCGTCCGTGGATCGACGACTTCACGCCCGGCTACATGATGCGCGAGATGCACCGCTTCCCGAAGCAGGGCGACCGCGAGCCCTGGGTGAATCCGCAGGACTACGCCCGCGACCGCAAGATGTTCGCCAAGGATCTCGTCGACGACGGCGTCATGCAGTTCGCCTGAGCCCGCTCAGAGCGTGTTGGTGATGGCACCCGTGTCGGCGCCCTGCACGAGGCGGGCGTACTTGCCGAGCACGCCCGAGGTGTAGCGGGGCGGATTTGGCACCCAGCTGGCACGACGGCGGGCGATCTCGGCATCGTCGACCAGCAGGTCGAGGCTGAGGTCGTTGACGTCGATGCTGATCTGGTCGCCGTCGCGCACGATGGCGATCGGGCCGCCGTCGACGGCCTCGGGCGAGACGTGGCCGATGCAGAAGCCCCACGTGCCGCCGCTGAAGCGCCCGTCGGTGATGAGCGCGCAGTCGGCGCCGCGGCCAGCACCCTTCAGGGCGCCGGTGATGGCCAGCATCTCGCGCATGCCCGGCCCGCCCTTGGGGCCCTCGTAGCGGATCACCAGCACGGTGCCCGGCTCGATCGAGCCGCTGAGGACGGCCTCCATGGCGCCGTCCTCGCCGTCGAAGACGCGCGCCGTGCCGACGAACTGCTTCTGCCCGGCGGTGAGGCCGGCCACCTTCACGACGGCGCCCTTCGGGGCGAGGCTGCCGGTGAGCACCACGATGCCGCCCTCGGCGTGAATTGGCGCGCTGAGCGGGTGCACGACGACGCCGTCGGGTGCCGGCGGATTCATCTCGGCGAGGTTCTCGGCCATGGTCTTGCCGGTGACCGTGAGGCAGTCGCCGTGGAACAGGCCCTCGTCGAGCAGGTGCTTCATCACCACCGGCACGCCGCCGATGCGGTCGAGGTCGCTCATGTGGAAGCGGCCGCCGGGCTTCATGTCGGCGATGTGAGGCACCCTCGAGGCAATGCGGTTGAAGTCGTCGAGGTGCAGTTCGACGCCGGCCTCGTTGGCGAGCGCGAGGAGGTGCAGCACGGCATTGGTGCTGCCGCCGAGCGCCGAGGTGATGGCGATCGCGTTCTCGAAGGCCTTCTTCGTCATGATCATGCGCGGCGTGATGCCGAGCCGAAGCAGGTTGACCACGGCCTCACCGGCCCGGCGGGCGTCGTCCTCGCGTCGACCGTCGATGGCCGGCGGCGATGCCGTGCCGGGAAGGCTCATGCCGATGGCCTCGGCGATCGAGCTCATCGTGTTGGCGGTGAACATGCCGCCGCAGGCGCCCTCGCCGGGGCACGCCTTGCGCTCGATCTCGTGCAGCTCGTCCTCGGAGATCTTCCCGAGCGCGCAGGCGCCGACCGCCTCGAACACCGACGTGATGTCGAGGGCCACGCCGTTGTGCTCGCCCGGCATGATGCTGCCGTTGTAGACGAACACGCTGGGCAGGTCGAGGCGTGCCGCCGCCATCAGCATCGACGGGATGCTCTTGTCGCAGCCCGCAAGGCCGACAAAGCCGTCAAAGCGCTCGGCGTGCATGACGGTCTCGACCGAGTCGGTGATGACCTCGCGGCTCACCAGCGAGGCACGCATGCCCTCGTGGCCCATGCTGATGCCGTCGCTGACGGTGATGGTGCCGAACTCCATCGGGAAGCCGCCGGCAGCACGTACGCCGTCCTTGGCGTGCAGGGCCAACTTGCGCAGGGTCATGTTGCACGGCGTCACCTCGTTCCAGGCCGAGGCGATGGCGACCTGCGACTTGCCCCAGTCGCTGTCGGTCATGCCGGCGGCGCGCAGCATTGCGCGTGCCGGCGCCTTCTGCATGCCGTCGGTGACGTCGCGGCTACGCGGCTTGATGTCGACCTTGACGCCGGGGGTGCTGTCAGCGGGGCTCATGCGAGCGAATTTAGCCCTTCTTCTGGTTGAGCAGGGCGGTGACGGCCTTGCCGTCGGCCTTGCCCTGGGTTGCCTTCATCACGTAGCCGACGAGCGCGCCCACGGCCTTGCCCTCGCCGGCGCAGAACTTCGCCCACGCATCCGGGTCGGCGGCGATGGCCGCATCGACGACGGACTCGAGCGCCCCGGTGTCCATGGCCTCGAAGCCCTTTGCCGCGGCGATGGCTGCGGGATCGCCGCCGCCGCCAGCGAGCAGTTCGGCGAGCACCGCCTTGGCCTGCGTGGCCGTGATCGACCCCGATGCTTCCATGCGCGTGAGCGCGGCCAGGTCGGCGGCGGGCAGTCGCGGTGCCGCCTCCTCGTCGGCGAACGCCTCCTTCACGTGCACGAGCGCGCGGGCAGCATCGCCGCCGGCATCGCCCACGGCGAGCACATAGTCGTCCTGCCTGCGCTCGACGACGCTCGCCACGGCCTCGCCGACCGCGTCGGCACCTGTCGCCGCCGACAGGCGCGCTCGTCGCGCAGCGGGCAGCATCGGCAGGGCGGCGCGCACCCGCTCGACCCACTCGGCCGATGGGTTGATCGGCACGAGATCGGGCTCGAGGAAGTAGCGGTAGTCGTCGGCGTCTTCCTTGGTGCGCAGCGTGTGGGTGCGGCCGTCGGCCTCGTCCCAGTGACGGGTCTGCTGCAGCACGCGCTCGCCCGCCTCGATGAGGTCGATCTGGCGCCGGGCCTCGTACTCGATGGCCCGTCCCAGCGAACGCACGCTGTTGACGTTCTTGATCTCGCAGCGCGTGCCGAGGGGCGTGCCGGGCTTGTGAACGCTCACGTTGGCATCGACGCGCATCGAGCCCTCTTCCATCTTGGCGTCGCTGGCGCCGATGGCCACGAGGATGCCGCGCAGTTCGTTGACGTAGGCCCGCGCGTCGTCGGCGCTGCGGATGTCGGGCCTGCTGACGATCTCGACGAGCGGCACGCCGGCGCGGTTGAGGTCGATGAGCGAGTAGTCGGCACCGTGCACGCGGCCGCTGGCACCCACGTGCGTGCTCTTGCCGGCGTCTTCCTCCATGTGCGCGCGCTCGATGCCGACGCGCACGCCGTTGGGAAGGTCGAGCCAGCCGTCGACATTCAGCGGCTGGTCGTACTGGCTCACCTGATACGCCTTCGGCATGTCGGGATAGAAGTAGTTCTTGCGGTGGAACGTGCACGGCTGGACCGTGCAGTTGAGTGCCAGGCCGATGCGCATTGCCAGCTCGACGGCCCGCTCGTTCAGCACCGGCAGGGCGCCCGGCAGGCCGAGCGTGACCGGGTCGATGTTGGTGTTCGGTTCGTCGCCGAACCTGTTGGGACTGGCGCTGAACATCTTGGTGGCGGTGGCCAGCTCGACGTGCACCTCGAGGCCCACCACCAGCTGCCAGTCGCCGGGCAGGCCGTCGTAGGCGCTCATGCGCGGCCCTCGAGCACGGCGGCGGCACGGAACATCACCGGCTCCTGCATCGTGCCGGCCAGCACCTGCACGCCCACCGGCAGCCCGCCGGCGCCCGTGCCGAACGGCACGCTCATGCCGGGATGGCCGGCGAGATTCGACGGGATGGTGTAGGTGTCGCACAGGTACATCGCCAGCGGGTTGTCGCCCTTCGAGCCGAACTCGAAGGCCACGCTGGGCGATGCCGGGGTAAGCAGCACGTCGGCCTGCGCGTAGGCGCGCTCGAAGTCGTCGTGGATGAGGCGGCGCACCTTCAGCGCCTTGCCGTAGTAGGCGTCGTAGTAGCCGGCGCTGAGCGCATAGGTACCGAGCATGATGCGCCGCTTCACCTCGTCGCCGAATCCCGCCGACCGCGTTGCCGAGAACATCGCGTTGGTGTCGGGCGCGTCGACGCGCATGCCGTAGCGCACGCCGTCGTAGCGGGCGAGGTTGCTGCTGGCCTCGGCGGGGGCGATGAGGTAGTACGCCGTGAGGCCGAAGGTGAACGCCGGCACCTGCACTTCGACGATGGTGGCGCCGGCGGCGCGCAGCGAGTCGAAGGCGGCCTCGAGCCGCTCCTGCACGTCGGGGTCGGCGCCCTCGGGCAGGTCGGTGATGCGACCCACCCTGAGTCCCTCGGCACCGTGCTCGGCGGCGCGTGCCACGGCGGCGCGAAGCGACGGCCGGTCGCCTGGAATGCTCGTGCTGTCGTGCGGATCGTGGCCGCCGATGACGTCGAGCAGCAGTGCCGCATCGTCGACCGTGGTGGTGAACGGCCCGATCTGGTCGAGGCTGCTCGCGAAGGCAATGAGGCCGAAGCGACTGACATAGCCGTAGGTGGGCTTCACGCCCACGACGCCGCAGAGTGCGGCCGGCTGGCGGATCGAGCCGCCGGTGTCGCTGCCGAGGCTGACGCTGCTGAACCCGGCGGCGACAGCGGCCGCGCTGCCGCCGCTGCTGCCGCCCGGCACTCGACCGAGGTCGAGCGGGTTGTGGGTCGGCCCGAACGCCGAGTTCTCGGTGCTCGATCCCATCGCGAACTCGTCGAGGTTGGTCTTGCCCACGAACACGGCACCGGCCTTGCGCAGGCGGCTGACCACCGTGGCGTCGTAGGGCGGGCGCCAGCCCTCGAGGATGCGCGACGAGCACGTGGTGGGGATGCCGCGCGTGCACATGTTGTCCTTGAGTGCCACGGTGACCCCGGCGAGCGGGCCGGGATCGCGCCCGGCAGCGACGTCGGCGTCGATGGCGGCGGCGGCGGCTCGCGCCTCGTCGGCGAGCACGTGGTTGAAGGCGTGGATGTCGGCCTCTCGCTCGGCGATGCGCGACAGGCCGGCCTCCACCACGTCGGTGGCGCGCAGCGATCCGCTGCGCACGCCGGCGGCGATGTCGACGGCGCGCATCAGCCCTCGAGCCCGATGATCGGCGGCACCCGGAAGCGACCGTCCTCGGCAGCGGGCGCTGCGGCGAGCACCTCGTCGCGGTCGAGGCTCGGCTCGACGACGTCGGGACGCAGGACGTTGACGAGCGGGTACGGCTGGGTCATCGGCTCGACCGCCGACAGGTCGAGGGCGTCGATGTCGGCGAAGTGCTCGAGCATGCCGCCCAGCTGCTCGGTCATGCGCTCGAGGTCGGCGGGCGGCAGGTCGAGCCGCGCCAGGCGGGCCACCTTGGCCACGTCGGCGCCGGAAATGCGGTCGGACACGGGGTCGGAGTCTACGGCTGGGCCGCGGGCTGCGTCCGCAGCCGGTCGCGCAGCAGCACCGCCATCGCGCCGGCGAAGGCGACGATGGACACCCACTGATTGAGCCGCAGTCCCCCGGTGTCGCGGGCCGAGTCGATGCGCAGGTCCTCGACGAGGAAGCGCCCCACTGCGTAGCCGGCCACGTACAGCGCCATCAGCCGGCCCGGACGCAGCGTCCAGCGGCGCTCGATGGCGATCAGCGTCCCGCACAGGGCGAGGTTCCAGAGCGACTCGTAGAGGAACGTGGGGTGGAACAGCACGCCGGGGATGTCGCGGTAGATCGCCGGGATGCGCGAGTAGTCGATCTCGAGGCCCCACGGCAGCGTGGTGGGACGGCCGAACAGCTCCTGGTTGAACCAGTTGCCCCATCGCCCGATCGCCTGCGCAAGCGGGATCGCCGGCGCGGCCGCAGTGAGCAGGGCGCCGACGGGCACCGAGTGCCGCCTCGCCATGACCGCACCGGTGACGATGCCGAGCAGGAGTCCTCCGGGGACGCCGAGGCCACCCTCCCAGATCTTCAGCCAGTCGCCCGGCCGCCGCCACGGATCGCTCGGGTCGGTGATGACGTAGTAGGCGCGGGCGCCGATGATGCCGGCCGCGACCGACCACAAGCCGATGCTGCTCATCTGCTCGCGAGTGCCGGCACCGGCCGCCTCCAGGCGTCGCCCCGCCAGCCACACGGCGGCGATCACGCCGATCGCGATCATGATGCCGTAGGCGTGCAGTTCGATGACCCACAGGTCGATGGCGTTCGACGGCGGGCTCGGGATCGACGCCAGCATCAAGCAGTGACCTTCGCGGCGAACTCGAGGGCCGACGCGACGACGAGGTCCTTGTCGTAGTCGAGCGTGGCGACGTGGTAGCTGCGGTCGAGCGAGATGCGCTGCACGGGCCCGCCGTACTGGGCGGCAAGGAAGTCGACCTGTGCCGGGTCGACGACATGGTCCTGGGGCGAGCCCAGCAGCAGCAGCGGCGCGGTCATGCGCCCGTACTCGGCAGCGACCGGGGCGACGCCGTCGACGAGCATCGAGATGAGGGGTCGCAGCGGCGTGCCGTCATAGGCGGTCTCATTCGAGTCGGGGTCGGCGATGTCGCTGCCGATCCCCGGCAGCACCTCGGTGCCACCGTCGACCATTCCCTGCAGCATGCCGATCACATCGTCACCCTGAGGCTGCGCCGCCGGGTTGATGCACACCAGACCCG
>JBJTRF010000121.1:0-4959 GCA_046076025.1 Ilumatobacteraceae bacterium
GGAGAGCGCAGGACGTTGATGCGCGGCTGGGTGGTCATCGTGCGGTGCGCGCCATGCCGGGCGTGCCGGCGGGGTCGACCGGATCAGCGATCCGCGCGCGGAACGCGTCGGCGGCCGCCTCGCCGCCGACGCTCGTCAGGCGGCGCGGTGCATCGGTGTTGTAGACCCCGGTCCACACCGGCAGGCGACACAGGCCGTGCGCGCGATGCAGGCGGATGACCATCTCCCAGTCGATGAAGCGCGAGAGGTCGTCGCGGAACCAGAGATCGGGATCGTCGCGACGGACGGCGAGCGCGCCGAGGTCGATGCAGTTGCGCATCTCGAGCTCGGCGAAGTTCTGCTCTCCTGCGAGGAGGATCCATGGCAGCGGCAGTGGAGAGGGACCTGCGGTTGCCTCGCGTTGGCGCAACTGGGCCCCGTAGGAGCCACTGCAGTCGGGATGGCGATCGGCGTGGACGGCGATGGCGTGCAGCCACCCGGCATCCATCAGGTTGTCGTCGTCGAGGAAGGTGACCCACTCGCCCGAGGCGTGCCCGAGTCCGATGTTCCTGGCCCCCGATGCGCCGATGCCGTCGGTACGCAGCCAGGTGATCCTGCGGTCGGCGATCTCGGCCGCAAGGTCGGAGGTGCCGTCGTCACTGCCGTCGTCGACCACGATGAGCTGCCACTCGGAATGGCGCTGGGCGAGGACCGACCCGATTGCGCGACGGCAAAGCGAACGACGGTTGCGGGTCGCCATCACCACGCTGATGGCCGTGGCGGATGGCGCTGTCACCGACATCACCTGCGAGGTGAGCTCGACCTCGCGCCACAGCCGGATCTCCTGCATCGACCGCAGCGAGTGGTCGGCGCTCGACGCGACTCTGGTGATGCCCAGCCGGTCGACGACGTACTGCTTGAGCCGGCGGAGCATGCCGTCGAGTGTAACGCTGCATGCTCTGCGCACTGGGGTGCGCCGAGAGCCGCATCGGGCCGAGCGGTAGCCTCTCGCCCGTGGATGGGTCGTTCGCATCGGGATCGCTCAGCTTGCGCTGTCATCTCGCGCGTCCTACCGGTCGTCAGGGCGCGCTGCCGGCCATCATCATCTGCCACGGATTTCCAACCGGTCCGATCGACGCGCGGATGTCCGGCGCAACGTTTCCGCAGCTCGTCGACCGAATCGCCAACGACCGAGGCTGGGTGGCGATGACCTTCACCTTTCGGGGCTGCGGCAGCAGTGACGGCGACTTCTCGCTGCAGGGCTGGGTCGACGACCTGCGCGCAGCGATCGACCATGTCATCGCCGAGACGTCGCCCGCCGGCGTGTGGCTGTGTGGGCTCAGCACGGGCGGTTCGATCGCCCTGTGCGTCGGTGCCGACGATCCCCGCGTGCGCGGCGCGGCGCTGTTGAGCCCGCGCGCCGACTTCGACGACTGGGCGGCGCAACCTCGCCGCTTTGCCGACCACGCGCGCGAGATCGGCGCGATTCGCACGCCTGGCTTCCCGCGCAACCTCGACGAGTGGGCACGCGAGCTGCGCCGGTTCAGGCCGACACACGCGGCGCGCCGATTCGCCCCGCGGCCGCTCCTGCTAGTCCACGGCGACGACGACGAGGCAGTTCCCGCCGCCGAGTCCCGTCAGCTCGGCGAGGCGCACGGTGCCGCCGAACTGCGGATCCTCAGCGGCGCCGGCCACCGGTTGCGGCACGACCCGCGGGCGGTGGCGGTTCTCCTCGGCTGGCTCGATCGCCAGCAGGTCTCGATGAGCTGACATCAACTGCGGCTGGTGGCCTCGCGGTCGTCCGGCCAGCAATGCGGGCCGCGGCGTCAGGTGGCGGGGCGCCCGACCTGCGCCGAGTGCCAGGTGAACGCCGAGCGGATGATGTCGTCGACAGACCGGCTCGCCGTCCAGCCGAGCACGCCGGCAACTGTCGACGGGTCCGCAAAGGTGGCTACCGGGTCGCCGGCCCGTCGCTCGGCGAACTCGACCGGCACGGTCATGCCGGTAATGCGCTCGGTGGCCGCGATGATCTCGCGGACGCTCGTGCCGGTGCCCGTGCCGACGTTCAGCGCCCGCGTGGGGCCTCCCGCAGCGAGGTAGTCGAGTGCCTTCACGTGTGCATCGGCCAGGTCGTCGACGTGGATGTAGTCGCGGATGCACGTGCCGTCGGGCGTCGGGTAGTCGGTTCCGAAGACGCGCAGCGCCGGCCCTGCACCCAGCACGGCCTTCATCACCAGCGGGATCAGGTTGGCGCTGTAGCGCCAGTCCTCGCCGATCGACGCGTCGTCGCTGGCCCCAGCCGCATTGAAGTAGCGAAGGGCAACGCTTCGCATGCCGTGGGTGGTGCCGAACCACGAGAGGATCCGCTCGCTCATTGCCTTGGTCTCGGCATAGACGCTCTCGGGGCGCACAGCGGCCGACTCGTCGACGGGCACGGCATCGGGAGTGCCGTACACCGAGCACGAGCTTGAGAAGACGAACTCGAGCACACCGGCACTCGCCACAGCGTCGGCCAACTGTGCCGTGCCCCACACGTTGTTGTTCCAGTACTTGGCCGGTGAGGTCATGGACTCGCCGACCGACTTGTAGGCGGCGAAGTGCACCACCTGGCGCACCTCGTGCTCGTGGCACGTGCGAACGACCAGCTCGCGGTCTCGGATATCGCCGACCACGAGCGTGGTGCCGCTCACTGCCGCAGCACTGCCGAGTTCGAGCGTGTCCAGCACGATGACACGGCGGCCGCGTGCAGCAAGCTGGCGCACGGTATGCGATCCGATGTAGCCGGCGCCGCCGGTGACGAGAATGGTCATGGCGATCCGCCTGAGTGCGTGGTGAGCGGCCGTGAGCGCTGTGCGGCCAGTGGCTACACTAATGCCATCATGGCGACGCAACACGCGGTCGTAGCGGGCGGCGCAGGATTCATCGGCTCACACCTCGTCGAGCGACTGGTCGCTGATGGATGGTCGGTCACGGTGCTCGACAGCTTCGTCACCGGCCGCCGCGAGAATCTCGGCGCGGCGCTGCAGTCGGGATCCGTCCGGCTGATCGAGCTCGACGTCGCTGGTGCGGTCGACTCGGCGACCGGCGACATTGCCGCTGCTGACCTCGTGATGAACCTCGCCAGCCCAGCGTCACCGAGCGACTTCCTGCGGATACCGCTCGAGATCCTGCGGACCGGCTCCGACGGCACCCGGCACATGCTCGAACTCGCGCTGCGCCTCGGCGCCCGGTTTGTCCAGGCCTCGACGAGCGAGGTGTACGGAGACCCTGAGGTGCACCCGCAGGTCGAGACATACCTTGGCAACGTCGACTGCATCGGGCCGCGCAGCTGCTACGACGAGGCGAAGCGGTACGGCGAGGCCCTCACCATGGCCTACCACCGGGTGCACGGCGTCGATGCAGCCATTGTCCGCATCTTCAACACCTACGGGCCGCGTATGCGGCCCGACGACGGTCGGGTCATCAGCACGTTCATCGACCAGGCGCTGAGGGGCGAGCCCGTCACGGTGTTCGGCGACGGCCGCCAGACTCGCAGTTACTGCTACGTCGACGATCAGGTGTCAGGCCTGCTCGCCGTCGCCCGGAGCGGGCACCTCGGTCCGTTCAACGTGGGCATGCCGGTCGAGCACTCGGTGCTCGACGTGGCGCAGTTCATCGTCGAACTCTGCGAGTCGTCGAGTGAGATCAAGCACCTGCCGATACCGCTCGAGCGATCCGGCGACCCTCGATGCCGTCGCCCGGACATCACGCGTGTGCGCGTCGAGTGCGGATGGGAGCCCGTCGTCGATCTCGGGACCGGGCTGCGCCGGATGATCGACGAGGCCCGACAGCGTCTCGCGAACGGCCGGTGAACACTCCGGATGGGAGACGTCCAGTCGCCGGCCGGGCGGCAGAGGCCGAGCGTGAGGGCCGTCGTCGTGAACTACCGCGGCGCTGGGGTCACCGAGCGATGCATCGAGTCACTGCTCGCTGACGACCTCTCGGCCGTCGACCTCGCAGTGGTGATGGTCGACAACTCGCCGGGCGACGGCGTCTGCGAGCGGATCCGATCGGCCTGGCCACTGGTCGAGGTGCGCTCGGCCGGCCGCAATGAGGGATTCGCACGCGGCTGCAACCTGGCGCTCGCAGACCTCGACGGGCTCGACGCAGTGGCACTCGTGAACAACGACGCGCTCGTGCAGCGCGGCTGGCTGGCACCGCTGCTTGGCCGGCTGGCCGACGCCAGCGTTGGCGCTGCGAGCCCGAAGATTCTCCTCAACCTCTGGGCATGCGCCGTGGCCGTCGACTGCGGTGACGCCCCATCGGTGGTGACACTCGAGCGCGTTGAGGTAGATGGCATCGATATCGGCTCTGCACTTCGATTCGACGAGCGGTGGGCCGGCAGGCGGTCTGCGCGCCGCGGCGCCTGTGCGTGGTGGCCGGCCAGCGAGGGAACTGGCCCGAGGCGAATTCGGCTCACGCTGGATGCCTCGGCAGCATGCGAGGTGCGGATCGGAAGCCCCAGGGATCCGCGGCCGGTGCGCCTCGTGGCCGGCATCAACGTGCTCGAGTGCGAGAGCAGCGAGGCCCTGCGCATCGTCAACAGCGCCGGTGGCGGACTCTTCGAGGGCTGGCTCGGCGGCGACATCGGCTTTCTCGAGCCCGACCTCGGCCAGTACGACGTGCCTGCCGAGGTCTTCGCGTGGTGCGGGGGTGCCGTGCTGCTGCGGGCCGACTATCTCCGCGATGTCGGCGTCTTCGATCCGTCGATGTTCGTCTACTACGAGGACTTCGATCTCTCGTGCCGTGGTCGCGCTCGCGGATGGCGCCACGTGTACGAGCCGACCTCAGTCGTGCTGCACGAGCACGGGTGGTCGTCACGGGGCGAGAACGCGCCGGCGCGGTTCTGGAACGACCGCAACCGGCGCATCGCCGTGCTGAAGAACGCACCGCTCCGCGTGGCGGCGAGGGCGCTCCTTGGCTCGGTGAGGTCCGGTCCTC
>JBJTRF010000122.1:0-12495 GCA_046076025.1 Ilumatobacteraceae bacterium
CGACGGCGCCGCCCTGGTGCCGACGTCGTGACCGCCAGTGACTCGCCCGGTCGGAGCGACTGCGTAGTCAGCACCTCGGGGCGCGCCGCCGCAAGTCGTCGCAGCACGCGCGGGATCCAGATCAGCAGCGCGACCGCAGTCCACCACGGGTTGCCACCGAGAAGGCCGCGCCGGACCGAGCGCCAGCGCAGCAGCGCCAGCGGCGTGCGCCAAGTCGGCGCCTGTCGACGGGCCATCGGTCAGGACCGGCGGATCTCGACGAACGTCGTCTTCCGCCGGCCGGAACGGCGGCCCAGCAGGTACGCGACCACTAGTACCACCACGCCGACGGCCGAGGCAGCGGCAACGATGCTCTGGCGGCGGTCGTCGAGGCGGCCCTGCAGGTCGCGCTGCACCTCGCCGAAGCGGGCTTCAAGATCGGCTCTCGTAATGCGGGGCTGCGCCATCTCAGCGAACCTCCTCGCTCGGCGCGCTGTCGCGGTGCAGCGGCTGCTTGTTGACTCGCAGGAGCGCGAGGGCGGCGACGATGATCGAGCAGGCGAGGGCGATCGCATACGGCACCAGCGACATCCACCTGCCGGCGAACACGTCGCCGAACTCGGCCTGTATGAGCCGGAGGACCCCCAGCACCACGAAGACCGTACCGGTGCCGATGAGCACCGAGCCGAGCAGACCGAATCCGATCCAGCGGCCGGCACCCCGAAGCGGGCCGAGGGTCTCCTGGCGCACGTACTCGCGCACGAGGTCGATGGTGTCGGCCACCGCACCGTCGGAGACCCGCTGCTCGGATTGCATGCCCTATGTGTACCACCGCCGTCCGGCGATGCCTACGGGGCAAGCCGGAACTGCTGCACCTGCTCGAGGTCGTCGAGCGCTGCGGCGAGGCCCGCAAGCCGCGCCGCCGTGGTGGGCGCTGCCAGCAACTGCTGGCGGTCGAGGCTGGTGACGGGCGCCATCGCCACGAGCTGGAAGCTGGCCAGTGACGGATCGTCGTCGAGCTCGCCGTCCGGCAGCGAGGCGATATCGCCGAGTTCGACTGCCAGCGCCGCCGCCCGCCGGGCCCGCCCGCGGAGCGACATGACCGTGTCGGCCGAGACCCCCGACGGATGCTCGGCCATGCCGGGCGCCGCATCCGCGTCGGGCCACTCCTCTACCTCGGCGACCGGGTACGGGTCGTCGGGCAGCCACGACAGCATCCTGATCCGTCGCACCCCCACGGTGGCGAGCACGAAGCGCCCGTCCGGCAGCTCACCGACCTCGAGCACGCGGGCAACGGTGCCGACTGCGCTTCGCTGATCGGCCCCGCCCACCTCGCTGCCGCGCTCGATGAGCACGACGCCGAACTCGGGTGGCCTGCCGGCCGCTGCCTCATCGAGCAGGTGGCGGACGAGTGCCCGGTAGCGGGGCTCGAACACGTGCAGCGGCAGCGGCTCGCCGGGCAGCAGCACCGTGCCGAGCGGGAACATCGGCAGCGCGGTCATCGCTGCGCACCGATTGGCGTGAAGGTCACGACGGGCCGATCGGGCCGAGGTCGGCCGGTGACGGCCCGCTCGGATAGGCGCCCAGCAGTGCGACCAGCGCATCCCAGATCGGGCGGTACTCGACCTGCTCGGCGATCTGCGGGCCGGTGAGCAGGAGCGAGAACTCGATCGCGCCACCGCCCTCGAGCGGCACGAAGCCGCTGAGTGCCTTCACTGCTGGACGGCCGCCGATGCCGTCGTCGTAGTTGTAGAGCGTGCCGGTCTTGGCGCGCAGCACTCCCGCCATCTGCGTCTCGGTGAACGCCTCGGCAAGGGTGCCGCCCGCTGCGCCCGCCACCGGCAGGCCGGCACCGATCGCGTCGCCTGCCGACTGATGCTGCAGCACGGCCAGCAGCGACGCGCACGTGGCACGGTTCTCGTCGCTGAGGCCCGAGCCGTCGACCAGCTGGACGCCCTCGAGCGGCACACCCCACGACTGCAGCGTCTGTGTCACCACTGCGAGTCCGGCCTCGCGGGTGCCCGCCCCGCCGCGTGCCCGGCCGATCTCCTTCAGCAGCATTTCCGCTGCCGTGTTGTCGCTCGTCGTGAGCACCTCGGCGAGGATCGCCGGCAGCGGCTGCGAGGAGATCGACGCGATCAGCGGCGTGGCACCGGGAACGGCTCCTCGTCCCGGACTGCCGCCCACCTCGACGCCTCGGGCGCGCAGTTCGGCGGTGATCACCGCCGCGGCGCCCACCACTGGATCGTTCGACGACGTGGTGGGCGATTCGCGCGAGTCGTTGATGAGCAGTGCTGCGATGGGACCGCCCTCGACGAACTTCACGTCGTCGAACCACGTCGGGTTGTACCACTCCTCGTCGTAGCGGCTTGCGTCGCCGAGGATGGACCCCTCGATGCGCGTCACCCCTGCGGCGACGATCTGGTCGACGAACTGCTCGACGGGCGTCGAGTTGAACGGCGGGAACTTCGCGTTCGGGCCGTTCCACCACGTGCTGTTCAGCACGGGATCGCCCCCGCCCACCAGGAAGAGGTCGCCGGTCACCACGCCGCCAGCCAGCACGCCGCGGACCTCGGTGGTGTAGACGTGCTGCAGGCCGAGCACCTCGGCGGCGACCGCGGCGGTGAACACCTTCACGTTGCTGGCCGGGCGCAGCGGCGCCCGTTCGTTCTTCGCTGCCACCGGCACGCCGTCGACGCTGATGGCCGCGCACGAGGTGGCATCGATCCGATCGAGGAATGCGGCAGCCGATGCCCGGAACGCGTCGATGTTCACCACCCGCGAGAGCACTCCAGGGGCACGGCGGAACGACAGCAGCGGCGTGGCAAGGGCCTGCGGCGGCGTCGCCGCGCCCGGCGAAGCCTCCGTGGCAGGAGCCGCAGCAGGCACCCGTCCGGCTGCGAATCGCCAGCAGCCGCCGAGCGCCAGCGCTGGGATGGCCGCCAGCACGACGAGCGTCGGGATCGGGTTCCGTCGCCGGGCCATGCGGCGCCTACCGCCGGCCCGTGCGGAACATCGCATCCGCCGTCAGGTGGTGCAGCGCGGCGACCGCCCGGTTCCCGCTGGCGTAGCAGAGCCGGCCGGTTGCCCGGACTGCCAGCGGGCCCGGGTTCTGCGGATCGGCGACCGACAGCTCGGTGGCCGTCAGGATCGGCGTGCCGTATCGCACGGACAGGTCGTGCGCCGCCTCGGCGAAGCGCTCGTCCTGGCGCTCGTGGTAGGCGACGATGCGCTCGAGACCGTGGTCGGGATAGAAGCGCCCCTCGCGCATCATCCGCGCCTGGTTCGACTGGATGCCGATGCCGAGGTACACCACCGAGTGCACCTCGGGGTGGGCGGCGATCAACTCGAGCACCTCGGGAATGGTGTCGCGGGTCTCGCCGCCGGCGCAGTCGACGGGATTGCTGCGACTCCAACGCGGCGGCAGCTTCGCATCGATTGCCGCACGGAGGTCGGCTGGAAGGTCGATGAGGCGGAGCACGCTGCTGCGGTGGATGGCGTCGCTGGTGACCACGCCCCATCCCCCGGCCGTGGTGAGCACGACGACATTCGGTCCTGCCGGCCGCGGCTGCGTGGCGAATGTCGCCGCTGCGTCGAAGGCCTCCTCGACGGTGGCCGCGCGGACGACGCCCGCCTGGCGACACGCGCCGTCGAACACCCGGTCGTCGGCGGCGAGGGCGCCGGTGTGGCTTGCAGCCGCCTTAGCCCCACCCTCGGTGGCACCGCCCTTCACGACCACGAGTGGCTTGCGCGCCGCGACAGCGGCCAGTCGCTCGACGAGCGCATGGCCGTCGGCAATCCCCTCGATGTACGCCAGCGAGACCGCCGTGGCATCGTCGTCGGCGTACCAGTCGAGATAGTCGGCGGGCGTCACCGCTGCGGCGTTGCCGGCCGAGACGGCACGCGAGATGCCGACGCCGGTCTGGCGGGCGTAGTTCATGAAGCTGCTCACGAAGTTGCCGCTCTGGCTGGCGACGGCAATGCGGCCAGCCGGCGGGTACGGCGCCACGATCTGCGCGCACAGCGAGGCGGGGGTGCTGACCACGCCCTGGCCGTTCGGTCCGGCCAGCAGGATGCCGAGCGAGTCGGCGAGTTCGATGAGCGCTCGCTCGGCCTCGCGCCCGGCGTCGCCCGCTTCGCCGTACCCGGCACTGGTGACGAAGGCGGCGCGGATGCCCTTGGCCGCGCAGGCGCGCAGCACATCGGGGTTGGCTGATGCCGGCGTGCACACGAAGACGAGATCGATCGCCCCGTCGGGGAGGGCGGCGATGTCGGCGACGGTGCGGATGCCCAGTACCTCCTCGCCCTGCAGGTTGGTGGCGAACACGCCACCCGCATACCCGTTGGCGAGGAGGTTGTGCAGGCTGACGAAGCCGAACTTGCCGGGATGGGTGCTGGCGCCGGTAACGAGCACGCCACGCGGCTCGAAGAGGGCCCGGAACTGGTCGTCGGTGGGACGCTGCCGGACAGTCGCCTCCGCCGCCGCCGCTGTCGCGCCGAGTTCGACGAGCGCGTCGACGGCCACCGGCGAGCCGTCGGCGCGGATGATGAGGGGGTTGACGTCGACACCCGCCACGTCGGGGCGTGCGGCGGCGAGCGACGACAGGCCGACCAGCACGCTGCGCAGCGCAGCACGGTCGACGGCGGCCTCACCCCTGAACGGCCCGAGCAGCGCCTGCGAGCGCAGGCAGTCGATCATGTCGTCGGCATCGGCGAGGCTGATCGGCACCGGCCGGAACTGCACGTCGGCGATGGCCTCGGCCAGCACGCCGCCGACGCCGAGCATGACATTCGGCCCGAATTGCGGATCGCGCACGACGCCGGCGATGAATTCGCGCGAGCCCGACACCATCGGCGCCACGAGCAGGCTGACGGCACCGTCTGACGGCGTGGCTGCCTCGAGCAGCGAGCGCGCCGCCGCCTCGACCGCTGCGGCATCGGCGAGCCGCAGGCGAACCAGGCCGCGCTCGGTCTTGTGCGCGATGGCGTCGCCGCACAGCTTCGCCACCACCGGGTAGCCCACCTCGGCGGCAGCGGCCACGGCGTCGCCTGCCGTCAGCACCTCTCGCTCGTCGGCCATCGGCACGCCGTGGGCGCGCAGGAGGTCCTTTGAACGCGCCTCCGACAGCGTCTGCGAGCGGGCAGCCATGGCGCTCACGGTACTCGCCGCACTTCGCCGCAGGCCGGTCGCCGACCATGGCTGGCGGCGATGCCCTGCGTCAGGACGACACCTGCAACGGCGGCTGCGACACGTGGTACGTCAGCAGGCCACGCGCCACCACCCGGCCGCCCGCCGACATCAGCCCAGCCTCGCAGAACACGAGCGTGCGGCCGCGTCGCACCACCCAGCCCTCGGCGATGCCGTCCTCGCGGACGAGCGGCGCCAGGTACTGCACGTGGAAGTCGACCGTGCTGAATCGGGCGTCTGGCCCGTAGGCCTGCCCCACTGCCGGCACCACCACGGTGTCGAGCACCGTGGCGATCGCCCCGCCGTGCACGATGCCGGCAGGCTGTTCGAGTTCGGGCCGGTACGGAAGGCGCATCCTGCAGTAGTCGGTGCGCACCTCCTCGACGACGAGGCCGACGAGGGACGGGAAGTACGGGCGGTCCCATCGGCCGAACGCCGACCAGCGCTCAAGCACCTCGTCGGAGGCCGGCGCGAAGCCCGCCGCACGTCCCCCGATCTCGCCCATGGCAGGAACGTAGCGGCCGCACGACCGGGCTCGCACCCTGCAGGCGGTGCTGGACAGGCGACCCGCCGGTTGCGCTCGCTACCCTCGCCGCATGCAGATTGTCGCCGCGCTCTTCGTCGAGAACTTCGAGATGCGCCAGGCGCCCGGTCCGTCGACGCGCATCGACATCACCGGCGCGCTGTTCTCGATGGCGTCGCCGCAGCCAGTGCCCGTCACCGTGACGCCGCACCTGCTCGGGCTGATCTGGTGCCCGCCCGACGAGAAGGGCAGCGGGGTGTTCGAGGCGGTGTTCCGTGCCGGCGCCGCCGAGGACGACGACGAACTAGCCCGAAACGCGAGCCCATTCCAGGTCGAGCCCGGCAAGTTCACCTACCGGCTCGTGCGCCCCGAGCTCGAGTTCGGCGAGTACCGGCAGGTCGTCGCCCACTGCCGGGTCGACCGCGGGCCGTGGCACCTCGTGCCGCTCACGCTGCTCCCTCCTGCGGGCTGACCTGCCCGTTACAGTCGCCAGCGTGCTCACCGGCGACCAGGAACAGCTAGCGATCTCACTCGTACGCGGCATGGCGATGGACGCGCCGCTGAAGGCCAAGAGCGGCCATCAGGGAACCGCCATGGCGCTCGCGCCGCTCGCCCACGTCCTCTACTCGCGCATCATGCGCCACGATCCCGCCGACCCGCACTGGCCCGACCGCGACCGGTTCATCCTCTCGGCAGGGCATGCGTCGATCCTGCAGTACGCCATGCTGTTCCTCGCCGGGTACGGCCTCGAACTCGCCGACCTGCAGGCGTTCCGCCAGTGGGAGTCGGCCACTCCCGGCCATCCGGAGGCCGGGCACACCGCCGGCGTCGAGGTCACCACCGGCCCACTCGGACAGGGTTTCGCCAACGCCGTCGGCATGGCGCTCGCCGAGCGCAGCTTGCGCGCCCGATTCGGCGCCGACGTCATGCAGCACCACACCTTCGTCATCGCCGGCGACGGCTGCCTGATGGAGGGTGTCAGCCACGAGGCCGCGTCGCTCGCGGGGCACCAGCGCCTCGGCGGACTCATCTGCATCTTCGACGACAACCACGTCACCATCGACGGCGACACGGCACTGTCGTGCAGCGACGATGTCATCGGCCGCTTCACCTCGTACGGCTGGCACGTCGAGCAGCTGGGCGACTGCGCCAACGACCTCGACGCGCTCGAGGCAGGCCTCCGCCGGGCCATGGCCGTCGACGACCGCCCCAGCCTGCTGGTGCTGCGATCGCACATCGGCTACCCCAGCCCCGACCTCACCGACCGGCACGAGGCGCACGGCAACCCGTTCACCGCCGACCACGCATCGCGCACCAAGGCAGCGATGGGCATTCCCGACGAGCCGTTCTGGGCTCCCGCCGACCTCGTCAGCGCATACCGGGCGCACGTCGCCGAGCGCGGCGCCGCCGAGCGTGCCGCCTGGCTGCAGCGACGTGCCGCCAGCGCCATCGACGGGCCCGAGTGGGATGCCTGCTGGTCGGCCACCGGCCTGCCGGGCTGGGCCGACGCCCTGCCGCACTTCGACCAGGGCGAATCGATCGCCACGCGCGTCGCCGTCGAGAAGGCAATGAACGCCGCGCTCCCGATGATGCCCTCGATCATGGCGGGCGCCGCCGATCTCACGGGCAACACCGGCACGAGGCTCATCGGCCATGCCGCCGCCACGCCGGCCGAGCCTGCCGGTCGGCAGGTGTACTACGGCGTGCGCGAGCACGCCATGGGCTCGGCGATGGTGGGCATGGCCCTGCACGGCGGCGTCCTGCCCGTGGGCGGCACCTTCTTCGTCTTCCTCGACTACATGCGCCCGCCGGTGCGACTGGCGGCGCTCAGCCGGGCAAAGGCGGTCTTCGTGTTCACCCACGACTCGGTGGGCGTCGGCGAGGATGGCCCCACGCACCAGCCGGTCGAGCACCTCGCCACGCTGCGCGCCATTCCCGGCCTGCAGGTGATCCGGCCAGCCGACGCCAACGAGACCGTTGCCGCGTGGCGGGTCGCCGTCGAGCATGACGGGCCCACCGCCCTCGTCCTCAGCCGCCAGAACGTGCGCGTCTGCACCGACGGCTCGGCGGTCGAGCGCGGCGCAGCCGTCGTGCGCGATGCCGACAGCCCTGCGGTCGTGCTGGTTGCCACCGGCAGCGAGGTGGCGCTGTGCGTCGACGCTGCCGACGAGCTCGCTGCGGCCGGAGTGGCGGCGCGCGTGGTCAGCATGCCGTCGTGGGATCGCTTCGCTGCCCAGTCGGTCGACTATCGCCGGGCGGTCCTGCCCGAGGACGTGCCGGTGCTGTCGGTCGAGGCGGCGAGCACCTTCGGATGGGCGGCCTTCGCCGACGAGTCGGTGGGCATCGACAGGTTCGGGGCCAGTGCGCCCGGCAGCGTGGCGCTCGAACGCCTCGGCATCAGCGTCGGCAACGTCGTGGAGCGGGCACGGGCGCTCGCCTGCACCCGCTGATCCATGTCACGCCCGCTCCCCCCGCAGCACATCAGGAGACCGACATGAGCGAGCGACTGCGTGCCCTGCACCGCGACCACGGACAGAGTCCGTGGCTCGACAACCTGCGGCGCAGCTACATCACCTCCGGCGAGTTGGCCCGGCAGGTCAACCGCGGCATCCGCGGCCTCACCAGCAATCCCACGATCTTCCAGAAGGCCATCCAGGGCTCCGCCGACTACGACGAGCAGTTCCGCGCCCTCGTCGCCGGCGGTGGCGAGGTCGTCGACCACTACTGGGCGCTCGTTCTCGCCGACATCAGGGGTGCCCTCGACACCTTTGCGCCGCTGCACGCGGCATCGGGCGGGACCGACGGGTTCGTGAGCGTGGAGGTCGACCCCGGACTGGCAACTGACGGACCGGGCACCGAGGCGGCCGCACGCCGGCTCCATCTCGACATCGACCGGCCGAACCTGATGGTGAAGATCCCGGCGACGCTCGAGAGCATTCCCGCCATCGAGCAGATGATCGCCGAGGGGCGCAATGTCAACGTCACCCTCATCTTCAGCCTCGACCGCTACCAGAGGGTGATGGATGCCTACATCCGCGGCCTCGAGCGGTACGCCGAGTCCGCCGACGCCGACCTCGCTCGGGTGGCGAGCGTGGCGAGCTTCTTCATCAGCCGGGTCGATACCGAAGTCGACCGCCGCCTCGACGCACTCGGCACACCGGCGGCACTGGCCCTCCGCGGCACGGCGGCGGTGTCGCAGGCACGGCTCGCCTACCAGGCCTTCGTCCAGTCCTTCAGCGGACCGCGCTGGGACGCGCTCGCCCGACGGGGCGCCAGGGTGCAGCGTCCGCTGTGGGCCAGCACCAGCACCAAGAATCCCGCCTACCCCGACACGCTGTACGTCGACGAGCTCATTGGCCCCGACACGGTCAACACGCTGCCCGACGCCACCATCGACGCCTTCGCCGACCACGGCACCCCGGCTCGCACCATCGACCGGCCCGACCACGTCGAGGCTGCCCGCAGGTCGTGGGCCCAACTGGCCACGGTCGGCGTCGACGTCGACGACGTCGCAGCACAACTCGAGCGCGAGGGCGTGACCAGCTTCCAGTCGAGCTTCGACGACCTGCTGGCGGCGCTGGCCGACAAGGCGGCCTCGTTCTCGGCATGACCTCCGAGGACGCTGATCCAGGGTCCGGTGCCGTCCCGCCGGAGGCCGGCGTCGAGGCAGCACTCGATGCCCTGCTGCGCGCCCTCGAGCCACAGGTCGCCGACTCGTACGACCGCCGACTTGCGCGCCACCTGCTTCGCTCCGCAGTCGGCCTCGTGCAGCAGCAGCCGGCCACGCTCGACCTGAAGATCGCCGGCGTCGCCCTTCGCGAGATGGCCGACGCATTCGCGATGTTCGACGCCACGCGCGGCATTCCCAAGGTGAGCATCTTCGGCTCGGCGCGCACTGCCGTGAACGACCCGCTCTATGCCGCCGCCCGCGAGGTGGCGAGCCGCCTGGCCGAGCGGGGCTGGATGGTCGTCACCGGCGCTGGACCGGGCATCATGCAGGCGGGCATGGAGGGCGCCGGACGCGACCGCTCGATCGGCGTGTCGATCAAGCTGCCCTTCGAGCAGGGGGCCAATCCCGTGATCGCCGGCGACCCCAAGTACGTCAGCATGCGGTACTTCTTCACGCGCAAGCTGATGCTGGTGAAGGAGAGCCGGGGCTTCGTGTGCCTGCCGGGCGGCTTCGGCACGCTCGACGAGACCTTCGAGCTGCTCACCCTCACCCAGACCGGCAAGGGCATTCCCGTGCCCATCGTGTTCCTCGACACGCCGGGCGACCCGTATTGGGAGACCGTCGATGCATTCGTGCGCGAGCAGCTGGTCGAGCGACGGCTGGTGGCCGGCACCGACCGCCACCTCTACCTCATCACCGAATCGTGCGACGAGGCAGTGGCCGAGATCGTGGGCTTCTACCGCAACTACGACTCGATGCGCTACGTCGGCGACACCCTCGTGGTCAGGGTGCAGCATCCCGTCACTGACGCCCAGCTGGCCGTGCTCGGCGAGCGATTCGGGCACCTGAGCGCCAGCGGCACCTTCGAGCGGACGGAACCATTCCCCCCTGAGGTCCGCGACGGCGACCGCGTGCACCTGCACCGCATCGCCTTCGAGTTCGCGAAGCACGGGTACGGCGACCTGCGCGAGATGATCGACCTGATCAACACCTTCGAACCCGCCAGCTGAGCCGACGGCTCGGGGCACCGCGCACCCGTCGCCCGGCTACTCGTCGCCCGGCTCGTCGTCGCCGGCATTCGCGTCGCGCAGGATCCGCGCTGCCTTGTCGAGCGAGCGTCGCGCCTGCAGCAGGCGGCGGTCAGCTGCGGGACGCCCCGCCCGCGCTGCCGCAGCGGCGCGCAGCCGGTCGAACATCACGTCGTCGAGTTCGGCGGCGATCGCGTCGACTCGATCGGCGAGATTCGACAGTTCGTCGGCGGGCATCGGTCAGTCTCCGTTCAGCGCAGCGGCAAGCAGGTCCATCGGATGGCGAACGTCGACACCGCCGGCGGCGAGATGCAGCATGCACCCGGGATTCGCGCTGGCAATGACCGGCGCACCGGTGCGGGCGATGGCCGCAAGCGTGCGGTCGCGCATCAGCACGGCGAGATCGGGCTGCAACGCGGAATAGGCGCCTCCTGCGCCGCAGCACAGGCCGTCGTTGTCGAGTTCGACGAGATCGGCGACATCGCGGAGCGCCCGCCGGACGTCGAGATGGGCACGTTGCACGTGCCGCAGGTGACACGGATCGTGCACGGCAACCCGGCCGAGGTGGCGGACCGGCCGCAGCAGGTCGGCGCGAGCGGCGACGAACTCGCAGGCGTCCACCACGCGCGACGCGAAGGCCGCCGCCTCTGGCGTGCCGAGCAGGTGCCCGTAGTCCTTCAGCGCAGCACCGCATCCGGCCGAGTTCACCACCACCGGCGCATCGCCGGGCATCGACCGCATCACGGCCTCGGCGAGCCGGCGAGCGTCGCCGGCAAGCCCCGCGTGCACGTGCAGCGCGCCGCAGCAGCCAGCAGTGGTGGCCCGGTAGCCGACGCCGAGGTGGTCGAGCACCGCCGCCGTGCTGCGATGCGTGCCGCGCATCCATGCGTCCATGACGCACCCGGTGAAGAGCCACGCATCGGTGCCGGTCGACCGCACACGCGCGCCCCGTGCGGGTACGAGATCGATTCCCAGGCGCCGCCGCACGAGTCGCCGCGGCAGCAGGCGGAATCGCTGGGCCACGCGCAGCGCTGTCGATCCGGCGAGGAGCAGGCGGTGCCGACCAAGCACCCCGAACGCGGCCCGCTGCCACCACGGCGTGATGCGCCGCGAGGATGCCAGTGCCTCGCGGACTCCCTCCTGGAGGCGGCCATAGGGCACCCCCGACGGGCAGGCCGGCTCGCAGCCCCGGCACTGCACGCAGGTCTCCATGAACGACACGAACGAGGGCGTCACCGGCGCACCCTCCCACTGCACGGCACGCATCGCCGCAATCCGCCCCCGGGGCGACAGTGCCTCTTCGCCCGTGACCCGGAAGGTCGGACAGTGCGGCAGGCACAGCCCGCAGCCCACGCACGAGCCAAGTTCGCGGTCGTCGAGATGGAGCGTCACCGGACTTCCACCGTAGCGTCAGCAACACCATGCCCGAGGGCCACACCATCCACCGCATCGCCAAGGACCATGCGCCGCTCCTCGCGGGCCGCGCCGTGGCCGTGTCGTCGCCTCAGGGACGCTTCGAGGCAGGCGCCCGACTCGTCGACGGGGTGCGACTCGACCGTATCGAGGCCTATGGCAAGCACCTCTTCTACCACTGGTCGAATGGCCGCATCGGCCACGTGCACCTCGGGCTCTTCGGTCGATTCCGCGTCCATCAGACGACTGTCCCGCCCGAGCCGCAGGGACAGGTGCGCATGCGCATGACGACCGAACTCGCCACCATCGACCTCTCCGGTCCGACCGACTGCAGCATCGGCACGCCGGACGACCGCAAGGCGATCGTCGACCGCCTCGGGCCGGATCCCCTCCGGCGCGACGCCGACCGCGACGCTGCGCTGGCGCGCATCGCGCGCAGCACGCAGTCGATCGGGCAGCTGCTCCTCGACCAACGGGTGCTCGCCGGCGTGGGCAACGTGTACCGCGCCGAGGCACTCTTCGTGAACGGCATCAACCCCGAGCGACGCGGCGTCGACTGCGATGCCGCCGAGTTGCAGGCGCTGTGGACCACGGTGGTGTCGATGCTGCGACAGGGAGTTCGCGACAACCGGATCATCACCGTCGACCGCCGCGAGTTCGACGTGCCGCGTGGCAGGGTGCGACGCGGCGAGTC